>JAYKJI010000286.1:0-31713 GCA_035285405.1 Snowella sp. | reverse complement strand
AAGGTGTATAAATCACAGTCGCACTTTGCTGTCGAGGGTTTTGATAGCTGTCTTGCCATTGGAGTTTGTCAGGAGAATTCTGTCTGTTCAACATATCTTTATGCTTTTGTCAATGCGTAACTTCTATAAACATCTTCAGTCCATATTCAATTTTGTTACAGAATCCTAAAACTGTCGCGATCGCCGTCCTTAAGAATAGTAAAATAAGACGGTTATATTGAGAGTAGTCTTGTGATTGAACGTTATACCTTGCCTGAGATGGGCAACCTCTGGACTGATGCCTATAAACTCAAAACCTGGTTAGATGTGGAAATTGCTGTTTGTGAGGCCCAGGCAGAATTGGGGTATATTCCCGCAGAAGCAGTGGAAGAAATTAAGGCCAAGGCCAATTTTGACCCCCAACGGGTGCTTGAAATTGAAGCAGAAGTTCGCCATGATGTGATCGCCTTTCTCACCAATGTCAATGAGTATGTGGGAGATGCGGGTCGTTATATTCACCTCGGATTAACCAGTTCTGATGTTTTGGATACTGCCCTAGCCCTACAATTAGTGGCCAGTTTAGACCTCATCCTAGAACGCTTAGAAGATCTCATTCAAACCTTACGTTACCAAGCCCAGCAACATCGCTATACGGTGATGGTCGGTCGTTCTCATGGTATTCATGCTGAACCCATTACCTTTGGTTTTAAACTAGCCGGTTGGTTAGCCGAAGTTCTCAGGAACCGCGATCGCCTGGTACGTTTACGACAAACCATTGCGGTGGGTAAAATCTCAGGAGCAGTGGGAACCTATGCCAATATTGATCCCAGGGTAGAAGCGATCGCCTGTCAGAAATTAGGATTAGAACCTGACACAGCTTCCACTCAAGTTATCTCCCGCGATCGTCATGCCGAATATGTTCAGCAACTGGCTTTATTAGGAGCCTCCTTAGAACGCTTTGCCGTAGAAATTCGTAATCTGCAACGCACTGATGTTTTAGAAGTAGAAGAATACTTTTCCAAAGGACAAAAAGGTTCCTCGGCCATGCCCCATAAACGCAATCCGATTCGCTCCGAACGCTTAACGGGAATGGCTAGAATTGTTCGCGGTCATGCGGTGGCTGCTTTAGAGAATGTGGCCCTGTGGCATGAACGGGATATTTCCCATAGTTCAGTAGAGCGGGTGATCTTTCCCGATAGCTGCATTTTGACCCACTTTATGTTGAAAGAGATGACCAACTTGGTCAAAAATCTGCTCATCTATCCCGAAAACATGAAGCGCAATATGAATGTCTATGGAGGAGTTATTTTTAGTCAGAAGGTGCTGTTAGCATTGGTGGAAAAAGGCATGAGCCGAGAAGCGGCCTATCAAGTTGTTCAGGGTTCTGCTCATCAAGCCTGGAACCAAGAAGGTGGCAATTTTGAAGCGTTGATTCGTCAAGATCCCCAGGTCACTCAATACCTAACACCCGCAGAAATCACCACTTGTTTTGATCCTCAAGAACATTTGAAAAATCTGGAGCAAATCTACCAACGCTTGGATATTTAAACAAAAATAAATAATGGTTACTTAACGGCTATAAGCAGTTATCTTAGGCTTAAGCGAAAAAAACGCTCAAAAATTTCACCTTTACCCCTATCAGCCAAAAATGTTTAAAAAGTGGAATGTTGACGATTGGATGAACCATATTTTAATGCTCGGAACGCTTTTGGGGTTAGCCTATATCTGGTTTGGGCATTAAATTTGGGTTGGAATCGATGAAGTCTCCACTCAACCTCTGATTTTCAGGTTGTCCTTAACGTTCGGAGTGAAAAAACGATGATTAATCCTAGAACTGTCTTTGCCTCAGGGATAATTTCTGCATTGATTGGGGCCATGATTGGCTACGGAGCCGGTTATCTGGCCTTGAATCGTTATGGGAGTAGCCAAATTCATCGTTATAACAGCCAAACTTACGAGCAGTTATATAAGCATAAATTTGTCTGGATTGGGGCGATCGCTGGTTTGTTGATCGGTATGGGCCAGGATTGTGTGCTACAGATGAAAAAGGAACAGGAAAAGGAATAGAAAGTTCTCAAGATTCCTATTCATTCACTCCCAGAATGTTACAAGCGAGAACTTTAACGGCGATCGCCTTAACCCTTCCTAAAGTTCCAGATCTCGATGGCTAAAAGCTTTGGCCTCTGAACCACTATAGTGAGCAACAATTTGACCATTGCCCTGAAGGTGATATTTATAAGTGACAAGACCTTCTAAACCAACGGGGCCACGGGGCGGCATTTTTTGTGTGCTAATTCCCACTTCTGCCCCAAAACCGTAGCGGAAACCATCGGCAAAACGAGTACTACAATTGTGATAAACACCCGCCGCATCCACTTGATTTAAAAATACTTGCGCGGTTTCCCGATTTTCAGTAACGATCGCCTCAGTATGTTTCGAGCCGTAGAGATGAATGTGTTCAATGGCAGCGGCCAAAGAATCAACTACTTTAATAGCAAGAATTAAATCGCTATATTCGGTGCGCCAATCCTCCTCCGTGGCGGCTTCACAATTAATGAGCCTTTGAGTGCTGGGATCTCCTTTTAAAATGACTTGTTTTTCCTGTAGAGCTAGGGCCAGTTGGGGTAATAAAGTGGCCGCAATGGCTTGATGAACTAGCAAAGTTTCCACCGCATTACAGGCCGCAGGATATTGGCTTTTAGAATCGACGGTAATGGCGATCGCCTTCGTAAAATCCGCCTCTTCATCTAAATACAGATGACAAATACCATCGGCATGACCTAAGACCGGAATACGAGTATTCTCTTGAATATATCTGACAAATTCGTTAGAGCCTCTAGGAATAATCAGATCCACATAATCATCTAGGGTTAATAATTCACGAATTTCTGCCCTCGTGGTGAGGAGTTGAATGACCTCAGGATCAACGTTTGTTGTTGCTAATCCTTGCTTAATAATTTCTACCAATACCTGACAGGAACGAAGGGCTTCTTTGCCGCCTTTAAGAATGACACCATTGCCTGATTTAATGGCCAAGCTACTGATCTGGATCAGTGCTTCAGGACGAGCTTCAAAGATTACCCCCAACACTCCTAAGGGACAAGCCACTCGTTTGAGCACTAATCCTTCATCTAATTCTCGATGGAGTGTGATCGCACCCAGGGGATCGGCCAATTTTTCCACATCTCCCAGCCCAGCAATTGTCGCTTGTAATTTGCTCTCACTCAGTTTTAAGCGATCATAGAGCGGTTTACTAATGCCTTCGCCTTGGGCAGTCTCACAGTCCGCTTGATTGGCTGCTAAAATTTGGGGACTGGCCACCCTTAACGCCTCCGCCATAGCCGCGATCGCCTGATTACGATCCGCCAGGGAAAGACATCCCAGCGCCAAGGCCGCCTGACGAGTTTTTTGAGCAAGGATTCGTAAACTATCGGAATGGTTCATGAGAGGAGCTTCAGGACGTAAACTAATCGCTTTACTGGCTATCAAACAATTCTTGTTGGTTCCCTCTCGAATGTAGCAAATTTTATCTGTATTTTGCTCCATCAAAAATAAACCATTGCCGCCCGTGGGAATAATAATTTCACCATTGATAATCGCTTCATTAATGAGCCGCTCTTGGGCTGTCACATCGTCGGGATAACGACTACGAATAGCCTGGATTTTTTGTCTCCATTCTTTAATAATCAGCTTCCTTTTTTTTAACTCCTGTTCAAAGGCAAAAGGAAGTCCAAAATCCCAAATTTTAATTTCGATCACTGTTTCTAACAAACTGATTTCAATCTCGATGGGGGTTTCAGGCAATAAGTTTTGATGAGCATATTTGATGATATTCGTAAATGCTTCTGACAGAATTAACTTGATAATATTGAGATCATATTCTTGTAGATAATCTTCAAAGTAACCATGAAAACGATCTAAAATATAGGACAACTGAAACAGGTCCGAGTTTACTTCTAGGTGTAACTGTCGGAAAGGAGAAGATCTAGTATCAGAAAAATCGTTAGACTGCACCACTATTTTTGTGAAAAAGAATGAAAATAGTTTTTAAAATTAGCTGTAAATCATACCAATGGCTCCAGTTTTCTTGATAACGTAAATCTAATTTAATTACGTCTTCAAAACTTTGAATCGTAGAGCGGCCATTCACTTGCCATTCTCCCGTCATCCCTGGTTTAACATCTAAACGTTGCCAGGCTGGCACTTCGTAACTATCCACTTCTTCTGGGGTGGGTGGCCTTGTCCCCACTAAACTCATTTCCCCTTTTAAAACATTCCAAAACTGAGGCAATTCGTCTAGACTAGTTCGTCGAAGAAACTTTCCCACCTTGGTAATACGAGGATCATTTTTATTTTTGAAAATCGCCCCCTCCACCTCATTGGGAACTTGTGATTTCAGGGCTTCTGCATTGCTGCACATGGAGCGGAATTTGAGCATTTTGAAGGGTTTTCCTAGCCAACCACAGCGTGTTTGAGCAAAAAAGATTGGGCCTTTACTATCCAATTTAATGGCGATCGCGATCGGAATAAAAATCAATCCCGTGATACTTAAACCGACTAACGCTCCCACAATATCAACAGTGCGCTTCAGCGCAGAACGAATGGAAGGATGGGTTTTAGGGGGTTGTAAGCTACTAGTACTGGCGATTATTTTCGCACTGTTGGCATCCGCTTGATCAGATGGGAGCGTTGTAGAAAATAAGGGATCTAGACTATTTTGAAAGGTAAAAACTCGATCCAGTCCAGTCATGGATAAAACTGACATGACATTGGGATTAACCTTGAGCAAGACTAATTGAATATTTTTACTTTTAGCAACTCTCAAAATCTGCACTAGGGAGCCAATGCCACTGCTGTCCATAAATTGAGTCAGACTAAAATCCAAGGTTAACCAGGCAGAAGTTAGATCCGTTTCTAACAAATTACAAGAAACTTCTTTAAACTGGATTGCCTCCAGAACAGTTAAACGTTGAGGAATGGTAATAATGGGTATTTGATCTACAAAGCGAATCACAAAATCCGACGCAGGAGGTTCTAATGTCATGAATTAACCCAAAATCAATATAAGTAGTGAATCTGCCAAGTTAATCGGTTATTAATGTCATCTCAAATTCTTGTTAATTCCTTTACACTTGACCCACTGGCTTGGTTTTGGCTTTCATTTTAGCGGCACTCTGTCTGAGAGCCTGGAGGCGAGATTCATAATATTTCCGTTGACGACGATTGGGGGTTTGGTCAATCATGGCTTTAAAGGCACTGCCCAAACTTTTATAGGCATTGGGGAGGGTATAACCAAAACGGGTAGCTAGGGCGATCGCCTTTTCGTCTGCATCAATCGCTTCTTTCAGTTTTTTATCACCATTGTTTTTTTGCCAGAGCCGATAACCGGAAATCCCGCAAAGGGCCAAAGCTAAGAGCAGCAACAAACCATCCTGTACCCACAACTCACCTACTGCACCCCCCAGACCAATGGCTAAGGCCGCCATCTCCCAACCTTCACGGGGAATAGTATCGTTTTGAATACGGGCAACTTCGTGCCAGAACAGTAAATTCCGTTGATCGATCGCCAAATTTTCCCACTTTGCCAAATCCACTTGAATTTCGATTTCATCTCGCCCCAACTCTTCCGAGCGAATTAACGGCGGATTAATTTCCGTGCTGCCTTCTACCATGACCCAGCTTTGTAGTTCAGGCGGAAGTAGGCTTTTTAGCCGCCGAAGTTCACTCATTTCGGCTCTTGCAGTAGCAGATGCGTAGGATGTCATGGTTAACAATGGCTTGAAAGATTTGCTCCCATCTATTTTAACTTGATTTGAACTTGGATATTTCTGGATGCAAATTTGTCATGATGGGGATAGCTATCATAATAGCCTTTTTAGATTTTCTTTTCTGTTTCACCAATGGACTCGGCCCAGCGTAATTTGGCCGATCGCGATCGCGGATTCTGATTCTGTTCGAGGGGAGACGGCAAGATCGGTTTTTTGGTCAGCACCTGAAGCCAGGGAGACTCTCGAAAACGGTGTTTTACTAAACGATCCTCTAAACTGTGGAAACTAATCATGCCGAGGCGGCCCTGGGGTTTTAACCATTGGGGAGCTTGGGCTAAAAATCGTTCGAGGGAACCTAGCTCATCATTTACCGCAATGCGTAGAGCCTGAAAAACACGGGTAGCAGGATGAATACGACCGTAGCGATATTTTGCTGGCACACAACGGGCGATCGCCTCTGCTAGGGCTGTCGTTGTTGAAAAAGGACGATTTTGGACAATCTGACGGGCAATACGACGAGATAATCTTTCCTCGCCATATTCAAAGAAAATTTTGGCCAATTCGACTTCCTGCCAATGATTAATAATCTCCTGGGCTGAGAGGGACTGGCCTTGATCCATACGCATATCCAATGGGGCTGCTTGACGAAAACTAAACCCCCGCTCTGCTTGATCCAATTGGGGAGAACTCACTCCGAGATCAGCAATAATGCCGTCAAATTGTTGAGCCTGACCTGGAAAATCCCCAAAATTCCCTTGCCAAAAGCTGACCCGTTCTCCAAAGCTCTGAAATTTCTCCCGCACAACGGCGATCGCCTGGGCATCTCGATCAATGACCGTAAGATGAAGCTCAGGAAAGGCTTTCAGAATGGCTAGACTATGACCCCCTGCCCCAACAGTGGCATCCAAATAATTTCCCTGGGGTTGAATCGCTAATCCAGTGATCACTTCCGTCAACAAAACCGAAAGATGGGCAAAAGATCCAGACCCAGCCAGCGATTCAGCTTTAGAGACGACGACTGACTGAGGGTGCGGCCGAGCCGCTTCGGGAAAAGAGGAAAAATTCATGACAAGCCGTAAAAAGAGTACAAAAAGGGGAGAATCCCTGTCAGGAACTTATCCCAGACAAAATAATTCAAACAAGCAAGAACGCCTTTGTCGGAATCTTTCGATATCATTCTACCTTGAGCGACTAACGCGCATGATGATTAGCTCCCATTCCCTATACGACTTGAACAAGTTTCTTAGTCGATTTTTTATTGTTAATTCACTGGCTGCGATGGGGATTCTTTGTGGTGTTGTTCCAGAAGTCGCCTGGCACCCTGCTCGTTTACTGTTTAACCCGATCGCCTACAGTCAAGAATTTAGCCAAACCCAGATTAATCAATACGCTCAGGCCATTTTGGCGATCGAAGTAGAACGCAAAGCCGCCTATCAAAAAATTCAAAACCTCCTTGGTCGAGTTCCGCCTCAAATTGCTTGTAATCAAAAAGATAGTTTAAGTAAATTGCCCAAAGAGGCTCAAGTAATTGCCGTTTCTTTCTGTAATCAGTCTAAGAAAATTGCCAAAACCAGTGGTTTAAATCCAGCCGATTTTAACGCGATTACTGAAGCCGCTAGAAAAAATCCTAGCCTGAAAAAACGGATTCAAACGATTATTATTCAAATTCGGACTTCTTCTAAAGTACCCTAGCCTTGGGGATGCTTGCCAAATTAATCAGAATAAGACCTAGCCGATGTCAGAATCCATCCTTATTGCGACTCAGAAAATACCGACCGCCGCTCTTAACCCTTCACTTCCTCGAATTACCCTCGCCTTAACGGCCGAAGAACGCACTCGCAGTCGTCATCATTTTGAATTAGCCAATGGTCAATCCCTATTATTGCGTTTACCCAGGGGGACGGTGCTTAAGCATCTTGATTATTTAGAAACGGAAAATAATGTGGTGATCGAAATTCAAGCTAAACCTGAACCTGTATTAACTGTCACCGCCAGCGATCGCCTCACCTTGTTAAGAGCCGCCTATCATCTAGGCAATCGCCATGTTCCCATCGAAATTACCCCCGATTACCTCCGCTTTTCCCCCGATCCGGTTCTAGAAAAAATGTTGCACCATTTAGGATTGGAAACCCAAGCTGAGATCGTCCCCTTTTTTCCTGAAGCAGGAGCTTACGTTCATACTCATTAAACTATTTAGATCAATTTAATTTTCCACCATGAAACCCCTATTCAAGCATCCTCAAGACTGGGAACAGGCAGAACTCCTGATGCAACCTGCTTTAATTCGAGTTGTGGATAATCTTGGTAAACAATTAGAAGCCTCTGAGTGGCAAGGAACCTATCAAGAAGTCTCCTCTCCCTATCCAGGTCATCAACTTTGTTTAAGTCGTCAGGAACAAATCTTGACCTTGGATCTATGGGATCTCTGTTTTCAAGTTTGTTTTTTGGACTATCATCCCCAACCTTGGGTTGCTGAAAACCATGACCATCAACGTGAATTTACGGTGACAATTGATTCTAGTTTATTTAATCAAGAGGGGGAAGTTGACTGGAATCAACTAGATCATAAAACTCAAGTGATTGTCGGGAAACTATTTGCATCATTGCCTTAAAATAGAGGAGATCTCATCTACTTTGCAATGGTTATTTCTTTAAAAAAGATATCGTGCCAAAATATGTTCTTGCATCCTTTTTTAATTAAATGTAGGGGCTTAGTCTCTAAGCCTTATTCTCTATGGATTTGGGAACCAAACCTCTACCAAGTTTTGGCAAGAGAATTTCCTCTTAGAGAGATTGAGTAAGAGAGATTTTAAAATACTTTTTATCTGATCATTTGTCAACACCTTTGGAGCTATTTTTATGTCAACCCTTTCCCTCGAAACTGACCTTAAAACCCTGACTGCTATTAGGGAGGCTAGAGCCTTCTATGTTCCGCCTCAAATCGGTTTATTAGAACTAAAAGGAGTCGATCGCGATCGCTTTTTACATAACCAAACAACAAATAATATTAATGCTTTAGCAGTTGGTTCTTATTGTGACACCGTTTTTGTCAATTCCACTGGCAGAACCCTCGATTTGACCAGAGTTTATAAACAAGAAAATGCGCTTTGGGTCAAAACCTCTGCTCAACGACGACAATTTTTATGGGAATGGATGGATCGTTATCTTTTTCCGATGGATAAGGTGGAATTAACAGATCTTTCCAGTCAGTTTACCTGCATTAGTTTAATCGGGCCAACCGTAGCGGAAGCTTTACCATCCCTAGACTTTCCATTACCTGAAATTAATCAATTTGTCACCGTTTTCTTGGGGACTGAGCCAGTGCTACTCGCGGCCAGCAATGATCTTGATTTACCTGGCTATACCTTGATTCTTCCCCTTACAGCCTTACCAACCCTAGAGAATTTACTCCTTGAAAAAGGTTTTCTGGCCATCAGCGATCGCCTGTGGGAACATTGTCGCATTATGCAGGGCAGACCGATACCCGATCAAGAATTGACGGAAGATTATAACCCTTTGGAAGCAGGACTATGGCGAACAGTGTCTTTTGAGAAAGGCTGTTATATTGGTCAAGAAACCATTGCTCGCTTAAATACCTATAAAGGGGTTAAACAAAGACTATGGGGAGTGCAATTAAGCGAAGCCGTATTACCTAATACAGTAGTGACCATCGGAGCAGAAAAGGTTGGTATTTTAACCAGTATGACTGACTTAGAAATGCCCTTTGGCTTGGCCTATATTCGTACAAAAGCCGGTGGTGAAGGTTTACAAGTTCAGTTAGGAAATGCTTCTGGAAGGGTGGTTGCTGTGCCTTTTTTAAGCCATGAATACTATCAACCCAATCGTTAAATTCAGGTTGTGAAGTAGCTAGACGCTGAAAATTGTAAGATCCCCCCGCCTATCGCCACCCCCCTTATTAAGGGGGGCAGGGGGGATCAAGTGCAAAACCTGTTTTCTATTTAATTACAACCGGCTACTTGATTAAGCCTAAAAATTGAAAAAAATGCTATTGCCAGGTGGAAATAGGACGTAAAACCTCAGGAATGATTTCTCCTAAGGGAAACTCCAGAATTGTCTCCGAAAACCCCAGATAACCCGATTGAGCAAAAAAAGCGATCATTCTCGCTAAAGCGGGCCAAACCTCTGGATCAAATTCCCAATCCTGTTCCTTCCTGGCGTAACAGGCGATCGCTTTCAATGCCCAAAAATAATTATTTCGCACCACCGAACCGCCTTTTTTAAAGGGAGGTAAATCTTCCGTTGCAATGATCAAAATATTTTCCTTTAGCCAAACTTTCATGCTGATTTCTCCTGCGGATTTTTCTTTACAATTGCGCGAGAAAACGTCTTTCCGTCGCCGTGAGTTCTCGCCATTCCCCCGGCTGCAAACCGTCAATACTCAACTGCAAAGCCATTTTACCCTGACCAACGGCGATCGCCCTTCTGACTAAACGTAGGGTGGGAAAACCAATGGCTGCGGTCATACGACGAACTTGACGATTGCGGCCTTCCGTCAGCGTTAATTCTAGCCAACTAGTTGGCACATTTTTGCGGTAACGAATCGGTGGCTCACGGGGCGGTAAATCCGGTTCCGTCGCTAGAATCTTCACCCAAGCAGGGCGAGTTTGATAATCCTGAATAGCAATACCTTGACGTAGTGGCTCTAAATCCTGATCAGCAGGAATTCGCTCTACCTGTACCCAATAGGTACGGGGATGGGCAAACTGACGATGGGCTAAACGGTGCTGTAAACGTCCTTGATCGGTTAATAGCAATAATCCTTCGCTGTCGTAATCTAATCTGCCAACGGGATAAATATCGGGCAGGGCAATAAAATCCTTAAGGGTTTTACGAGGTTGATCGCCACCATCGGCATCGGTAAATTGGCAAAGAACACCGTAGGGTTTATAAAAGAGAATCGTGCAGCCCATTGCTTCTCCAGTTCACCAACTATTGTTACATCCTATCAGCAGGGGATCAGGACGCGATATACTCAGTTTCGTGAATATTGACGGATTCATTGGGACGGACAAACAAGCATGGTCGCAGTAGCAATTTTAGCGGCGGGTAAGGGAACTCGCATGAAATCCACTCTGCCCAAGGTTTTACACCAACTGGGGGGGCGATCGCTGGTGGAACGAGTGTTAGACAGTTGCCAGGGGTTAGCCCCAGAACGGAAATTAGTGATTATCGGTTATCAGGGAGAGGCGGTTAAAGCCCAGTTTCAATCCCAACCGGAGGTAGAATTTGTCGAACAGCGCGAACAGCTAGGCACAGGCCATGCCATCCAACAACTCTTACCCTATCTCAAGGATTTTACCGGAGACCTACTGGTTCTCAATGGCGATGCTCCTCTGCTCAGGGCTGAAACCCTGGAAAAACTGTTGGCTACTCATCAAGCCAATGGCAGTATGGCTACCCTATTGACCGCCAATCTCCCCAATCCTAAAGGCTATGGCCGGGTTTTTTGTGATGGTCATAACCTGGTTACTCAGATTGTGGAAGATCGTGATTGCAACGATGCTCAACGCCAGAACCATCGCATTAATGGCGGTATTTATTGTTTCAACTGGCCTAAACTGGCGGAAATTCTGCCCCAATTAACCTCCAATAACGATCAGCAGGAATATTACCTCACCGACGTTGTCCATTTTCTGGCCCCTGTGCTGGCCGTTGATGTGGAGGATTATTTAGAAATTACCGGAATCAATGATCGCAAACAATTGGCCGCCGCTAACGAAGTCCTTCAAGAACGAATCAAAGACAATTGGATGGCCGCCGGAGTCACACTGATTAACCCTGACACCATTACCATTGACGATACTGTCACCCTAGAGCCTGATGTGATCATTGAACCCCATAGTCATCTACGGGGAACGACCAAGGTAGGTAAGGGCAGTCGCATTGGGCCCGGTAGTTTGATTGAAAATAGCAGCCTGGGCGAAAATGTCACCGTTCTTTATTCTGTGATCACCGATAGTCAAGTTAGTTCTGGCTGTCGCATTGGCCCCTATAGTCATTTACGAGGTGAAGTAGAAGTCGGCGCGAATTGTCGGATTGGCAATTTTGTGGAAATTAAGAAAACTCGTTTGGGAACCAAGACCAATGTAGCCCATTTAACCTATCTCGGTGATGCTATTCTCGGCGATCGCGTCAATGTGGGAGCGGGAACCATTACGGCTAACTATGATGGTGTCAATAAACATCAGACTATTATTGGCAATGGCACCAAAACAGGAGCCAATAGTGTCTTTGTTGCGCCAGTCAGCTTAGGAGAATCGGTGGTAGTGGCAGCCGGTTCGGTAGTGACGAATAATGTCCCCGATCATGCCCTGGTGATTGCCCGACAGCGTCAACGCATTATCGAAAACTGGACAACTCAATCCCAAAACTGGCAATCCTAGCCATTTCTATTTGTTTATTCATCTTGACTAAAAAATTTTATGTTAACCATTGCCTTACCGAAGGGGGCCTTGCTCAAGGATAGTATTGACCGCTTTCAACAGCTTGGGTTGGATTTTAGTGCTTTTTTAGATCCCAAAAACCGTCAACTTCAGATTGTTGATCCCACTCAAACCGCTAGAGCCTTGTTGGTGAGAACCCACGATGTCCCTGTTTACGTGGAATATGGCCAGGCCCATCTGGGGATTGTGGGTTATGACGTTCTGCTGGAGAAAAATCCGGCGGTGGCCCATTTAGCGGATCTTCAGTTTGGTAGCTGTCGTTTATCGGTGGCCGTGCCTGAAAAAAGTCCCTATCGTCGTTCCATTGAACTTCCCCCTCACGGTAAAGTTGCGTCAAAGTTTGTTAACTGTGCTCAAGAGCATTTTCGACGTTTAGACCTGCCGGTAGAAATTGTTCCCCTTTACGGTTCAGTCGAACTGGGGCCGATTACGGGAATGTCAGAGGCCATTGTGGATTTGGTTTCAACGGGAAAAACCCTTAGAGAGAACGGCTTGATCGAAATTGAAGTCTTGTTTGAAAGTACCGCTCGCCTGATTGCCCATCCCTTGAGCTATCGTCTGAACCGAGATCGCCTTTCCGACTGGGTAGGCAAATTGCGTATTAATACTTAGTTATGGGACTCCACACTTTTCTGGTTAATCTTGTTCGTAACAAAAATTAACATCAAAAATCCGTGTAAAATAAGAGTATCTACGTGCTGAAAGTGACAAATACTACTATAGTAAAGATCAGGAGTCCTGAAGCAATATAAGGAGATAACTCTGATGGAATCAATGACCCGTGCTCAACAAGAGCTTTACGATTGGCTTGTGGAGTATATCGAAACAACCCAACACGCTCCCTCTATTCGCCAAATGATGCGAGCGATGAATTTGCGATCGCCTGCTCCAATTCAAAGCCGCTTAGAGCGATTAAGAAGCAAAGGCTATATTGATTGGACAGAAGGAAAAGCGCGTACCCTTCGTATTCTGCACCAAAAACCCAAAGGCATTCCCATTCTGGGTGAAGTCTCTGGAGGCAGCCAGGTGGAACCCCGTCCCGAAGCCGAAACCGCAGAAAAATTAGATCTAGCCAGTATCATCAAGCAGCCCAACTGCTATGTTCTCAAGGTGGCTGAGGATAGCTTGATTAATGACCTCATTGCAGAAGGTGACATGGCGATCTTACGCTCACTCAATCCTGAAGAGGTGGTTCCCGATGGCGCGATTGTTGCGGCCCGTGTCGAGAATCATGGAACAACGCTCAAACATTTCTACCAAGAGGGCGAAAATGTCGTGCTCAAAGCTTCTAACGGCAAATCCGAGAATATTGAAGTTCCGGCCTCTCAAGTAGAAGTTCAAGGTATTTTGATTGGAGTTTGGCGAAGTTACTAGCTAACTTTTCGACTCTCTTGTTTCCATCTCCCTCTTGATAATTTGATTGATAGGGAGTTTTTTTTGTCAATACAACTCATACTTTAATAAAGTACAAGGCAGAGAACCATTAAACAGGGGAAAACGGCGAGCCGCTCTTAACCCAATCCGTTTTGCCAATTCTCGATTTCCAGTCAGAATGTAAGCCGTCCAGCCCTTAAATCGCTGTTTCAGGATATCTCCCAGTTGTTGGTAAAAACTCTCTAACTCTGAAGTTTCTCCCAGACGTTTGCCATAGGGGGGATTGCAAAGGATGATCCCTGATGAGGCAGGAGCTTCTAGAGCCGCTAAGGATTTTGTTTGCCATTGAATATGTTGATCTAAATGACAAGCTTGGGCATTGCTTTGGGCCTGTTTGATCACCGCAGCCTCTTGATCACTCCCCCAAATTGGTGATGGTAGTTGAGATAGTTCTCCCTGTTGAGCCTGAATTAAAAGAGCTTGCCATAAATTAGGATCATAGTCGGGCCATTGCTGAAAACAGAATTGGGAATGAAACTTACCAGGCGCGATTTTTAAAGACTGTAAACCAGCTTCAATAGGAAGGGTTCCCGATCCACACAGGGGATCTAAGAAAGGTTGGGAAGGAGTCCATTCCGCGATCGCTAACAGGGCAGAGGCCAAAGTTTCCTTCAGAGGAGCTAACCCCATGGCCGGACGATAACCCCGACGATGCAAACTAAAGCCAGAACTATCCAAACTTAACTGGCAGTTATTTTGTTGAATATGGGCATTAATGACAATATCTGGCTGATTGATATCAATACTAGAGCGTTTTCCTGTTCTATCTCGCTGTTGATCAACGATCGCATTTTTGATCTGGAGAGCAGTGAAGTGAGTATGGTTTAAATGGGGATTACTGCCGGTGCAATAAACCGCAAAACTTTGGTCTAACTGTAAATAGTCAAACCAATCAATTTTTTTGACACTGTGGTAAAGCTGTTGGGCGTTCTCTGCCTTAACGTTAAGCAGGGGAACTAAGACACGAAAAATGACCCTTGACCAGAGATTAACGCGATAAAGTAGTGCTAAATCTCCTTCAAAGCTCACTCCGGCAAAGGCCGGTTGTACATTCCGTCCCCCTAGGGTTTCGAGTTCCTGAACGGCGATCGCTTCTAATCCTCTTGCAACGGTGGCAAAGTAAGGCTGGGACATCGATAATTTTAATTAATAAATTAGGTGTGGAAGCATTTCCAAAAGAATCGCCTAGCCTTATCCTAAAGCAGATGACTTTCCGTATTACTGATTTGCCAACAAATTTCCAATAGTTGAATTTGATAGACATACCAAAAACGACTGGGTTCCCAGATAGCCGATGGCTCTGAGGGCCAGAGAGGCTGATTAAGATAATGCCAGATAGCTCCTCCTACCTGCTTAATTTTCCACGTCATATCCATTAGGCTCCTTATCAAAAAGCAATCATGTGAATAGCAATGTTTTTGTTTTCTAACGGTTTTTCAGAGATAGAAGACTCTTTTGATTCCGCTATTGAGCAAAGGCTAAAATGGCATTCAGATTTTTCCGTGAGCAAAACAATGCTTTGAGCAAAAATCGTCATAACTCAGTAAAAACACTTAGAGAAGTTAGGGGTTTCTCTGTTTCTCTCGCTCCATAAAAGCGCAATAGAATCTTTAAGATTGAGGATTCTGATAATCTCTGAGAATACTTAAATTTTCTCATTTTCTTTTAGGCTTTTGACCGAAACGTTACAGCTTGTAATAAATGCAATTATCCCCAAAAATATTAAGAATCACTAAGTTCTCTCAAGCAATATTAAGTCCCTTCTATCAACGAGGATTCGCTGGCCACACACGAGCCTAAACAATGAGTCCAAACGGCGATCGCCAAGAAATTGCTAACATGAAGTCAAGATTGAGAAGCATCATTAACGTTCATTAACAATGAAGCTGCGCTTCTCCCGATCCAAGACCCGCAATCCTACTTTTTTGGCTTCTTCATGCCAACTATCTTCCTTTCTCTGACCAAAAAGACCCTGACCCTCGGCTTATTAACCCTGCTACTGAGCCTAACGCCTAGCCAAGGGGTAAAAGCAGAATGGGACTATGCCACCCTCAAAGTTGTGAGTAATGGTCTCGATACGTTTTGGGCATCCTTTTTAAGACAATTTGGCATTCGCTACCGTTATCCTGTGGTTTATCCCCACCGTCGGGTGGAACGCACACCCTGTGGCCCCTCGGAATTAGCCCATTATTGTCCTGAAAACAATAGCATTCATCTTAATATTCCCCAACTGACCCGTTTAGCGGATCAAGCAGGGGATGTGGCTGCCTATTATGCCGTCGCCCATGAGTATGGCCATTCTGTCCAAAATCATCTTGGTTTATTTGAGCGTCGAGTACCAACGATGATGTTGGAGTTACAGGCCGATTGTTTAGCCGGAATTTTCTTTGCGGCGGCTGATCAAGCGGGAGCTTTAGAGCCAGGAGATCTCGAAGAAGGGATATTTACCGCCAAAATCAGTGGGGATTATGCCTATAACGATCCTGAACATCACGGTACTCCCAAACAACGTGTCAAGGCCTTTCTGAAAGGGTTTAGAGATCCTCGCAGTTGTTTTTAGGCGATCGCCGATTTGTCTTCTACCATTGCCTCTTCCTCTGGTTGAAACTCCAGACAGTAGCCCGCCCCATAAACCGTTTTAATATAGCGAGGACGACGAGGATCGGGTTCTAACTTCGTTCGTAGGTGGCGAATGTGAACACGAATGGTTTCAATATCATCATCGGGTTCATAACCCCAAACTTCCTTTAAAATATCGCTAGGTGCGACGGTTTGCCCATGACGTTGTAGTAAGCAATGCAGCAATTCAAATTCTAGATGCGTTAGCTTAATACTTTTGCCAAACCAAATTGCCTCAAAACGTTCAGGGATGAGGGTTAGGGGGCCATGACTGAGAATTTCTGAATGTTTGGCCGCCTGGGGAATGCGATCTGTCCGTCGTAATAAAGCCCGAACCCTAGCCAACATTTCTTCCACATCAAAGGGTTTGGTGAGGTAATCATCAGCTCCGGCGTTAAAACCATCAATTTTGTCCTGGATTTGACCCAGGGCTGTCAACATTAACACTGGAATATCCGCAGTGCGAGGATCTCGACGTAAACGTTGACAAACGGTGAAACCATCCACCTTGGGAAGCATGAGGTCTAACATGATCAAGTCAGGCTGAATTTGTACAGCCAAGGCCTGGCCTTTAATGCCATCTTCGGCGGGACTGACATCATAACCGGCCATCTCTAAGTTAATCGAGACAAGCTCAGAAATCGAAGGATCATCGTCAATTACGAGAATTCGAGGCATTATAGCTAAAGTTTAAAAGGGTAATTTATTAGCGGTCTGGAAGAGTGATCAGAAACGGAAGAATCTACTCTGCTCGATTATAGGCATGAATCCTACTTTATCGTTACGAAAGATTACGTTTTGTTTGTTTACAGTAACAGCAGATTAATCTTCTGTCGAGTAAGGATTGGTTTTCGGTTCTGCGGCTCTGAGCGATCGCTGTTTTGGGGAAGGCAATAATTCCAACTGCTGGGGGCGATCGGCAGAAGATTTACTGGCCGCTTTGCGACGATGGGCGGTTTGTTCTTCGCTCGTATCTTCGGCCACGACTTCATAGAGAATTGCTAGTTTATGCACTCCCACCTGTTTGCGAAGAATACGTCCTAAACGCTGCACATATTCACGGGTGGAACCCGTCCCCGATAGAATAACGGCTACTTTGACACTAGGGACATCTACCCCCTCATTAAGAACATGGGACGTTACCAACGTTTTGTAATGGCCTTCTCGAAATTGGCTCAAAACCTCATGACGTTCCTTAACGGGGGTTTGATGGGTGATGGCCGGAATTAAAAACGTTCGGGAAATCCGATAAACCGTTGCATTGTCGTTGGTAAAGATGAGGATGGGATCGGGATAGTGCTCCGTCAAAATTTCTGCTAGGACTCGTAACTTGCCTTCCGTACCGAGGGAAATTTCCTTAGCTTCACGGTGCGCTAACATGGCCCGTCTGCCACTACTAGAACAGGCACTCGCTTGGACAAATTGTTGCCAACCATTTAGGCTACCCAGGGCAATATTAGACTGTCGTAAAAATTGATTGCGGGTTTGCATGGCCAGATCGTAGCGTTCTCGTTCACTCTGGGACAATTGAACTTTGATCTGAATAACTTCATGTTCCGCCAAGGTATCACCGGCTAAATCCTCAACGGTTTTGTGATAGACCACTGGCCCAATTAAATGGTCTAAATCCAGATGACTGCCATCGCTGCGTTCCGGTGTCGCGGTTAATCCTAAGCGATAGGGGGCGATCGCATATTCAGCAATAACGCGAAAAAAGTCACTGGGGAGATGGTGACATTCATCAAAAATCAACAAGGCATATTGATTACCCAGGGTTTCTGCCTGGATCGCGCCACTGTGGTAGGTCGCAATTAAAATCGGACTGCGATCGCGGGAACCCCCTCCCAAGAGACCAATTTCCGTATCAGGAAAAGCAGCAGTCATTTGGGCATACCATTGGTGCATTAAATCCAGGGTTGGAACCAGGATGAGAGTGGTGCGGGGGGTGGACTGAATGGCTAATTGGGCTAAAAAGGTTTTTCCCGCCGCCGTTGGCAAGACTACCACTCCCTGACGAGCCGCTTTTTTCCAGGCGGTTAGGGCTTCCGTTTGATGGGGAAAGGGCTGACGTTCTAGGCAAGGCGTTAATTCTAGGGGCAAAAATCCCTTGGCTTCATCAATAAAATCGATCCCCGCCGCCTGGAGTCTTTCCACTAAAGAACGATATTGAAAGGCCGGCAAACGAAACTTTTCTACCCGATCATCCCAGGTGACAAAATCAAGCCATTCTCTTCCCCTGGGAGGGGGATGAAGTAATAATGTCCCGCGATCATAGGTCAGTTTGGAGGGACGGGGCATGGAGAGGTTGAGGAATCAAGGTTCAGGAAAGATTGGGTTTGAGAAAAGTACGGTATAGTCCGTACAGTACGATGGCCAAAATAGTGACAGTGATTAGGGAGGCAATGAGATGCAGGACTTTGAGCAGTAGGCTAACCGCAACAAAAAATAAGGCGATCGCCACCCCGATTTTAGCCGGAGCCGCCAGCCCCTGATACCACTGTTGAAACTGCTGAAGCATTTGATTGAACTTCTCTGGTAGGAAAGGCAGTTCTGAGGGATCGGGATCAATGTCAACTTCGACCTTGGGGATGGAATAGTCAGTCTCTTGGGAATTTCGTACAGTCATGGCAATCAGTGACAGCAATTAGTCATAGCTTCTATCCTTTAGCATAACTCAGTTCCCACTTCAACGCGGCTTGAGTCATGGCAGAGGCTAGGGTTATCCGGAAAAATGATGGGAAATAGTGGAAGAGTATTAAGTTTTCTAAAGCAAAAGAGGGTAAAATCTTAGAGACCCTTCTCTGTACTGCCCTTCTTAGGATAATTGCGTGCAACTTAAAAATTCACCCCCCTTAATTAACGATACAAAAACTCAAAAAACGGAGCTACCTTTCACGCTCCAAGATCTAAAATCTGCGATTCCCCCAGAATGCTTTGAACCCTCGGTAGGTCGATCCTTGGCCTACTTTTTTTTGGATATTGGCATGATTGCTGGTCTTTATGCGATCGCGGCCTATCTAGACTCTTGGTATTTTTACCCGTTTTTCTGGTTAGCTCAGGGAACGTTATTTTGGTCATTGTTTGTGGTCGGCCACGATTGTGGTCATGGCTCTTTTTCTAAATCTAAATGGTTGAATAACCTGATCGGGCACCTTTCCCATATCCCCATTTTGGTTCCCTATCACGGTTGGCGTATTAGTCATCGCACCCACCATGCCAACACCGGCAATATCGACACCGATGAAAGTTGGTATCCTGTCACGGAAAGTAAGTACAATGAAATGGCTTGGTATGAAAAACTTTTCCGTTTTTATGTGCCTCTAATTTCTTACCCGCTCTATCTCTTCAAGCGATCGCCGAATCGGGAAGGCTCCCATTTTTTACCCAGTAGTCCCTTGTTCCGTCCCTCTGAAAAATGGGATATCATCACCAGCACGACTCTCTGGATAGCAATGGTTGGCTTTTTAGGCTTTTTGACCTACCAGTTTGGTTGGCTGTTTTTACTTAAGTTTTATCTCGTTCCCTACGTTATCTTTGTCATCTGGCTAGATTTAGTCACCTTCTTGCACCACAGCGAACCTGGCATTCCCTGGTATCGGGATGAAGATTGGTATTTTCTCAAAGGCGCGCTTTCCACCATTGATCGCGATTACGGTTTCATTAATCCCATTCACCACGACATTGGCACCCATGTGGCCCACCATATTTTCCTAAATATGCCCCACTATCACCTCAAAACGGCGACAGAAGCGATTAGGCCTATTCTTGGGGATTATTACCGGGTTTCTAATGAACCAATTTGGAAGAGTTTTATTCATTCCTATTGGGCCTGTCATTTCGTGCCCGATCACGGTTCTCCGGTTGTTTATGAATCGCCAACCCATCCGCGATCGCTGTAAGCAAATTTCTAATCTCCCTAAGTGACTGGTTTCAATTAAATTGAACATAGATTTTGTGCCTGATCCCCCCTGCCCCCTTGATAAGGGGGATGTCCTTAGGACGGGGGGATCTTATACATTTTAAGACCTACCTACCTACAACTTTATCAATCATGATTTTTGAACAACGGATCGAGATTCAAGCTAGTGCCACCATTGTCGAACAATGTTTTACCGATTTAGCGTTAATGCACCGTTGGTTAAATCCCGTTCTACGCTGTGAACCGATCGCTGAATGGACAACCGAAATTGGTAGCAAAAGTCGTTTTGTGATTCAGATTCCCTTATTAAAGCCAACCCTCCATAATGTGGTCATTCAACGGGAACCGGGTCTAGTGGTTTGGGAATTTACCGGCTTTTTTAAGGGGCGCGATCGCTGGGAATGTCAACCAACCGAGGCTGGAACGTTATTGATTAATTGCTTTGAATTTACTATTCCCAATCCTTTAGTTAATTGGGGTTTTCAACTATTTGCAGCTAAATGGACAGGAGCGGATATGCAGGCGCAACTACGAAGACTAAAACAGGTAGCCGAAGAAATCTATCAACAGCAATGGTTGTAATTTAGTAAATAATCTCTCATGTACTTAAGATTATTTTGGTTCTTCGGTAGATATTATGCAAATAAAGTGGCGAAAATGGGATCAATCTCCCGTGTTGAAAAATTGCCTGAACAGGATGAAAGAGATCATTGAATTAAGAAAAAGTGATGTAAGCTGATTATTCTTGATCACCGAAAATTTTACTCAAAAAAACTCAATTAAAGAAATCATCGTCAACTCAGTTTTGATAACATTTTGCATCAAAGTGACCCATCTTCCCTAAGGCGAGTAGTAAGCTAAAACCATTAGCCTCATTATTGGAGAATCAGCCATGCAACCCTGTTTACCTCAAAAAGACAGTCAGCTTAACCAGGAGAGCCGCAAAGCCTGGCTAGAGAAAAATCGCAAACGCTACGAATTTAATGCCCAGTATTTGCCACCTTTAACGGTGATTCAGGATGTTCCGATTAATGAGAGTTTTTCTCCAACCTATTTGTCAGAACGGATTCCAGCAACTCTTACAAAACTCTCTGCCAATACTTTGGCTGTACAGGTGCGATCGCTGTGGGATCCCTTAGATGAATTGCAAGATTTTGAGGATTTTTATCCTGCTATGCCTTCGCCTTCGGTGATGCGCAGTTACCAAACCGATGAATCTTTTGCCGAACAGCGTTTGAGTGGCTGTAATCCAATGGTGTTGAAAAATATCCAGACCTTACCCGCTGCCTTTTCCTATAGTTTGTCAGAAGTACAGGCTGCCTATGGCCCCAATATTAATTTGGAACAGAAGTTGCAAGAGGGTCATCTCTACGTGGCGGATTATACCAGTCTGTCCTTTATTCAGGGTGGAACCTATCTGAAAGGTAAAAAATATTTTCCGGCTCCGATCGCTCTTTTTGCTTGGCGAAGTGCGGGTTATGGCGATCGCGGTCAGTTGATGCCAGTGGCGATCCAAATTGCGCCCCAACTCGGCAAAGATAGTGGTTTAGTCACGCCCTTTAGTCCAGCCAATAATTGGTTGTATGCCAAGATCTGTGTCCAAATCGCGGATGCGAATCACCATGAAATGGCCAGCCATCTCTGTCATACCCACTTGGTCATGGAACCCTTTGCGATCGTCACGGCTCGGCGATTATCTCCTAATCATCCTTTAGCCATTTTACTTCGTCCTCATTTCCGCTTCATGTTGTTTAACAATGAATTAGCCCGCAAACGCTTGGTCAGTCAAGGTGGCATTGTGGATGATCTGTTAGCCGGAACCCTACGAGAATCCTTACAAATTGTGCAGGAATCCTATTTTAAAAATGCTCAGGATTGCTGGAGTTTAGACCAGGCGGCCTTGCCCACTGCCATCAAAAATCGGGGATTGGATGATCAAGAGCGTTTACCCCACTATCCCTATCGCGATGACGGTCAACTGCTTTGGGATGCGATCGCTGCCTATGTAACCAACTATTTGAAACTGTATTATACTACCCCCGAAGATTGGCTAGAAGATTACGAATTGCAAGCCTGGGCCGCAGAACTGGCCGATCAAAGCGATGCTGGCGGCAAAGTGAAGGGCGTTCCCACTCAGATTACGACCCTGGACGAACTAATTAGCATCATTACGGCGGTTATTTATACCTGTAGTGCCCAACATTCCGCCGTGAATTTTACCCAATACGACTACATGGGTTTTATTCCTAATGCACCTTTAGCAGCCTATCAACCAATCAAATCTAAATTTGAAACGGATGTTCGTACCAACGAAGAAAAAGAATTAAGCCTGTCGGAATTAATGGCGTTTCTGCCTCCTTCCAGTCAAGTGGTGGATCAAATTCATGTTATGTACACGTTAGCGGCTTACCGTTATGATCGTTTAGGTTACTATGATGACCCCTTCAGCGATCGCCGGGCCCAGATTGTCCTAAGTAAATTCCAGCAGGAACTGAATGTCATTGAACATAAAATTGATATTCGCAACAAAAAACGTGTTTTTCCTTATGAAGTACTTAAGCCTTCTTTAGTGATCAATAGCATCAGTATTTAGGAAAAACTTAGGAGAAATAGCGTCCCCCTTCCCTGGTTTAAAGCTGCTGTGTACACACAAGTCTTTGGTTTTGACTTCGAGATTTTTAAGCCCCCTAAATCCCCCAATACTGGGGGACTTTGAACCAGTCCAAGAGACCGTTCTCCCCCCAAAGTTGGGGGGCTGGGGGGGCAAAATGAGGTTTGCGAATAGATGTGTGTACACAGTAGGGTTTAAAGGGGGATATTTTACTCAGCTAGCAGTTAAATAAAGATAATAGCAAGCATGGTTGAAAAGTTTTAACAACGCTGAAAAGACAATTTCTTGACTAGATCAGTTGATCATTTGTAGTAGTCATTACTCACAATATTGCCCGCGATCGCTTCATCTTGGTTAATACAATCAGGATTTTTCGCAAAGTTGCAAACCCTTGCCCACAGCCTGGAACGAGTACCCGATGGGCCCGCCGAGAAAATGACCTTAGCTCCATTTTCAATCTTGACACCACAGACGGGACAAATTTCGAGAGTAGGATTCGACATAAGTATTTATTCCTATTGCGAAACGACTGCCGTCAAGATAACGGCTTTTTCTTGGGAAAACCGTCATGATTGTTACGAAAGATGACAAAACCCTGCTACAGTCCCCCATCTAATTCCGCTAAAAAGACAGTTTTGCCTTGACGGGCTGATTGATAACAAGCTTCTGCGACTTTTAGGGCATACAAACTGGCTTCGGGTTGAACATAGAGAGGGGAGCCATCAAACAAATGATCTAAAACCAATTGAGTATCCTTCACAAATAAACCACGACGGCTACCCACTTCTAGCGGTGTAATCTCTTCCCCCCGCACTAGCGTTCCCACTTCTCCGTCAAAGTGAAGCGTGCCGCGATCGCCATGTAAAACAAAAGAGCGATCGGCTTGATGAAAGACCTCTCCCTTGCCATAAATGGTATCAGCCATCAAACCATTTTGAAATTGCAGTTGAGCACTACAGAGACAAGCCCGAAAATAAGCCGGATCGAAAGTGTCCCAAAAGCGAGATTGACAGGTTACAAAGAGCACAGGGCCAAACAAATCTGTAAAACGATGTAAGCGCGACAGAGCCGCCGTTAAAGGAAACCCAAAATACTCTCGGTGATAAGTCCAACGTTGAGGAGCCGGATTTTGGCATTGCAGCGTCGCATAACGAGCATAAAAGACCTCTCCAATGGCAGGTAAATAACGACGAATCGCCTGGTGTAGGCCGCCCAGCAATTCAATATGTTCAACGTGTAGTAACTTTTTCTGTTGTTGAGCCAGGGTTAGCAAGGCTTTTCCCTCCCCATAGTTTAGGGCTAAGGGATATTCAATAACAACGTGTTTTCCCGCTTCCAGGGCAGCACGAGCGATCAGACTATGATCTCGATTAATGGTTGCAATCAGAATTAAATCCAGATCGGCTTGATTAACCAATTGTTGCCAACTATCCAAAGATCTAATGCCAAAGGTTTTACAGAAAGGGATAGTCTGCTCAGGGCGATTACCCGTGACCCAGACTAAATGGCTTCTGGGATCAGACTGAATCGCTTCGGCCCGTCGCTGGGCAGCAAAACCGGTTCCGACTATCCCTACCCGTAAGGGACAGGTCGTATCGGTCAAGACTGGGGTTGAGGCTAGGTTCATCGCTAACAGCTTATGGAGAATAATCGTTTCAGTTTCTCAAATTTTGAGGCATTGGGGTTGGGTTCTAAAATACTTATCAATAAGATTAATCTCAATCATAATTCTGAAAGTTTACATCAATAGACAGGAGGAAAAGCAATTGAAACCATTGATATATCTAGAGATTTGCCTCTGTCTAGAGTCGCTTATCGCCGAGAACAGTCCGTCTATATACATAAGAAAAATTTATTCCAAAGAGGTCTTAGAATCTCTTTGCTAATGCAAGCCAAAGTAAGAAGATTTTTCCCGTAGTATCGGAAGTGAACTTTATTCTCACCGTCATGCTTTAATTCTGATCAGAATTTTAGCCATGTTTGGCCGAGAGTCCTACCTACCATTTGATTTGAGAAGAGGAACCCCTTAAATGGCATCATACCAAGTTACGTTAGTCAACGAAGCTGAAGGTCTCAAGAAGACTATTGAAGTCGCAGATGACACTTATATTCTCGACGCAGCCGAAGAAGCAGGCTTAGATCTGCCCTATTCCTGTCGGGCGGGTGCTTGCTCTACCTGTGCTGGTAAGATTACAAGTGGCACTGTCGATCAATCTGACCAATCTTTCTTAGATGATGATCAGATCGAAGCAGGCTATGTTTTAACCTGTGTAGCCTATCCGACCTCTGATTGTACAATCGAAACCCATAAAGAAGAAGATCTTTACTAGGTTCCTCTCATTTGTTGAGATGTTAAGGCAGGGTCATCACCCTGCTTTGCTTTTGGACGGATTTTGAGCAAATGCTAGGATTTCCTGGGCAGCGCGATCGCAGACTCCAGTTTCTCCTAAGGCTTTTTGTAATTGTTGATAGTCATCCAAAATAGTTTGACGGCGTTTAGGCTGGGTCAGAAAAGCGAGGGATTCTTGACAAATTCGTTCTGGTGTAGCGGTTTCTTGCAATAATTCTGGCACAATCGCCCGTTGCATGACGATATTGGGGGGAGAAACAAAGGGAATATTAAACTTCAGAATCTTACGGGCTACCCACATAGTCAAGGGACTCACTCGATAGAGGACGACCTGGGGAACCTTCAAGAGAGCGATTTCGAGATTAACGGTTCCTGATTTGGTGATGGCTAAATCGGCGGCGGCGATCGCCTCTAGGGTCGATCCTTGCAGTAGAGTGACGTTTAACCCATAACTTTTAACCGTTGATTCAATCTGCTCACGATAAGCTTCTAGGGAAATAGGCAAATAGAACTGAATATCGGGCAATGTTTGCTGTAATTGTTGGGCTGCTTCACAGATGACTGGCAGTAAATATTTGAGTTCCTGGAGTCGTGAGGCGGGTAAAAGCGTCACCACTAATTGTTCTGCACTAATCCCTAGGGTTGTCCTGGCCTGTTCTCGGCTAGGAGCCTTGGCAATGCGATCAATTAAGGGATGGCCCACCCAGATCACATCGATGCCTCTGGCTGCAAAAAATTTTGCCTCTTCAGGAAAGATAGCTAACAGGCGATCGGTAATGTTGAGGAGTTGTTGAGTATTGCCTACTGTCGGCGACCAGATCCAGGCTTGGGGAGCGATGTAATAAAGAATCGGTAATGAAGCTAATTGCTGACGAACATAGTTGCCGATCGCCACATTTGGCCCCATATAGTCAATGAGAATGAGCAGATCAACAGGATGCTGTTGCAAATAAGCTTTAACCTTTTGTTGAATTTGCCAAGTTGGTAATACAAACCGCAAGGATTCGAGTAATCCCACCGAGCCAATCGCCGCTGTATTGGCTAAGAGTTTAACGCCAGCCTTGGCCATTCGTTCTCCCCCTAGTCCCACAATCTCCAGATCTATTCCTTGATGAGTGGCTTGTTGCAATAAGGCTTCTACTAACAGCGAACCCTGTAAATCACCTGACACTTCTCCCGTACTAACAAAAATTCGCATAATCCTTAAATCAACTAGCAGCAATGACGATCCTAAGCATTTTCCATTCTCTATCTTTTTGTCATAGTCGCGTTATTTGATTAGCACGGCGATCGCTTTTTTCCGGTTGAGAAGAAGGGGCGATCGCTGAAAATGTTAAAATTTATCCATGTTTGACAATGCCTGCAAATTCCTAGCCGAAAACTTTTCTGAAGATTATGCCACTTGGTTGCTTGGTCGTCCCGTTCAATTGACCAAACTCAGTCCCACAGAATTATCTTTAGAACCGATTCGTGCTGATTCCCTTATATTGGAACAATCGGAAGATTTAGTTTTACATCTGGAATTTCAAACCGAACCTGATGAAACAATGGGTTTTCGGATGTTAGATTATCGAGTCAGGGTTTATCGTCGTTTTCCGCTTAAAACCATGCACCAGGTGGTTATTTATCTGAAACCAACTAAGTCGGCCTTGGTTTATCAAGACAGTTTTCAACTCGGAGAAACTAGCCATCATTATCGAGTCATTCGTCTTTGGGAAGAGTCTTCTGATTTATTTCTAACAAGTCCAGGGTTGTTGCCCCTAGCGATATTAACCCAAAACAAGGAGCCAACAGCACGGTTACGAAAAGTTGCCAAGGGATTGGATACAATAGAAAACCAACGGGTGAGGGCTAATCTTATGGCTGCAACGGCAGTATTCGCCGGATTAGTGATGGAACCTGAAATGGTCAAAATGATTTTAAGGAGTGACATTATGAAGGAATCAGCTTTCTATCAGGAAATTTTACAAGAGGGTCGTCAGGAAGGTCGTCAGGAAGGTCGTCAGGAAGGTCGTCAGGAAGGTCGTCTTGAGGGCAAGCTTGAGACAATCCCTCTACTTAAAAAATTAGGGTTATCGATCGCGGAAATTGCTGAAGAATTAGATATTGATATTGCTTTAGTCAATCAGTTTGTGGCTAATCAGAATAATTAGAGATTTATTTAGATGATTATTGATCGGCGATCGCTGTTTATGTTTATCGGTAAGGAGCGATCGCGCTATAATTCGGAGTGACTTCCCGTTAGTTGTCATTTGCAAAACTTATCTTATTATAAATATCTGCAATCTCTACCTCAATTTGTAAAGATTTTAAAGTGATTATAGTAGGGGTTTCAAAAGCCTTAAAAAACCAGTTATTATCTTTTTTGTAAAACTGCTCAATATAACATCTTTCCTGAGAAATTAATAAATATTCCTGAAAGCTAGGAATGGTTCGATAAGCAGCAAATTTATCTTCTCGATCATAATTAGCAGTAGACGCAGACAAAACTTCGGTAATCAAAACAGGATTAACTAACGTATCTTTACGTCCTTCTTGATAACTAAGCGGTTCAGATGTCACCATGATGTCGGGATAAGTAGCCATTTGTCGCTCAGGTATCCATAAACGCTGATCAGTGACAAAAACAGCATAAGATTGATTTTTGAGCTTGGTATATAAGGCGACTAATAAATTAGCAATAATGCGATTATGAGTTGGTGTTCCTCCTGTCATAGCAATAATTTTTCCATTAAGATATTCATGGCGAGTTTGGGATTGTATTTCTTGCTCAAAATATTCCCCAAGGGTGTATTTTCGGGTGAAAGTGATCATTAGTGGCTTTCCTGGTAATCTATTTGTGGTTGTTTTGTGAAGCGGATTTACCTATCCTGATAAATGCTTTCGATGGTTTTTAGCATAAGTTGCTGTTTGCTTGATTTTCTCTTTAATTCTATCATCTAATTTTAAGGGGCTGGCTTTGTCATTCCTACTGGCTAAAACGCTTTGTGACACAATATCATGCTATTGTTCAGGTTATTTCCTAAATTTGGTTTGACAGAATTTGACAAGACTGGACGATCGCTGTTTATGTTTATCGGTAAGGAGCGATCGCGGTTTTCTTGTTTTCACTAGGCCAACTAACGCCTAGTCGCAGAGATTATCTTTTTGTAACAGGTACGTTGATTTTTGATTGAATAGTTGATACATTGTGTTGAACTAATTTTAGAGGTTCTGGCAATGTCTCTCAATTCTGTCTATGCACCAATTCTCAGTACGGCTGTTGGCAATGTTATTCAGGTTTTAAATGATTTTGCCTCTGATCCGTTATTTGCAGAGAAGTTTACGGCGGTATTTGGTCTGACGGTTTCGTCGCAAACTTTTCGGGATATGGTGGCGGCGTTACCTGAAATTGATGTGTTGGCTGACTCTGAGTTACAGGGAGCATCAGGGGCGTTTTCGGCGCAAACGGGCAAGATTTATTTAGCGGAAAGTTTGTTGCAAGGGGAGGCAGCGCGGTTACAGTCAGTATTAATTGAAGAGATTGGGCATTTTGTGGATACTCGGATGAATGTAACGGATAGGGCGGGGGATGAGGGGGAGTTGTTTTCGTCTTTGGTGCGAGGGGTCAGTTTGAGTGCGGCTGAGTTGAATCGGATTAAAACGGAGGATGATCATGCGATGGTGATGATTGATGGGCAAGCAACGGCGATAGAAATGTCTGGAAATAATATAGAAATTGCTAATTCTGAACTCGACTTTTCAGGAGTACAAGGACTAAATAATTGGTACTACGGTTACTATGACGGACCTTTTAATAGCTCAGACTTCCAGCAAATGACTCAGTTTTATGCTGATGGGTCTGGTGCGTGGAAAGTTGGAGTTGGTGATTATTGGACTGGAATAGGTCCAATGACTGCTCATGGGAATGGAACTAATGGAAATACAACAATCCCGATAGAACAATGGGCTGTACGTCGTTGGATTAGTGAGGCCAATGGAACGATCCAAATCCAAGGTCATTTAGCAAAAACAGGGATAGGCGGAAATGGAGTTATTGGACATATTTTTGTTGATGGGGTTGAAGTTTGGTCACAGTCTATTGATGGATATGATTCAACAGGGATTAACTATCAAATAGAAGCAGTTGTTAATCTGAATTCTATTGTTGACTTTGCCCTAGATCCAAAAGAAGCAAATGATTTATATGATACAACCATCTTTACAGCTCAAATCAAGGGTATTGAAAGTGGTAGTGTCATTACTGGTACGCCTAACGATGATAACCTTATCGGAACCGTCAATAATGACATCATCATCGGACTAGCCGGCAATGATAAACTCGACGGTAAAGCAGGTAGCGATAACCTACAGGGTGGAACAGGCAACGACACCTATACCATTGATAATCTTGGCGATGTCGTCACCGAAAATCTCAACGAAGGAACCGATACGGTTCGCAGTTATATCACCTATACCCTCGGCAGCAACCTCGAAAACCTCACCCTACTAGGTGGCAGTAACCTTAGCGGTACAGGCAACGAACTCAACAACACCCTCTTAGGGAACAATGGCAACAATACCCTCATTGGTGGGGCAGGCAATGATATTCTCGATGGCCAAGCCGGAAACGATACCATGCAAGGTGGTCTAGGCAATGACACTTATACCTTAAGCAGCGCAGGGGATGGGGTTACTGAAAATGCCAACGAAGGAACCGATACCGTCAAAACCTATCTAACTTATACCCTTGGCAATAATCTCGAAAATCTTACCCTATTAGGCAATGCCGATATTGATGGTACAGGAAATAGTCTTAACAACAGCTTAACCGGCAATAACTTTAATAACACCCTCAGTGGCGGCGATGGCAATGATACGCTCAATGGCAGTATCGGCAATGACACCTTAATTGGGGGCAATGGCAACGATTTTGCCTACTATTACAATGCGACCGACTCCGTAATCGTTAATTTGGCCACAGGAATCGCTAACGATGGTCAGGATGGCATAGATACTCTCTCCCAAATTGAGAATGTCCAAGGCTCCAATACCGCCGGCGATAATCTGACAGGGGATGCCAATAATAATACCTTCTACGGCTATGGCGGTAATGACACCCTCAATGGTGGGGATGGTAACGATACCTTAATTGGTGGAGCAGGTAATGATCTCTTAACGGGTGGTAATGGAACCGATACTGCCTACTATTACACCGTCACAGGAGCGGTAACAGCTAACCTAGCCACAGGAATCGCTAGTGATGGCGAAGGGGGAACAGATACTCTTTCTTTAATTGAAAATGTCCAAGGCTCCAATACCGCAGGGGACAATCTGACAGGCAATACCGGAGTTAACATTCTCTATGGCTACGGCGGTGCAGATATCCTGACAGGAGGAGGCGGCAATGATCTGCTCTATCTCGGCAGTGATATTGTTACAGATACCGTTAACTATGCCAGTGGCGATGGTGTTGATACCGTTTACAACTTTGTGCGTGGAATTGGGGGAGATATTCTCAAATTCACTGGCATAACTGCTATTGACGTACAGGTTTCTGGCACGAGTACCCTGTTTAAAGTGGGTGATGGTATCTCAGGTAACGCTGGCTTTGGTACGGGAACTTTACTGCTAACTACCAGTGCCACGACAGGTTTTGTTGCTGCTGATGTCAATGTCAATCTTTTGGGAGCAACCTTTGCTTTTAGTTAATCCGAAATAAGAGGGCGATCGCTTTTTAAGTTCTAAAAATAGAGAGCGATCGTAAAAAAGCGTTAAGATTGAGCTATTTTTGACCATCTCTGCAAATTTTGATCTCAGATAATTTTTGCGGAACCGTCAAGGAAAACTCAAAAATCCAGAACCGTTAATTCAAACAACAGCAAAAAATACTGACCTCATCAAGACTCAGACTTTGGTAAATAGTAGATAGCTGGAAGTTGGCGATATTTTTGATCCAGATCAAGTCCATACCCCAAAACGAAATGATCAGGAATGGAGAAGCCACAATAGTTAATTTGAACTTCTTGCTGACGACAACTGGGCTTATTGAGTAGTGTACAGAGTTTGAGAGAAGACGGTTGATGGGCTTGTAATCGGTCAAGGACAGTCGCGATTGATAGTCCTGTGTCAATGATATCTTCCACTAACAAAATGTGCTGATGGTGAATCAGGGCTGGAGAAATATCTTGTATAACTGTGACCTTACCGGAACTCACTGTACTGGAACCATAACTGGAAAGCTGTAAAAACTCGATTCGCTCTAGGGGAGTGGTGATCGCTCTCACTAAATCCGCTAAAAAAATAAATGAACCTTTCAAAATGCCAATAATCGTCAGGGTTTGTCCTTGATAATCTTGATCAATCTGTTGAGCCAATTGTTTAACTTTCTGGGCGATTTCCGCTTGGGAAATGAGAAGTGTGAGATTTTCGGCCATTTTAATACCTATTTTTGATGAGCATCCTCGTTATTATCTAATAGCAACGCTCTAATATCAAAGATTTTAAAGGAATATTGCTGGTGGGGCGACAAGAGAGCTAGAAGACAGACATAGCAAGCAACTTAGCCCTTTTACCTCGAATGTAATCCT
>JAYKJI010000285.1:0-6296 GCA_035285405.1 Snowella sp. | reverse complement strand
TATTTAGCCCTGTCATCCCCCGTATTAAGCGATCTTGTTTGAATATCCTTTCTATATCTAGCATTCTTGGATTTTCTGGTCATTGCTTTTTTTCTTATTATCCCTTATAACCCAACAAGTCTAATTATCAAAAAGGAATTTCAGCGAAGGGTTATGGAGTAACGATTCAGGCTGGCCCTGATTTTAGCCGTATCTGTTGGGAGGAGGAGGATGCCAAGATTGCCCAGGACTTATTAAAGGCGGCGGCACCCTGGCTCGGTTCAAATGCACTAGATTATCAAGTCCATCGTTGGCGTTATAGTCAGGTAGCCGTTAGTTATGGAGAACCTTATTTGGCCTTGTCCGCATCGGGGCCATTAGTTTTAGCGGGAGATGGTTTTGTGACAGGCAAGGTAGAAGGGGCTGTCTTATCAGGTTTGGCCGCAGCGCGATCGCTGATTTAACTGAAAATCAATGGAAGTTGAGAAAGCACATAAATACAAAAAAGGCAAACACCTCGGTTTGCCCAAAAATATCACAGATTAATTGGCTTCAACTCGTCGCCATTGATTGGGAGAACCATCTAATTGATAGGTCGTCACTGAACCAGTATTCGGCAGTGTTACCATCAGACGACTATCATCAAAAATGGATTGCCAAACCTTATTATTTCCATCCACTTCATAGGATTTGATCCAAAGCGCACCACTTAAATCTTCAGTCCCCTTGGAAAGACCAATGGAGGTTGGCGCAAAGATGAAAGCATATAAAGAACCATTTCCTCCCATATCAAAACCCGGATTCATGTTGCCAGAATTATAAACATAAAACTGGAGAGCATCGGGAGCAAGGAGTCGTCCCACATTTCCGTTCGCTTTAATCTGAGCATCATTTTTGACGTAGAAAACGCCCCTTGACCAACTGTTTGTCCCCTGGACTGGAAAAACTCCTCCATTGGCACTGGCATTGAAGGTTCCATTGACATAAAAAACTAGCGTTTCCGTACCTAAACGTCCTAAGGTGACGGCAGAATCTCCAATGCTCATTCCTCCACTACAACGATAAACATAGGTAGGCGTGGAAGATTGTCCCGTGGCACCATAGGTTGTGTTGGTTGTGTCTTTGTCTCCTGCGCGAGGAAATGTCACGTTACTGAGGGAACTACAATCCAAAGAGTTTTCCTGTACTGTTCCAGTTTGTGTCGTTCTTGGCCCATAGACTAAGGCAGGGGTAGAAGTAGTAGGGTAGGTACCGTTATTCGGAAGCGAAGGAAAGGCTTGGTTTACTGTTACTTTTGGAACAGGATTGGCCACACTATTGCTAGTTCTGTAAACAGACCCGTCGTAGAGTTGTTTGTTGCCATTATTCGCGGTGGCTGTATCCGTAACACCGGAGGCCAAAGTAAGAGGGTTATCGGGAAATACGTTTCTGGTTAGACTCGTATAGTTTAGAATTCGAGCATCCGGCATTGCGGTTCCTGAGCTACAAGCACTAGAGTCCCATACTTGAGCATTAGCACTATTGTTATTGCCAAAATTAAAATTCTGTGCCCAGAGTCCTGGGAAGTTCGTTGTTGTTGAAGAAGAAGGAGAAGAACCATTGGTCGTTGTTGCAGTTACCGGAATGGTGAATTCAAGTCGCGCTATACCTGTTCGACCTTGATCGGTGGTAGCAGTTGCTCCCGTTCCGCTCTGATTGACTCGGCCCTCAACGATTAGGCGGCCTCGACGGACTGCTGTCGGTTGATCCGTACTGGGATTCATGAGGGTGCTGGCAGAAGTATCGGTATAGGTTTTGTAGGCAACAATCCGATATTGACCCGCTCCATTGCCAAGATCTCGCCAGCCGGTTCCCGTACCTGTTCCCGTAGAGTTAGCCCAGGTTGTTTGAATATCACTGGCGGTATAGGTTTGATAATTGGCGGGGAGACTTACATTTGAACCACTGTTTGTGCAGGAAGGAGAAGATGAGGGGGAGGGGGAACTGGCAGAAGGAGAAGCGACAATGTTAGGAATATTAGTGGCTTGATACCAGCTTTTAACCCCACTTCCATCGGTACAGGCTCCTGTTGTACTATCAGATGTTACACAGGAAGGATAGGGAATTAAACCCCGATTATTATTCAAAAAATTGATATATTGGGCTGCCCCAGCTTCCGCGATCGCTGCGGCCTTGCTTGTCGTTGTTTGAGCAACCACCTTAGACTGATCACTTTGGGCACGAATAATTAGTGTTGCCCCCACTACCAAGATAACTAATCCCACCATCATTGCCATTGGTAACGCAAATCCTTGATGGCGATCACTATTGAGATGACGTATTAAAGCAAACTTAAAGCGAGTATTCATAACAACCCCTGAATTTCCTGAAAAGAGATAAAAATTAGCTTAATAACCCCTTAATTCCAGAGGCTTATTTTCAATCTAGCTGCTTTAAACCCACTAAACTGTGATCTGGATCACTACGCCCCCAGTTATTAAACGAGTGTCGAAACTGAATAGAGAGTTGGTGCGTCTATGGTGATTGATGGGTGAATCATCAGGCTATTTAGCGATCGCGGCTAGATTGAATTTTTATCTTTTGACCCCGTTTAAATACAGAATTTTGTTGAGATCATTGCTCTTCTTACATCGTAACCAGTCCTCGCGCTCTAAGACCTATCTTGGAGAATGGGGAATACAGATCCTCAGTATGGGAGTATTTCTCTTTTGGGCTTCCTCGGTGACGGCAATTTCCCCCGTCATGCCCCTCAAATTGAGCCAAAACGGAAATCATTCTAACCAGTCTCTTTGTCCGACAGAATTTGCTACTGAAATTGATACCCTCTTGCAACGTTCTGAGCTTGTTCGTAGTCACTGGGGCATTTTTATTGCCGAGGAGAAAACTCAAGCCGTTCTTTATCAACACAATGCCGATCAATTATTTGTCCCAGCCTCCAATACTAAGCTACTGACCACGGCGGCTGCTTTGCTGATTCTAGGGCCAAATTATCAATTTCAAACTCCTTTTTATGGGCAAGGCCAAGCACCAGTACTGGAAGTATTAACCATTATTGCTCAAGGTGATCCTACCCTGACTAGGGATTCATTAAGCGCGATCGCTGCCCAACTGCAAGCCAAGGGCATTACGGCAATTAAAACCCTAGTTTTAGAGGATAATTCAGCACCGGAAAATCGTCTTAATCCAACCTGGGAATGGGAAGATATTCACTATGATTATGCTCCCCCCATCAATCGAGCTATTCTCAATCAGAATACCGTTACCTTAACTTTAACGGGCAAAAAGATTGGCGAACCAGCCCAAATTACCTGGTCTGATCCCCTCGCGGCTCAACAATGGCAAGTGGTTAATCAAACCAGAACCGTTGCCGCTAATCCTAGCCAAAATATTCAAATCCAAGGGCTTCTTGCTCAGAATACTTTGGTTGTGACAGGGGAATTAGGTCTTGGCGATCAAGAGATCAATGGTGTTGCGATTCCCGATCCGACCTTATATTTTCTACAAACTTTTCAGCAACTTTTAAAGCAGCAAGGCATTCAAGTTAATCGCGTTATGATGACTAATCATGCCAACCTTGATACAACTCAGATCCCGCTCCTGACCATTACTTCTCCTAAGCTAGGGACAATTATTCAAACAACCAATCAAGATAGTAATAATCTCTATGCCGAATCTTTATTAAACCTATTAAATTCACCCCCAAAAGCCAGTTCAGAACCTATTAAAACAGCCTTGCAATCCCTAAGCTTAGATCCTAATACTTATTTTCTTAAGGATGGTTCTGGTTTATCCCGTCAAAATTTAGTGTCTCCCCATCTATTTGGTCAATTACTATTGCAAATTAATAAAACCCCTTTTGCTAAAATCTATCAAGATTCCCTAGTGATCGCTGGTCAAAATGGAACTTTAAAAAATCGCTTTTTACAAACAGCCTTAGTGGGAAAATTACAAGCTAAAACGGGAACCCTCTCAGGAATAACGAGCCTTTCCGGTTATCTGACGAATATCCAGAATCAAACTTTAGTTTTTAGTATTTTGGTCAACAACAGCGATCGCACCGCCCCAGAACTTCGCCAAACTATTGATCAAATCCTTCAAAAAGCCTACACTTTACAACCCTGTACGATCTCCCATACACCTTGAAAATCCCTCATTTTCTTCTTTCCCTATTGACAAGGAGCAGGGTATTATTTCAACCCCGCAAGGCTTGCCATCGTTTTTACTGTCAAGAATCCCAGCATTCAAAGCCGGTCAACCCTATTCCCATTCAATCGTCCCAGGCGGCTTGGAAGTAATATCATAGACCACCCGATTTACCCCCTTAACCTCATTAACCATACGATTTGAGATCGCCTCTAGAATATCGTAGGGAACCCTGGCCCAATCTGCCGTCATCCCATCTTCACTCGTAATAAAACGCAGCACAATCGGATGAGCATAAGTTCGCTGATCTCCCATTACGCCCACACTGCGAATCGGCAACAAGACCGCAAAGGCTTGCCAATAATCATGGTAAATTCCCCGTTTAGAAATTTCATCTCGAACCACAAAATCCGCATCTCGGAGAATATTTAACCGTTCTGCTGTCACCTCGCCGATAATCCGAATTGCTAGACCTGGGCCAGGAAAGGGATGACGACGGACAATTTCTTCCGGCAAACCAATAGAACGCCCTAACTTACGCACCTCATCCTTAAAGAGTTTACGTAAAGGCTCCACCAATTTAAACCGTAAATTTTTCGGCAGTCCCCCCACATTGTGATGGCTCTTAATTTTGACGGCCACCCGTTCCCCACTCTTGGGATCAACGTTACTATCAGCCGACTCGATCACATCTGGATATAACGTTCCCTGGGCTAGATAATCAAAAGGCCCCAGGCGGTTAGACTCTTCCTCAAATACCTGAATAAACTCATGGCCAATGCGTCGTCGCTTCTCTTCTGGATCGGTAATCCCTTCTAGTTGCTTCAAAAAGCGATCGCGAGCATTAACATACTGAACCGGAATATGAAATTGCCGATCAAAGAGTTCAACCAAACGTTCTGGTTCGCCTTTTCGCATAAAACCCTGATCGATAAACATACAGGTCAAATTGTCCCCAATGGCCCGATGCAATAAAAATGCCAACGTTGAAGAATCAACCCCTCCCGACAAGGCCAAAAGGACACGCTTCTCTCCCACCTGCGATCGGATCTCTCGAATCGACTCCTCCACAAAAGCTTCCGTCGTCCAGGTCGGCTCACATTTACAGATGTGATAGACAAAATTCCGAATCAGGGCGATTCCCCCCACCGAATGCACCACCTCTGGATGAAACTGCACCCCAAATAGACGCTTCTCATGATCGGCGATCGCGGCACAAGGCGTATTGTCTGTATAGGCCAGAATCTCGAAACCATCCGGTAGCAGCGAACAAGAATCCCCGTGACTCATCCACATCGTCGAAGCATCTTCCACATTGGTCAGCAGATCGGTCGGATCACTAATCCTCAGAGAAGCCTTACCGTATTCTGCCCGTTTAGCCCGCTCAACCGTCCCCCCTAACTGTTTGACCATCAACTGCATTCCATAGCATACCCCCAACACCGGAATCCCCAAATGCCAGATAGCCGGATCACATTGAGGTGCGCCCTCGTCATATACCGAGCTAGGCCCACCCGACAAAATAATCCCCTTAGGGTTGATCCGTCGCAACTCCTCGGCTGAAGTTCGATAAGACAAAACTTCTGAATAAACCTGAGTTTCCCGAATACGACGGGCAATCAACTCTGAATATTGAGATCCAAAGTCAAGAATGATGATAATTTGGCGTTCTAAGCCACTAGTGAGATTGAATGGGACATCAGTCTCGGCTGTTTGCGGAAAAGCAGGCGTTTGCGTAGTCACAGTCAAATACACGATAACGGTTAACAAAATAATCCTAGATATCGCTACTAGGATGAAAGATCGTCGAAGTGATCTTGGCAGCGTTCACTCAGTCAATTAGGTTTTAACGCTTGCCAGTTTAACTTTAAAGCGAACCTAGAGAAAAAACACTGTATATGAGCTATCAATATTCTGTCACCTTAACATGGCTCGCCAGCAATACAAAAGATCCTTGGATATGTCCGTCAAAAGAAGAAAGAGTCCATAGAAAAGAAGAAAGAGTCCGTAGAGGGGCTTGAGTGGTTGTTGTAGCGGGTGGAAAAATTTTTTCAAAAAAGGGGTTGACAAAGCAGGGAAAGATCCCTATATTGGTAAATGCGCGGTTGAGAGCGGAAGCGAAGGAAACGCGCCGAACCTAGACAAATCAATAGTTTGAAAGAAAAAGCCAAACC
>JAYKJI010000284.1:0-14029 GCA_035285405.1 Snowella sp. | reverse complement strand
TAGCGGGTCGAGTCTTTGAGGATGAGTTAGATTTAGCCTATGCTCTGATGGCCGGCATTGAGAATCGAGCCAGTCAGGGAGGATATTCCGTTTCTCGTTTTTCTTTTAATTAAGTTGACCTACTTAGAAATGGATTAATTCTTAAGGTAAAGGCGATCGGCACCGCCAAGGGATTATTTGCTCCTGCATCGTAAGTTACAAAATCTGTGGAGATACAACCATAAATAATAGCTTTGATCGCAGTGCTAATCACAACATAAAGCTAAACGAAACGAACAATTTCCACGTTTCCAAGTTAACAACACAGTAGCGCGGTCATGATCACCATTAATGAAATGATTTTTACTCAAAACAAGTTCCGGTAAGTTACGATAAAGACTCGATTAAGGCGATCACTCGCTCTTTTACTTCATCCCGTACCCTCGGAAAAATTTCAGGCTGTTCGGCTGGATCGTCTAATTGCCAATCTTCAAACCCATCGCGCAGTAGCCAAGCTTCGGGTAGATTTACACCGCACCCACAGAGAGAAATAACAATGTCAAAATCCTCTGGGTTAAAGTCTGCCAAGGCCTTGGAGGTTTGATCCGTAATATCAATATCAATATCTTTCATAGTAGCGATCGCCTCTGGTCGGACTTGACTGGCTTCTAAACCTGAACTGGTAACTTCAATTTGGTCTTTTCCTAAAACCTTGGCAAAGCCCTCAGCCATTTGGGAGCGAGCGGAATTTTTTTTACAAACAAACATGACACGTTTCATCATTTTATTCCTGACAATGGAAATTAAAAACTAGAGAGATTAAAAAGTTTAGCCCTTGAAATTGTCCTTAAAAAAAGACTAGCTGACGATAATTAGTCTTAATTACTTTCCTTAAGATAATGATCTTTTGGGAAGGAAATAATGTTTCTCAAACCAAAAAGCCACATTCACTAAACTGATTAAAACTGGGACTTCCACTAAAGGGCCAATAACGGCGGCAAAGGCGGCTCCAGAGTTGATCCCAAAAACTGAAATCGCTACAGCGATCGCCAATTCAAAATTATTGCCTGCGGCGGTAAAAGCCACACTCGCTGCTTGGGAGTAATTTGCTTTGATTTTCCAGGCGAGCAAGAAACTGACGAAAAACATGAGCACGAAATAGATAATCAAGGGAATCGCAATCCGAACCACATCTAGGGGAATTTGTACAATCAGACTGCCCTTCAAACTAAACATAATTACAATGGTAAATAGTAAGGCAATGAGGGTAATCGGACTAATTCTGGGAATAAAAAAATTGTAATACCATTGTCTTCCCTTGACTTTGAGTAAAAAGTAGCGTGTAAAAAAGCCAGCCAGAAAGGGAATACCGAGATAGACAAAAACACTTTTTGCCACTTCTGCAATGCTGATATTAACGACACTGCCCTGTAAGCCAAATAAAGGTGGCAAAACAGAGATAAAAAACCAGGCATAAACACTATAAAAAAGAACTTGAAAAATGCTGTTAAAAGCAACCAGTCCGGCAGTAAATTCTGAATCGCCCCTTGCTAACTCACTCCAAACAATAACCATGGCAATACAGGGGGCAATACCGACTAATATTAAACCCGTCATATATTCTGGGTAATTGTGAAGGAATAGCGTTGCTAAGGTAAACATCAGAATGGGCGCGATTAACCAGGTTTGTAATAATGACAGCATTAAAACTTTCCCATTCCGAAAAACATCTCCTAGTTCTTCGTAACGAACTTTTGCCAGGGGAGGAAACATCATTAAAATCAAACCGATCGCAATGGGAAGATTAGTCGTTCCCACTTGAAATTGGTTAATAAAACTTTCAATGCCTGGAAAAAAGTAGCCCCAACTCACCCCGATCACCATTGCTAGAAAAATCCAGAGCGTGAGCAAACGATCCAGCCAGGATAAACGACGAGTTACCGCTTCCGTGGTCATAACAGCCAAAATAGTAGAGTTGTCACTTCCAACATATCAAAAAAACTTGATTTGTCAATCTCCCCTCGTCTCCCCATCTCCCAGTCTCTCAATCTCAACAAGAACGGCCCGGCAGAATCGGACTATAACGCCGCAAATTTGCAAAATACTCTTCCATCAGGACAAATTGAGCCAGATTTAAACGGTAATAAATCCAACGCCCCTCTTGACGAGTCTGAACTAGACCCGCTTCCTTGAGGATTTTGAGATGAAAGGAGAGCTTAGATTGACTGATCTCCAGTTTTTCCATCAGTTCACATACGCATAATTCTTGCGATCGCAGTAGCTCAATAATTTGCAGTCGCCAGGGGTCGGAAAGGGCGTGGAAACCCGCTTGAATCGTTGGGGTGGCAATCGTTACAGAAGCATTCATCAAATAATATTGATGGATAGATGGACTGATCCAGAAATAATAACTCTAGCTTAACGAATTAAACCCACTTGAGAGCAAATATTCCCTCATTCTGGAGAAGAGGATAATTGAGCATTACCACTCAGGCTAATTTCGAGTATCCTAGGAAGATTAGCCTTTTTTCCTTGCCGATAAAACTCATTATTTTAAAACTGGACTTGCATGAATGATTGAAACGGACTTTGATGTGATTGTCGTCGGTTCTGGGGCTGCGGGGCTGTATGCAACCTTGTGTTTACCTGCTTCCCTGCGTATTGCTTTAATCACCAAAGCCAAATTAAAAACGGGGGCCAGCGATTGGGCCCAGGGAGGTATTGCTGCCGCGATCGCCCCAACAGATTCACCTCAATTCCATTGCCAGGATACCCTGGAAGCTGGTGCCGGCCTGTGTGAACCCCAAGCGGTACAGTTCTTGGTCGAACATGCTCCCCAGGCCATTCAAGATCTGGTCAATTTAGGGGTTAGTTTTGATCGTCATGGCTCAGATTTAGCCCTAACCCTAGAGGCAGCCCATTCTCAGCCCAGGGTGCTCCATGCCGCCGATACAACGGGACGGGCGATTGTCAGTGTCTTAATGGATAAGGTCTTGGCCTGTCCCCATATTCAAATTTTTTCCCAGGCGATCGCCCTTGGTTTAGACTGTGATCCTGAAACCCAAACCTGTCAGGGCATTAGTCTGCTTTACCAAAATCAGGTGCGGTGGCTATCGGCAAGGGCGGTACTTTTGGCCACCGGCGGCGGCGGTCAGGTGTTTGTGCAAACTACGAATCCGGCAGTTAGTACGGGTGATGGCGTGGCTCTAGCTTGGCGAGCGGGGGCGGTTTTACAGGATTTAGAGTTCTTTCAGTTTCATCCGACTGCCTTAACCGAGCCGGGTGTGCCTCATTTTTTGATTAGTGAAGCAGTTCGAGGAGAAGGGGCGCATTTATTGGATCGGGTCGGCGATCGCTTTGCCTTTCGTTACCATCCGAAGGGAGAATTAGCCCCCAGGGATGTGGTGAGTCGAGCTATTTTTCAGCATTTGGAAGCTACGGAAACCGATCCCATAACTGCAAAAGTTTATTTGGATCTTAGCCCTATTGAACCAGAACGTATTCAACGACGTTTTCCCAACATTATCAAACGTTGTCTGGGATGGGGCATTGATATTTTAACCGAACTGAAAATTCCGGTGGCCCCAGCAGCCCATTATTGGATGGGAGGAATCCGCACCGCTCTTGATTGTCGCACCTCCATTACTGGTCTCTATGGGATCGGCGAAACAACCAGTACAGGGGTTCATGGAGCCAATCGTTTGGCCAGTAATTCCCTGTTGGAATGTATTGTTTTTGCTTCTCAATTAACTCAGATTGACTTACCTCCAGTCTCGCAGCCATCGACTTCTCTCCCCCCAATTATTTGTACAGAAGATTGGTCATCGGATTGGGCGACCATTGAACAATTGCGTCAATCTTTACCCGTTTTAATGTGGCATTCGGCTGGTATTTGTCGAACTCAATCCCATCTAGAAAACGCGATCGCGGAAGTAGCAGCATGGCGACAAATGTTTGAACAACTTCCCAGTAGTCAATATTTAACAAAGGTTCCCAGGGGTCAAACGGTGCAACTAAGGGAAAACCTAGAGGAAGAAAAGCTGCGTACCTGGTCAGAAACCCGCAATCTCCTGGATATTGCCTATCTAATTTTAAAAAGTGCGCTTTTTCGGCAAGAAAGTCGGGGCGGTCATTACCGTTTGGATTATCCTGACACCTCACCCGAATGGCAAGTTCACACCTTGATTAACGGCGATCGCTGGCAAACGGGAGCCATCCATTCTCTTTGAAGATCATAACATTCCAACTATTTTCGTTTACCCATACCACTGTTTTCCCAATAGCTAGGGGCAATCATTTTTGCCTCTTTTTCATCTAAATAAAAATCATAAATTGTCTCACCGGAAAGTTCACAACGGAGCGGTTCAATCATTTTAGTAAAGGGATTCCAAATGGCTGTGATCATACGCTTGGCTTTCTTGCGAGTTAGTTCACAATGAACATGAACTGTGGGTAAATAAATGACCATTGCACTATACAAATTCGCTTCTATCTGCATCGCATAGCGTTGTTCTAAATCGGCTAATTTTCTTTCTAATTCTCCCTGGGTCGCAGCTAAACGTAGTTCTTCCTTTTCTTTGGCTTCATCTACTAACTGTTTGGTGATAATTTTCCGATTAATTTCACTGCTAATCGTTCCATAATAAGCCCTTAATCGTTCTTCATCCCTTGCCTTGGCTCTCGCTAACTTTGCCGACCAATGATGGAGATTTGCGGTAATTTGCTGACTAGAAAATTTCTCAATAATCGGCAGTAATTCTTCACTGGGAATGATGGCCGGTTGGGTTTGCGGATCAACAGCAATGCGATCGCTTTGCCAAAGTAGAGCGTCTCCAATTTCGACGGGAGCAACCCCCGTTAAACCATTGACAAAAAAAGAAATCATACCAATTCGTTTCTCATCCGCTTCGGCGGTATAGGCCACATGACACCAAAGATAGGGGGTATTTTGTCGTTTTGCTTCTACGAATTTAATTAAACCATTGTGGGGAATAATTTTTTGCAGTACCATTTTGTCAAAACCACTGTTTTTAAAATGGCCAGTGAATTGCACTCCTAAACTGGTCACTAAACCTCTAGTTCCTAATAATTCAGAAAACTTTTGTAATAGCTCTGAATGATAGGTAACAAATAAGCTCTTAGGATTATCAATCTGGGTAGAAAGGGAAACTTCTTCGGGCAGTTCTAGGGCTTTAGCAATATTTTCAGTCAGTAAAATATTTAAGGTTTGTTCTTCTTCTAATTCGGCAAGACCTCCCTCTAGGGAAACTAAATTGGCGATCGCGGCTAAAATTGGGTCTGTACTCATGCTTATAATCTTGTGTAATGTTAATTTAACGGTAGGGGCGTAAGGCTTGCGCCCAAAATACTTGTGCTCAAAATGCTTCCGATCAAAATAATAGCCTTTAAAGGATCGTAGTGTTAAGCCTCAAAGTCTTCCCCAAAGATTTGCTCCTCTAATTCCTGAGCTTCTTTGTAACTATCTTTTGCTTTTAATAAATCACTGGCTAACTGATTAAACGCTAAATCTAGCTCTGGTTTCGCCTGATTTTTGAGCCATAAATCTCGCACGATTTCACTAAAATCTAAATCTTCATCCATATTGCCTAAAATAGTTTCAATTTCACCAACGACTAACTCAAACATATTAATTTTATCATGGAGAACGCTTAAAATATATTCTTCGATACTATCTTTTAAACAAAAATTAAAAATAAAGACATCCTGAGCTTGGCCAATGCGATGAATCCGTCCAATTCGTTGCTCAATTTTCATCGGATTCCAGGGTAAATCATAGTTAACGATCACATTAGCAAATTGAATATTACGACCTTCTCCTCCTGTTTCCGAAGCCAAAAGAACCGGCACTTCATTGCGAAAGGCTTCTATGGCTGCATCTTTTTCTTTGAGAGACATATCGCCGCGAAAGGTGACAAAGACAATACCCGCTTCCTGGAGCATGGTTTGTAAATAGTCACTGGTGGCTTTAAAGGTGGCAAATACTAAGGTTTTTTGCTGGGATTGTTGCAATAAATCAATTAAGGCTTTGGCTTTTTCGGCTTTTTTAACCTGGGCAGAACGCTTAACTAAACTTTTCAAAACATCACTTTCAATCCGTTTATTGAGTTGTTTAAGAGAATCGGTCAAGGCATTGGGAGAAGACCCCGCCCGCATTAATAAATTAGTAGTGGAAAGTTTATCGAGGGGGACATCAGGATGGCGCAAAAATTCGGTTACATCTTGATATAATTTTTTTTCAGCAGGGGAAGGAGTCACAGAAATGGTGGTGGCAAAGCGTTTTGGTAATTTAACATCCACTAAGGCGCGGGTATTGCGAACCATCACTTCTCGCATTAATTGACGCAGTTTTTCGGGATTTTTCGGCACTCGACCATTGCCCGACATGACATATTCTTTTTTGAAAGCGGCTTCAGTTTTTAATAGTCCTGGTTTGAGTAAGGTTAAAAGGTTAAATAATTCGACTAGGGAATTTTGTACAGGGGTTGCAGTCAACATTAAAATGAAGCGTTTGTTGAGGGCATTAACCAATTTCCAGGAAAGGGTATTCCGATTTTTTAAATGGTGGGCTTCATCTACAATGACCAAATCCCAATTGCGGCCAGTGGCAAAGGGAAAATGTTTAGCAGATTTGGCAGTCGGTAAAGAGGCGACAATTCTTTGGTTATTATTCCAAAATTCTTCGGGGTTTTGTTGTAGTAATTTAGAGTCAGTGGTGATGCTATCTATATTAAATTTTTCGCTTAATTCTTGTTGCCATTGGGAAACTAAGGAGGCGGGACTTAAGACTAAAATGGATTGAATTTGTCCCCTGGCTAAATATTCTTTACAAATCAGTCCTGCTTCGATGGTTTTACCGAGTCCGACTTCATCAGCTAACAGGGCCCTACCGCCTAATTGACGCATTACTTTTCTAGCAGTTTCGATTTGATACCAATATTTATCAATGGCGTTTAAGGTGGGCAAACAAAGGAGTTGATCGTAGTCTGCCATGATGGACAGGTTGAACAGGTCTAAACGCACTTGATAGTGGTCTAGATCATCAAATCGTTGGTTTTGTAGGGCTTCTAGAGCGAGGGAGGGGGTGAATTTAAAGGTGTGGGATATGTTGAGAGAGGGCATTTTAGGAGTAAGAAAATAATTTGATGATTGGTTTTAGACTATGATAACCAGATATTAAGGTTAGTAACAACCCAATGATTAAGAAGATCATTTTTTATTAATCAGACATTGCTAGTAATTCAATTAATGCAGGTTTCTTCAGCCCTTTTAATTCTAATATACCTTGCTTTTCCGCCATTTTTTGGAGTTCTTTAACGGTCAGAGTATTTAGAATAACCCTATCCTTGATAACTTCTGGTAAAGGTTGAGGTTTTGTATAAAAAATCTCTTTAAAAATTTTTAACTTAGCTGTTGTAATGCCACAACCAAGAGTCGTAACTTCTTTTAGTTGCTCTTTCCAGTATTGACGATAAGGATTATCTAATCTATCAAGAGTCTCTTCTAAATTAACATTTTTTAAAGGATTAGCAAAACGGTTGATGAGATACTCCAATCCCACGCGAATTTCATCCCTAGTTGCAGTTGCCAAATTAACTTGTGAAGGTGGCGGTAGTGGTGCTTCAGGAGTGGAATAGAATACTTCTTTGAATATGTTTAATTTTGCGGTAGTAACACCACATTTCAAGCTTGTCACCTCTTTTAGTTCTTCTTTCCAGAATTGGCGTGGAGCTTTATCAATTTTATCTAAAGCCGTTGCTAAAGTTACACTACTCAGAGGTCGAATAGAACGATTAATCAGATAGTCTAAAGCAAGTTTAATTTCTTCTCTGCTTGCCGTAGCTAAATTAATCTTGGGTGTCATTTCTTGAGACAATAACTGTGAAGCTTTCTTCGTTTGCTCAGAATCGTCGGCAATAACGCACCAGATTTTATCAAGACCTGCTTCTTGGGCTGCGGCTAAAACAAAAATGTTAGCGATCGCCTGATACTTGTCTTCCTCCGTTTGTCTAACAATCACGGGAATCCAATTACGATCTCCTGCTTGATTTATCGCTTTTGCTGCTTCTGCAATTAAAAATTGATGAGTCTCAATGGGAAATAGAGGTTCAATTTCATCACGATAGAGAGGTAATAATGTACCAATTTTCTGTTTCATTAGAGAAAATACTCCTCAACTAATTGTCGATAATATCCCAGAGCGACCTTGCTACGAAATACGGCTGGTCGCTGAATAAATGCTGATGATGCAATATAAGCATTATTGGGTATCTCAAATATGCTTAAATCTTTATGGGCAGCAGTGTATTTTGGAAAGAAAAAATTAAGTAAATCAACTCGATCCTGCTGTTTTGCCTCTTTTATAATCTGACTAATAGCCTTTTGGGCTTGTTCCTTCGCAGCAGGAGTTATTTGTTCTCCATTAAAAAAAATCGGTAAGGGTATTGGATCAGCTAATTCTGGGTAGAAAGCTCGACGCTCACCACCTAATACAGGAAATATTTGTTTCATTGCTATTGCTGCATTCTTAAAGGAGGCAAGTCCATTGTGTTTAGACGGCATTAAAATAACATCAGAGGCGATAATCGCTTCTCTTGTAAAATAATTATCACCTGGTGGAGCATCAATAATAATATAATCATAGTCATTTAACAATGAGTTAAGAATCGTTTTTAATATTCCCTGTTGAAAGACATAAGAGGTGCCAAGGAAACCATCATCGGCAGGAATAACATCGAAAAAACCATGTAATTTACCACTTTTTAGTTTTAATTGATAAGTTGAAATGATATTTTTAATTGATATTTGTTTGTTCTTATGTTGATTAAGATAATCAGAAAATTTTATTTTACCTGGTTGAAGATTGAGTAAATCAGTTAAATCTTTTTGGTTTGGGTCAAAATCAACTAAAAGTACTTTTTTGTCAAATCCTTCTGGTTTGGGTAATGATAATATACCCGCTAAATTAATAGCAGTTGTTGTTTTGCCAACTCCTCCCTTATTGTTATAGAGTGAAACAGACAGAGCCTTATAATCATTATAAATATATTTTTTAATCAGATTAATCTTGTCATCAATATTCCCTGCGGTTAATGTAATATTAGTTGTAAATGGATAGAAAACTCGCCCATGACGACGAAAAAGTTGTATATGATTAGCATTAGTTAAAATTGCCCATTTTACTTCGCTACAATGTGTCGCTTGTGGATGAAGATAACCTTTAAGTTGTCTAACGGCTGATTTATAGTCCTGACTTCCACAATTCAAGTTTCTAGTTCTATTTTTTAACTCAATTATAAGAGAGGCATCCGTAAGTGTATGCAATAATTTACAGTTAGATGTATTTTTTTTCGCGGCTATGTCAACTTTTTGACCACCTAAACCAGTTTTATATTCTTCTACAACTTCACCTTGATTATAAATAAAACCTAAAATTTGTAGAATTTCTGGGATCACTAAATGCCCTGCAATTTCGGATTCATCAGCAGAAGACGTTAAATTTAACCAAGCCTGTTGTAAGGAGGAGTTAGTCATCGTAGCTCACAATTAAGCGTTCAAACCTTAGTATATTATTTGGTTTGGCTTTTATAACAGTACCAATGCAAAAATTAACATATTTTAATCTTATTTGCGTTATCTGGAATTTCATCTGCTATAAGTATTGTTAGACATCGTTTAAATCATCATAGATAAATTATAACTTGAGTGACGATGATACTTACCGCCACAGCTAAAAGTGGACTAACGATTCGCCTTCCCGAAGAAAGATGGCAACATATCATTGAAGGCCATCCTGAAGTTACCGATCAACAGACAAATCTCCTGCAAGCCATAGAAAACCCTGATAGAATCTTAGAAGGTGATAGAGGAGAACTTCTAGCCGTCAAACAACTAAATGACAATAAATATCTAGTCACAGTTTATAAAGAACTAGAAAAAGATGGATTTGTCATTACCGCCTATATCACTCGCCGTATTAATTCTCTCAACAAACGTAAAGAACTATGGTCACAACAACCTTAAACCCACTCAAAATACCTGCTTATCTCAACCTCGCTAATGCCATTAAAAATCTTCCCAAGCAAAACACTTGGACATTTTATGATGCCGAAGCTGACGTTTTGTATATTAATTATCATCAACCTGCCCTTATTGCCGATGATAGCGAACTAACAGAAAATGGTATTTTAATCCGCTATCAAAATAATGAAATTATCGGTTTAACTATTTTAAATGTTACGCAACAATTCTAATCAAGGGAAGTATCATTATTGTTTGTCTTCAGTTACTTTGATAAATGTGATCGCTGACTTTACCGTAACAATATTAAAATGCGATCACTTCCTGTTCGCACCTGTCACTTACGAAAATTGTCTGATATAATTCGAGATGAAAGACATTCAGAGTAAAAAATATGAAATGGCAAGAAAGAATTGCAAGTGATCCTTCCATCTGTCATGGTAAAGTTTGCATTAAAGGAACTCGCATTATGGTGTCTGTTATCCTAGATAACCTGGCGGCTGGAGTCAGTAACGCAGAAATATTAAAAAGTTATCCATCTCTAAGTGAACTTGATCTAAAAGCAACGATTGCCTACGCCGCAGAACTGGCTCGTGAAAGAATTATATCTGCCTAATAGGGATAATATGAAATTTAAAATTGATGAAAACTTACCAACAGAATTTGCGGAAATACTTCAAGAATGTGGCTATGATGCAATGACTGTATATCAGCAAAAACTAAAAGGAGAAAAAGACCCAATTCTTTTAGAGATTTGTCAACAAGAAGGTAGGATATTAGTCACTCTTGATCTGGATTTCGCTAATACTTAGAAATTATCCTCCTGAACAATTCTTAGGAATTATTGTATTTCGGGTTAGTCGTCAAGACAAGCCCTATTTACTTTCCCTTCTTCAAAATATAATTCCATTATTTAAGCAGGAAAAAATTAAGAATCATCTATGGATTGTCGAGGAAAAACGTATCAGAATACGCGGAGAAATTTAAAAATATTTTCCAAGATCGCTGTCCTTGGTCTCCTCAAAGAATTATTGCGATCGCCGACTTTATATAACAAAATAAAAAAGCGATCGCTTCCTGTTCGCATCTGTCACTTACGGAAATTATCTGATATAATTCGAGGTGAAAGACATTCAGAGTCAAAATATAAAATAGCAAGAAATAATTATAAGCAATCCTTCCATCTGTCATGGTAAAGTTGGCATTCAAGGAACTCGCATTATGGTGTCTGTTATTCTGGATAACTTAGCGGCTGGAGTCAGTAACGCAGAAATATTAAAAAGTTATCCATCTCTTAAGTGAACTTGATCTAAAAGCAGCCACTTCCTACGCAGTAGAACTAGCTCGTGAAAGAATCATATCTCTTCGTCGCACACAAAATCTCTTAATCTAATCCTTATAATTTGGCACGAAGCACCAACTCATAATCGCTCCCTGGCTCCAATTGATAATCATGGCGTTCTAAAAAGCGACCCAAAGGCTCATAGATCAGTGATCGCCCCAAAGAAGGCTGAACCAATAATCGTCGTCGTCGAAAATGCCACTGGAACTGCCACTGGTAAACATCCGTTTGTATCTCCCCTTTAAGCAAACCCTCTTGCCAGGATAAATGGGTGACACGAATCTGAGCAACTGTTTCAGGAAGAGGTTTAGAGGACACGAATCAGCTCTAGTAACAAAAATTTGTCAGATTAACCATAGCAAACCCCATCCTTTTTGTCAGAGACTCAAAAGTTGGAGCATCGTCAATTCTAAAGTTTCTGCTATAAAATAGGAAAGTTAACAGACTCCTAAATACATTAAGTGGTGGAGGGTAAATCCTTGGATGAACTGCGGTCAGCACTGGAACTAGCCACAGAAGATGAACTAAAACAACTTACCCAAATTCTCTTTTGCCGTAAGTTTAATCCGCTAGATTATTGGAAAACACCGCAGCCCATTGAAATACAAAGCCAAGATTGGCAAACCTGGCTCGACTCTCTAGAAGATCGTTTTCGTTATCTTGCCGCCGATGGTTTAACGGTATTACGGGGCAAAACCCAGCAATTTAGTTATCGTCAAACACTGATTCAAGTCTGTCACTATTTAAAGGTTCCCTACGCTAACCAGATGGCTACGACTGACATTGAGTCCGAAATATTTTTACATTTGGTTAATAAAGCCTGGCAAAAGCTGCCCAAACATGAACAAAAATCCCTCTCGATTCGCATTCAACAAGCCCTAGCGCGATCGCCCTGGCCCGAACCTCTACCCATTCAGCTACAACATAATCCTGTCGATATGCTATTAAAGGGAGGCAGCGCGATTACCATCAGTTCTGTTCTCAAACCTTGGATTCTTAAACAAATTATCCAGGAGTTTACGCTGCATTTTGCCCGTTATCAAGTTGCGAAGACTGCCTTAGTGGAAGGAAGTACCGCGATCGCCCTACAAGTCGAAAGTCAAGTAGCCCTGCAAGCAGCTAGACAAGGAATGACGATGACTGCTGCTCGGTATGGAACAGTTAGAACTATCTTCTCGTTAGTTGGCCCCGTTCTCTGGGGATGGTTCTTAGCTGACTTAGGTTGGCGGGCGATCGCCACTAACTATGGACGCATTATCCCCGTTATTTTTGCTTTAGCCCAAATTCGTCTAGTTCGTACCGAATATTGGCAACTGGCCTAACTTGACCATTGAAATACCCATTTTTCCAAACAATTTTGTGACTCAGATTACGACGAGAGCAGCGAGGGGAGCGTAAAATAGGATACAGAATTTTTGATATTGTTGCTCCACCAATTTCTATGCCCCAATCGCAACTGATTGATTCTCCCAACGGACAGGTTAAGGCTCAATTCTCTCTCCATAACACTACAACCAACGGGAAAACAGACACAGCAGACTTCAACTCCTTTCCCCATCTGGACTTAGCCTTCATAAATGAACAGTTAGATAAAGCAAAAGCTGAACAGATCGTTGAATGGGCCGACCAAACCTTTGGAGAAGGGCTGGTCATGAGCACCAGTTTTGGAATTCAAGCCGCAGTCATGCTTCATCTTGTTACTCGTCTTATTCCCCAAATTCCCGTCATTTGGATCGATACCGGCTATCTTCCCCCAGAAACCTACCGTTTTGCCGACCAACTCACCCAACGGCTCGATTTAAACCTAAAAGTCTATCAATCGCCCCTCAGTCCAGCCCGTATGGAAGCCCTCTATGGACAACTATGGCAACAGCAAGACCTAGAAGCCCTGAATCGCTATGATCAAATTCGGAAAGTCGAACCCATGCAGCGGGCCTTACAAGAGCTCAAGGCGATCGCCTGGTTAGCCGGTTTGCGCCGAGATCAAACAGCCCATCGACAATCCCTACAGCCCTTGGTCAAACAAGGTCAACGCTATAAAGTTCTGCCTATCCTAGATTGGAACGCCAAAGACATCTATCAATACTTAACTGCCTATGACTTGCCCTATCATCCATTCTTTGATCAAGGCTACGTCTCCATTGGAGATTGGCACTCAAGTCGTCCCCTGACCGCTGACGACAACAACGAACGAGATACTCGCTTTCATGGACTTAAACAAGAATGCGGGTTACATCTGCCTCTTAGTGTCGAAGCCGCTCAAAGTCTTGACTCCAGTACCTTATAGACAAAGAACGGAAAAATCACTGACTAATTTTCAAGATCACCAAGGCTTCAGGGGACTCAATGTCGTTAGACCACCCTGTAGTTAAGCCGCCAAACAAACGGCAATCTTGACCCATCCCCCAAACTCCCATCGGCACAGGAAAAAAAACTTATAACCCAGCAGCCGGAACCATCGATGCCACTCGGACAATAATACCAGTTTCGCATGAAGCCAAGGTAGAGAGAGGGATGCAGAGAAAAAGAAAAAAAGAAAAAACTTTTTCAAAAAAGGGGTTGACAAAGCAGGGAAAGATCCCTATATTGGTAAATGCGCGGTTGAGAGCGGAAGCGAAGGAAACGCGCCGAACCTAGACAAATCAATAGTTTGAAAGAAAAAGCCAAACC
>JAYKJI010000283.1:0-15345 GCA_035285405.1 Snowella sp. | reverse complement strand
AATACGAATAGGGTAGGGCATACCCGAATTTAACGCTTGGGGAGAATCCCACCTCTGGTTAAAGCACTGCAAGGTACTTTAGTTAAGTGGTTTCGTTGAGCCAAGAATCCTCATTGCTTCAGCACGAAGAGTGTCAACATGCCCTAATTTGCTAAAAATTGAAGTGATTTTATAACCGCCACCGATCGCCTTATTCCCACCGACCTCAGAAAAGAAATGTCGCGTTCCTCATCAAGCCAGAGACTGCTCGCTAGGGATGGGATCATTGTATCGTCATTTTGGCGGTTATGAATTGTTGTCAAATACCTAAATAAGTAGATGGGCGTTAAAAATTGTAAGATCCCCCCGCCTGTCGGCACCCCCCTTATTAAGGGGGGCAGGGGGGATCGAGTGCAAAAGCTATCTTCTATTTAATTACAACCATCTACTTACGGTTTCAATAAAATGTACTTTTCTCTCTTAAAAAAGCGATCGTAAAAAACGTCATCCTCCTAAACTGTGATCGCCGACTAATTGATAGTTAATAATGAATAGTTGATAATTTTTAATTGAAAATGTGATCGCCCAGAAATACGTGATAAAACAACGGGATCGCCTTTGCGCCAAAAGAGCTAAACTGCGATCGCAAAAAACGTTACGGAAAACTGAGATTACCCTTACAATAGAAGATGAGCTTTTACTCAAGAGTACATTGGTCTTATGCAAGAACAAGAGTTAATTACTATTTCCGTCGAATCCAATATTAAAATGATAGCTGAGGCAACTTTTGAGCAGTTGGGTATGACAAAAAGTGAAGCGATAGAATCATTTTATCATCAAGTGGCATTAACAAAAGACATTTATTTTATTCAAAAAAATCTAAATCGTGAAACCATTGAAGCGATAGAAAAGGTAGAAAATAGTGAGGGTTTAACAAGCTATTCAAGTTTTGCTCAACTTCGTCAAGAGTTGGAGGTATAGGTTGTTTAACGTTGTTGTCAGCAGTCAGTTTAAAAAGGATTTAAAACGAGTTAGCAAAAGGGGAAAGGATATAAGCAAGATCGAAAATGTTGTGAATATTTTGCAATCTGGAGACAATCTCGATGTTCGTTATCGTAATCACCGCTTGATAGGCAATTGGTCTGCTTATTGGGAATGTCATATTGAACCCGATTAGTTGTTGATTTATCAATTCACAGAAACTGAGTTGATTTTGGTTAGAACAGGGAGTCATAGTGATCTATTTGACTAAAAATATTCAGATTTCTCTAAAATTTCATCATGGTGATCGCCTTTTCACAAAATCACCAAACTGCGATCGCCGATTAATTTCTACACCAAAAAGCGATCGCGCTAGTAAAATAAAAAATAAACAAGAACGATCACATCAAGTTGTATTTAATAAAAAATATCTCACTTAAGCTTATAAACCTAAAGCTTTACGAGTATCATCCCCAACAATACCATCAGCATCTAATCCAACAGAACGTTGAAAAGCAATAACAGCTTGCCTTGTGTTTTCTCCAAAATCTCCATCTATTGCTCCTGGAGAAAAGCCTTTATCTGTGAGTTTTTGTTGAAGTTCAACAACATTTTGACCAATTGAACCCAGTTTGAGTAAAGGTTCATCTTCTTCAATAGTGCTACCCAATTTGGTAGCAACCTCCTGTCGTAAAAGATGTAATTGACTAAATAACCAATCTCCTGGACAATCAGTATTGCTAAACTCCCGATGTCCTCGAATATTCTTCGGGTCAATGTTGCAAGATTTACACAAAGAAACACATAATTCGACTAAACTATCCCACTGTTTTTGTCCCATGTTAAAAGTCATGAAATTGCCTTCATTTTCTATTCCAGGGGATTGATTCCCACCAGCGAGTCGGTTTCCTTGTTGGGCAGCATGAGCAGAGCGAATGCACATTCCTTGCTTAACCGCATCAAGCGTTCCATGTCTTCCTTCTAAAAGAATTCCTCCAGTCGTATTTAGAAAATTGTGTCCAGAATCACTCCATCCGTTGGTATTCATGTGAAACTTTTGAATATCACGAGCTAATTGTTTACCCCCTTCTACTGTTCCTTTAGAGGCATCATTAGGTGGATTTTGATTATCGGTATGGTGAATCACGATAAATTTAGGAACTGTTTTATCAAAGGAAGCTTTAGCGGGTTTTGCACCCCATTCACTCGTTGTGATCACTTTGGCGGTAAAAGGCATTTTTTGTTCTCCTTATTAGAGTAATTTGAAAATAGCATAATTCTAGGATAAACGGTAGCTTATTTAGGCTCCTCCACAACTATGCTGTGAATCTGGAAGCGTAAATGTTTTTTTTGTTCTCAGATTAGTTGCTTTATAAACTTTGCCTCGATTGTCGCCAGCAGGACAGTTTTTCGGAATTGAAATCAAACATAATTTAACGGGGTCTCTCGGCTTAGAAGATTCAGCTTCAGGAACCATATCATAAGAAACCAGATAAATCCCGTTAGTAAACTCAATGGATGTTCCAGAATCTAAGATCGGTTTCCTTGTTACTCCATCCATTAATCTAGTCCCCACTTTAGCAACTGATGTATTACTACACTTTCCTACGCGAGTGGGAGGAGGGGCTGCTTGTGATTTTAGAGAGAAGGTAGGAACACTTAGAAGAAAGAGAATTGCCGTTAAGGTTAAGGAGAATGTTAATTTCATCTTACAGTCTTGCTTGTTGCTAGTTTGGGAGAGGACGATAATAATCTTATTGAAAACTAGAGTTAATCTGCTAGTAAACCCACAATATCATCATCATCCTCTCCTAGAGTTTTGTTAGCAAAGCAAAAATCTAGACGGCTGGAAGAAGAGATTATCGATTAGTGATGACCTTGGAGTTCGTTTAGAATCTCTTGAGCATACTGGTCGCGAGGGCCTGCAACCCCAAATCGTTCATAGTCTTTCATTGCGTTCATTGCCGCTTTTAGGTCTTTAGCATTTCGTAATTCATGGCCAGCTTTTTTTTCCGTAGTTTCTAATTCGTGAACGAAAAACTCAACCTGATTACGAATGTCAGTAGCAACATCATGTGTGAATTTCGGTACTTTATTTCGTCGAGCAGAATCAGTCCATTGAAATAATCCTATTCCTCCTGCATGGCCTGGATGTTCCTCTGAATATGGACTAAATTTAGATCCCGCTTCTTGTCGTATGCTACCCAGAATTGCTGCACGTTGTACAAGAGAAAATCCGTGACGTATTAATTCATTGTCAATTAGTCCTTTATTTTCTGAAAATGGTGATTTTCCATTTCCAGTACCACCAGAGCCACCAGCACTGGGACGAGGAATAATCTCTACTTCCGAAGGATTGACTTTCAAAAGTGCCGCCCAGGTATTCCGACCAACTATACCATCAGGTGTTAAGGATTTTTTCCCTTGAAAATCCTTGACCGCTTTATCTGTTTTATTGCCAAACTGTCCATCAATGTCATTCGCAGTTAACTCACCCCAATCCTTTAACATTGTTTGCAGGATTTCGACTTCTTTAATGACGGCTGATGTCTTGTCGTTAATCCCATCATTGAGTTTGAGAAGAATATGTTTATGTGCCATTGAAGATAGACTCCTTGTTTTTGCAAGTTATAAAGCTATATGTTGATCAGAAGAAACTTGTATTATCTGATAACAAACACAATAGACAAAAATGATGCAAAGTACAATAGGGAAAAGTCTGGTGTTTTTCTAATTGCGAGATTCGGAATGCAGGAAAAAGTCTGGTACGGGCTAGGTTGGTACAAAAATAATTCATCTCGATTAAAAAGCATCCTCCACATTGCCATTCATCCAAATTAAACATTTCTTTTGCAGACAATCCTGGTACGGCAACCACAACTGCCAAAAAACAGAGCGATCGCCTTGGCATAACCTTTTCAAAAGAAGTCGTTCTTCAGATCGGGATAACTGCATTCTCATTTCATTAGACGCGACAACAAGCTCGGCACTCGTACTATTAAACAGGAATATCAAACGCTTGGTCAATTGTTCGGTACATTTTTGACGAAAGAAAGTTATTGGTATTCGATCAAGACGTGCATCTCCATCGGCTCCATCGGCTCTGAGTCAGGAGGATGTCAACGAAAAAATGCTAAACTGATAACCGCTTGTCTTCGGTTGAGAGACTAACCCCAAAACCTGACTGGCATCAATCCCTTGGAGTGATTTTATGACCGCCGCCGATCGCATTATTCCCACCGACCTCAGAAACGAAATGTCGCGTTCCTATTTGGAATACGCCATGAGCGTAATTGTGGGGCGGGCCTTGCCCGATGCGAGGGATGGTCTCAAGCCCGTTCACCGTCGTATTCTCTTTGCGATGTATGAGTTGGGACTAACGCCGGATCGTCCTTTTCGGAAATGTGCGCGGGTCGTTGGGGAAGTTTTAGGGAAATATCACCCTCATGGTGATACGGCGGTCTATGATGCCCTGGTGCGGATGGCCCAGGATTTTAACCTGCGAGATCCCCTCATCAATGGGCATGGGAACTTTGGTTCGGTTGATAATGATCCGCCGGCGGCCATGCGTTATACCGAATGTCGTCTGCAAAGTTTGGCCACCAATGCCCTAATGCGCGACATTGAAGCCGATACCGTTGACTTTATTGATAATTTTGATGGTTCACAACAGGAACCCACTGTCTTACCCTCACGAATTCCTCAGCTTTTACTTAATGGCTCATCGGGGATTGCGGTGGGAATGGCCACGAACATTCCGCCTCACAATTTAGGGGAATTGATCGATGGCACGATCGCCTTGATTCATAATCCCGAACTTAGTAACACGGACTTAATGCGAATTATTCCGGGGCCCGATTTTCCCACTGGCGCACAAATACTGGGACGATCGGGTATTCGAGATGCCTACCAGACGGGACGCGGTTCGATCACTATGCGCGGGGTGGCCCAGATTGAAACAGTAGAGGCCAGAGGTCGCCAAGACAAAGAAGCCATTATTGTCACCCAACTGCCCTATCAAACCAATAAGGCGGCTCTAATTGAACGGATTGCGGAATTAGTTAACGATAAAAAAATTGATGGTATTTCCGATATTCGCGATGAAAGCGATCGCGACGGAATGCGAATTGTCATTGAACTCAAACGGGATGCTTACCCACGAGTTGTCTTAAATAACCTCTATAAACAAACACCTCTGCAAGCTAACTTTGGGGCCAATATGTTGGCCTTGGTTAATGGCGAACCACAAATTCTAACCATTCGAGACTTTTTAACTGTTTTCCTGGAATTTCGGGTGGAAACGATCACCCGTCGTACTCGCTACGAATTACGAAAAGCGGCTGAACGGGATCACCTCCTTCAGGGTTTATTGATTGCGTTGGGAAATCTTGATGCTGTTATTCGTTTGATTCGGGGTGCAGCAGATACCGCCACCGCAAAAACTGGCTTAGTAGAAGAATTTGGTTTATCAGAAGTTCAATCTGATGCTATTTTACAGATGCAATTGCGACGATTAACGGCCCTAGAAGCAGAAAAAATTCAGGCAGAACACGAGGAGTTACAGGCTAAAATTGCAGACTTAAATGATATTCTCGACCGTCGTGAACGCATCGATGCCCTCATTGAGGAAGAATTAACCCAAATTAAAACCCTTCATGCTTCTCCCCGTCGTACCGAAATTATTCAGGATGATGGCGAAATTGTTGATCGGGATTTAATTGCCAATGAACAGGCGATTATTTTATTGACGGAACAGGGTTACATTAAACGGATGCCAGCGAGTACTTTTGGCACTCAAAACCGTGCTACTAGAGGAAAAGCAGGAGCTAAAATTAAGGAAGATGATGGAGTTGAACATTTTATTTCCTGTTGTGACCATGATCGGATTCTCTTTTTCAGCGATCGCGGTGTGGTCTATGGATTAAATGCCTTTCAAATTCCCGTCGCTTCTCGAACGGCCAGGGGCATTCCCATTGTGCAGATGTTACCCATTCCCAAGGATGAAAAAATCACTTCTTTAGCGGCGGTTTCGGAGTTTTCAGAAGATACCTATTTTATCATGTTGACCCGTCAGGGTTCGATTAAGAAAACGGCTCTATCTGCTTTTAGTAGTATTCGGGCCAATGGTTTGATTGCCATTTCCCTGGTGGAAGGGGATCAATTGCGCTGGGTACGGTTAGCGAAACAGGAAGATAGTGTGATTCTCGGTTCCCGTAATGGTATGGCTATTCATTTTCGAGCCGATGCGGAACAATTGCGGCCCCTGGGACGGGCAACCAAAGGGGTAAAGTCGATGAAACTGCGCTCCGGTGATGAACTGATTAGTATGGATATTTTGCCTAGTCAGGTGGTGGCAGGGATTGCTAGTGATGAGGATGCCCCGGAAGAAGAAATGCTAGATACGGTGGATACCTCAGAAACTGAAGAAATTACGGATACAGCACAAGGCCCCTGGCTCTTGGCTATTACCTCTGGTGGTTTTGGCAAGCGAGTTCCCGTCACGCAATTCCGTCTGCAACGGCGGGCCGGTATGGGGGTTAAGGCGATTCGTTTCAAGTCTCAGAGCGATCGCCTGGTGGCTCTCCAGGTGGTTAACCAGGAGGATGAATTGATGCTAATCACCAATCGCGGCATTATTATCCGTCAAGCGGCGGATGCGATTTCTCCCCAATCTCGCATGGCCACAGGGGTGCGGGTTCAACGATTGGATGAGGATGATGCGATCGCGGCTGTAGCCTTAGTTCCTCCTTTAGCGGAAGGGGAAGGCGAGGGAGAAGAGGAATAGAGTTAATTGCTAGATTGCTGAAAATGGGGGGATTCTCTGCGATTTCCCTTTGTAGGCTTGTTGATGAAAGAAGAGAGAAAAATGTTTAAACAACTCCGATTTCAAAATTTTAAATCCTGGCAAGATACAGGCGATATTAAGCTGTCTCCGATCACGGGTTTCTTTGGAATGAATAGTTCAGGCAAGTCGGCAATTTTACAATTTTTGTTGATGCTTAAACAAACGATGGAATCCAGCGTCGCCCAGAAAGTTGAGAGTGTCAAAAATGCGTTTATTAGTTGCACCGGATTCTTTTAAGGGAACCTTATCTGCCCTAGAAATCTGCCAAATTATCGAGGCGGAATTGGGTCATACTTTTCCCATTACTAGTCATCCTTTAGCCGATGGTGGAGAAGGCACTTTAGAGGCAATTTTTACGAGTTTAGCCAATAGTCAATGGATAGAATTAGCGGTTTGTGGCCCGTTACCAAAACAACGAGTTAAAGCTAAGTATCTTTGGTTAAAGACATCCCAAGAAGCCTTTATTGAAATGGCCCAAGCCAGTGGTTTAACCTTATTAAAAACGGAAGAACGTAATCCTGAACTCACTACAACCTATGGCACGGGAGAATTGATTCGTCATGCCATAAAACAAGGAGCGAAAAAAATTTATTTGGCGATCGGTGGCTCGGCTACTAACGATGCTGGTTTAGGAATGTTAATGGCTCTCGGTTGGCAATTCCTAAACAAACAGGGTGACTCGGTGGGCTATGGTGGTCAAGCTTTAATGAATATTGATCGCCTGATGGCTCCTGAAAATTTACAACTTCCCCCGATTACAGTACTTTGTGATGTCACTAATCCACTTTATGGAGAACAGGGAGCCGCTTTTGTTTACGGGCCACAGAAGGGGGGCGATCGCCCTATGCTAGAAAGATTAGATCGGGGACTACGACATTTTGCCGCAGTGATTAAAAAGCAGTATGGTATGGATTTGAACTTTGCTGGGGCTGGAGCCGCCGGCGGGTTAGGGGCTGGAGCTAGGTTTGGTTTAGATGCCACGATTGAAAGCGGTTTTACGGTCATTGCCAGCTTGACCGGTTTGGAAGAAAAAATTCAACAGATGACTAACAGCGATCGCCTGATTACAGGAGAAGGTAACTTTGATCAGCAATCCTTACAGGGGAAAGTCATTTCAGGAATTTTAGCCTTGGCCAAAAAGTATCAGCGAAAAGTTATTATCTTAGCAGGAAATAGTCAGTTAACCAATTTACAAAACTATCCAGAAATTGAAAAAATTATCACCTTAGTGGATCAAGATATTAGTCTAGAGCAATGTTTAAAAGAACCCGATTCAGTGTTGCGAAAAAGATGTCAATTATTAAGAGAATATCTACAGATTGAGAACTTGTAAAAACCTTCTCTTGAGACGTGAACTGAGGTGTTAACAAAAATCTCTCTGTTAATGACAGTTTATTAAAATTTTGTCAATGCGGAACGCCTAATTTCAACCTACTAAATATGGATTTTAACAGTTTACAAAAAAGCGATCGCTGTAATCTCAGCTGTCCTCTTTGATGTCTATATAGTTAAATTGAATCTTAAGTCGCTAGTTAATCGGATGACTTTGAGCCAGATGAAGAGCTTAAGCCAATTTGTTTCCCTGACGTTACTAATGTTAGTGTCCAGAGCGAGCCATAAAAAATAATAAAAAAATACCCTCCAATGGGAAGGTACTTACCAACAATCGCTGAGTTTGACTGTCTAGCTTGCTTTTCCACGTCTCCTGTGGAGTCGGCCTAGAGATCGCCACCTCGAAAGGCTAACAGAAAGATGACGACAGGGCCAGCAATCATAATGAGAGAGACAAAAGTTAGCTGAAAAATAGGTTGTAGGTTAAGAGCGGCTATTAAATCCATGTTTTCTCCTGAAAATTTACCGATGGTATTAACTCGAAGGACAATATGTAAAGAAAACCCTTGTCTATAATACCTGGGTTGGTTTCTCTCTTTTTCAGTAAAGATACCAAAATCTATAAAGTTTTGTTACAAGTTATTCAGGAAGAAGCATTATGGCAACTTGGCAATGTATTCAGGGCTGTGGAGCCTGTTGTAATCTCGATCCCAGCGATCGCCCCGAATTGGAGAGTTATCTAACAACAGAGGACTTGGACTTGTACCTGAGCCTCGTGGGTGAGGATGGCTGGTGTCTTAACTACGATCCAGAATTGCGAGAATGTCGCATTTATGAAGACCGTCCCCGTTTTTGTCGCGTGCGACCGGATACCTTTGCTAGCATGTTTGGCATTGGGGCAGAAGACTTTAATGATTTTGCCATAGACTGCTGCTGCCAACAGATTGAGGGAGTTTACGGGGAGGAAAGTCTGGAACTGATGCGCTATAATCACGCTGTTGCCGAAGCTTGAGTGGTTGGGCAATGGTGAGGAGCGTGTTAATGAAAAAGAGCCTTGCTTATCTGGTAGCCAATTTATTGGCCTTACCTCTGTTGTGCAGTTCTGTCCTGGCAGGATCGTTAGAGTATTGGAAATTTGATCTTCAGGATAGTCGTTTAGACATTATTACCGATGATAATGTCCGACCCAAGGTTCAACTTTTAGCTAATCCCACCCGTTTAGTCATTGATTTACCTGGTATCTATCATCGTGGCCCCACCCTGGAAAAAGCGATCAGTAGTTATGTGAAAATGGTACGAGTCGGTCAGGTGAACCGTGCAACCACTCGCATTGTGGTGGAGTTAAACGAAGCCTATAGTATGCGTCCCTGGGAAGTGGAAATGCGGGGTCTCGCTCCAAACCGTTGGGCTGCCCAATTGCCTAAGTTTTTAATGATGTCGGAATATACCCCTCCGACCGAGCCGGTGGCGATCGCCGTTCCTGAACCAGCACCTCGGCCTATTAAGCAGTTTACGGTGATTATTGATCCCGGTCATGGCGGACAAGATCCAGGCGCGATCGGGCTAGGGGGTCAACAGGAAAAAGATATTGTTCTTTCGATTTCCTTAGCCGTTGCCAAAGAATTGGAAAAACAGGGGATTGGAGTGGTACTGACCCGTGCCAACGATACTTTTATTTCCCTTAAAGGTCGAGTGGAGCGGGCTGAAGCGGTTAATGCCACTATTTTTGTCAGTATTCATGCTAATTCAATGGGGATGGGGAGATCAGAGATCAATGGTTTGGAAACCTATCACTATTCAAGCGGCTATAGTCTGGCTAAAAGTATCCATCGCAGTGTGCTGAGGCGCATTGATATTGCTGATCGAGGTATCCGACGAGCTAGATTTTATGTATTGCGAAAATCTTCCATGCCTTCCACCTTAGTGGAAGTGGGATTTGTCACCGGCGAAAAAGACAATCGTAATCTGGCTAATCCCCGTTATCGACAACGGATGGCAGAGGCGATCGCGGCCGGTATTATTGATTATTTGCGTTAGCTCATTTTGACGGTTTGACTAACAACTTAACGATTGACTAAAACAATATCCCATTGTCCTAATTGGTTACTTTGGAAAGCAACTTGTTTCCCATCACCGCTAATCGTCGGATGTCGAACCGAACCTCGCACATTGGCCGTTAACAGTTCCGAACGTTGGCGATCGCGATCGTAGAGCATAATATCGGTTTTACCCCTGGCCGTGGAAACGTAGGCCAACCAACGACCATCCGCACTGAGAGACGGTTCCGATTGAGTACTATTAGGCTGATTCAAATTCGGCAAAGGGATGAGGCGACGTTGCTCTAAACTATACAGAAAAATTTCCCGCCGTCCGTTGCGATCGGAAGAAAAGGCTAAATAGCGACCATCGGCACTATAAGCGGGAGACTCATCCGGCGCGAAACTATTCATTCCGCCACTGGGTAGCTGGGGCTGAATAAAAATCGCCTGACTACAGCCAGGCAAACCGAGGATCAAGATTACTTGCCACCAATGTTTCAATCTTGTTTAACCCAAACTTGTCAAAACTTAATAACTATCCTCTTCCTTAACCGTTTTGAGGACTAAGGCTTGGTTAGCTTGCATCAGCAGATCGGCGATCGCGGTTTTAATGCGTACCGCAATCGAAGGATTAGCAAAAATTTCTTGAACCTGTTCTCGGCACTTTGCCCCTTCAACAGGATCCGCTTGGTCAAGATTTTCTAATTCTGTATAGAGTTCTTCAATCGTTTCAGACATAAGATTTAGCCTCCTTAAGCTTGCTACCGATCCTAACCTAAATACCTAGACCTAAACCTTAAATGATTCTGCATTGGTTAGGGAATCATCACCTCCTTAAAAATCCCAGCCTAAATTACGAATATTAGTTTGACTATCCCGCACAGAAATCATGGCATTAGCATAAGCAGTTAAAATTTGTTCATAGATGAAATCATAAACAGGGGTGAAATCATCTAGCTTTTCTAATTGGCTTTTTCTCAAGGGAAAAGGCTTCTCCCAAGGAAATAAGGTGACTAAATAGACATCCTCCATTTTTTCTAACGACAGGGAAACAACGACCACCTCACCATTATCTATGGCCGGCTGATGGGGATTGGCATAGAGAGTAATGGCCGGATAAAAGTGCATAGAACCCTGTTCATCGAAACTAACATTTTGCATTTCCACTCGACATTGAAAATACTCACTCATATGATCAATGAAAATTTCCGCAAACCCTTGGCAGGTCTCAATCGATTGGAGAGAGGCTTGGCGAGCAGTTGCATAGGCTTGACAGAGTTCTTCATATTTAGTCATAGGGATTTTATGTCCTCTCTGAATCGCTATTGGATAGAAGTTCGTCGCGGAAAGTGAGTCTTAGTCTCAGCTAGTTGAAACGCAAAAACTCAATTAGTGATATTATTAATTGGATTCTACTAACCGTTTCTGAAGAGACTCAAAACGACGTTTCGCAATACTATTCTTAGGATCATATTTTAAAGTTTGCTCATAGATTTCTACGGCCTTACTAACCATCTGTTTTTTCTCGTAAACGTTCCCTAAATTATTCAGGGCAATCACATAATCTGGATAGAGTTTTAGGGCTTCCTTATAATTACGAATGGCTAGATCATATTGTTCCTGAGCAAAATAGGCAAAACCCAATGCGTTATAAATTAATGCTTTATTTTCCGGTTCTATTTCATTGGCTAATTTTAAGGCTTTTTGAAAAAGATTAATCGATTGAACATAGAGTTTTTTATCAAGAAAAATACTTCCTAACTGGTAGTAATCTTGGGCAACTCCACCGCCATCCTTAATTTTTTTCTGTAATTTAGAGGCAGTACTTTCTAGACGACGACTTTTAATAATTTGACGTAGAACAAAAATAGTGAGGCCAAATAGTAGGAGAAGTAAACCGGATAGATAAACAACGGGCAAATTATCATTCATATCAATTAATGAGAAACACCTGGAAAATTGAGTTATGGGAAATAGGCTTATATCTTTATATTGTAAGCCTTAGCGTTCCCAGGAGAATAGAGGCTCCTTAAAGAAAGGTTTCAGGAAGAAGCCTCTGAAGATTGAAGAGGGGTAAAAAAGTTACCTAGAGATTAGACGGATTGGGGAGCAGAGAAAGCGAGAATCTGATCCATCAGCCAAGGGGCTAAACGCTGACACCACACTGCTAAGTGACTCTGCCAACCGACCAAAATTTCTGTCTTTCCTTGTTGAAGTCCTCGCATAAAAGTCTTGGCAACTCGTTTAGGAGTCATGGCCCTAACCCAACGGAAGCGTTTGAGTTCTTTAACCATATCGGTATCGGTCAGGGTGGGCAGTAAGGTGACAACCCGAATATTATGGGCCGCCAGTTCACTGCGGAGAGCTTGACTAAAACCTAGAATGGCAAATTTTGTCGCAGAATAGGTTGCCATCGTCGGAGCGGCAACTTTCCCCATTAAGCTGGAGACATTGACAATCGTTCCTTCTTTGTGAGAAACCATTCGCCGTGCGACACAACGGGTAATGGCATAGAGTCCCAATAGATTCAGCGAAATTTCCTGATAGACCTCTGGAAAACGACTTTCTAAAAAGGAACTTTGGTGGGCAACTCCGGCACAGTTAACCAGAAGATGAATGGGCCCATGATCCCGCCAGGTTTTGGCGATCGCAGTATTCACCATCACTGGTTGCGTGAGATCTAACGGCAGAACCACAACCTCAATGTTGGCATTGATCTGTGCAATTTCCTGAGCCAGTTGAACTAGATTTTCCTGATTCCGAGCCACCACAATCAAACGTTGTAATCCTGATAGAGCTAATTCAAGGGCGATCGCCCGGCCAATTCCTCTGGATGCTCCTGTTACTAAAGCAGTCTTTCCCTGTAAATTCATGATGCAGCCTCCTATGGTTGAGGTGAGATGTCTAAACCATCTAGCGTTAAATTTGGAGCTTATCCCCATCGCAAGCTAGGAGTAAACTAACCGAAATAAATGCCTAAACAAAATTCTCCTCTCTGTTTGGTACATTAGTCGGTCTATTCCAAATACGCCTAAATCCTGATCTTGCTAAGACTTAAAGGCAGATGGCGATATTATTTGGTCAAAATTTCTAAAGGTTCAATCAGCAACTGTAGGGATGAAGTGAGTGGACTGAACGGTAGAGCATGGTTTTACGCCTCCTAATAATCGATTCAGCGTGGTCAAAGGTTATGCCCCTTGAAACATAACTTAACACATAAATCAAGTTTCAGCAAACAAACTTAATATTCAAGCAGGGCCAATGCATTTGATCCGAGTAAAACCTTAAGGAGATAATCCTCGTCCCAACCAGCGCGTAGCCATTTATTCCTGATACCAAGTTTCAGAGTATTTTCCCTTGTGAGCAAATTAAGAGCGGTATAACGTAAGACGACTAAGTTCTCAGGTGCAAAATCCTTGCGAATGCGACAAGCATCCTCATTGAAAGCCAAGTCTAGAACCCAATGTAAAGAATTCTCTATCAACCAATGACTGCGAACAAATTGGCATAACTTTTGAGCATTACTCGGCAGGCTACTGATATGGTAACGAGTCTCATACTCTGTTTTGTCCGACCATCGTCTCTCCGCTTGAATTATACAGATGTTTAGCTTTGCCAAAGTTTTCCATGACTACCCAACCTTCTGCACCACAAATGACGGCTAAGATGGCAATCGTTAGAATATCAATGAGTTTATGTCATTTTGCTCGTTCGACGCGAGGGCCTTCTATTTCGGCAAAGTATTCTACCCGTCTATATTTCAGGCGGAGTTTCATCGCTTTTGTCTTCTATGGACTTTAGCTTATTTTCTCTTATCCATCCACCTGTAACGTTCTTGAGCAGCAATTCCAAATTCAAAATTTGATAGCTCTGAAAGCCTTACACCAAGAGAACTTTACAATTCTTGATAATTTATTTGATCGCTGAAACGACGCAAAATCGTTCTGAATTTATTTCTGCTGGTTCTTGAGGATATACCACTTTTTTTTGATGCGTCTGCCCTAGAAATAAGGGCGCAAGTCTTGCACCCTTACAAGGGTCTTTCCATGTTTCAAATAAGGTTAGTTAGAAGGCCTTACTTGGCGACAAATCTAACTTTGGGGGATCCCTCAATCATGGTTGCTGCAAATTGAGCAGAAGTGAATTGGGAGGTGGATTTTAACCCTTCTTCGAGCCTCTTGGCCATTTGCTCAATATTAATCACTCCTAGATTTTCATTTCGGAAGGGAACATCTATTTTTCCGTCAGTCTGACTACCGTCGAGGTTTCGTAGTCCTTTAGTAATCTTAGTTACTGTTGTAATCGGACTTCCTTTTTTAATCGGATCTACAGGATCTACACCACAATTAACGGTTGATCCCTTAAGTGAAAGGTCAAGGGTTTTGACTTCCCCTGCAAAAAAACAGAGTAAGATATTTTCTGATAGCCGATCTCTTCGGAGTATGGTTAGTTTATTCTCTGACCCGACAAAATCGGTTCCGGTTACGGGATTGGCGTAACCTTCTATTTCTAAACCGGGCCAACCGGACACTACTTCTGAATGTAACAAAAAGCCAGTAATAGTTTTATCAGACGGGGCGAGGTTTCGCTCTAAACTGCGAGTTTGAACATCTAATCGCAAGTCTTCTTTCGTAACTCGTCCGACACTAAAAGCCCCATCTTGTAAGCAGTCAACCCAATAGGAATCTATCCAAAAGAAGCGCAGAGATTCGGAGGGAAGTAGCCGTGTATCGGGAACCAAATAGTTAAAGGGAACGTTTTTGAGCAATTCTAAATCTTGGAACCAATTGGCGATCGCTGTAGGTAGATCCCCGTTAGTTTCAGTTGTGCTTTGGAAAGGTAGGTGCAGCACTTGTTGCTGTATCTGATGTAAATCTTGAGCTTTAGAGCGTTTCCAGTTAAAAATCTCCACAGCCAGGGGTTGATTTTGTAGGGTCAGCATTCGTCCTAACTGCCAAGCCATAGCGTAGGAAACATCAAACATACCCGTATTAGGATCATAACGCATTAATTCATCAGCTATAGCAACAGGAGCGGTTAAGTTATCTTGGCTTTGGCCTGTACTTAAAGGACTATGATACCAAGAAATTGTTTTATCTCCTTGTCGCAGAGCGTGGTGGAGAGGTACATAACCTAAATCTAGGTATTGCTTCGCTGGATGATTGTTTT
>JAYKJI010000282.1:0-16747 GCA_035285405.1 Snowella sp. | reverse complement strand
GAGGGCTTTCCGATACTGAAAACGGACATAGAGGACGGCGTAAATCTAGCTTGCTAGTGGCTTCCGATGAAGTGTCAACCCGCCTATTACCCATTCAATTAGCTTTGTTTGGGTAGATGGGAATCACTGTCGCTTCAGCGCGGTGAGGATGTCAACTTCCTTCAGCAGACTTCTTTACGCTTCATCGGTTAGAGATAAGCCTAAGCCTTCCTTACGACTTTTGAGATCATAGTAAATGACGGCTTTGATCGCTTGCCAAAAAGGAATTAGGAGTGCGCCTAAGGCCACGGTTAAAATCAAATCAATGAGGGAAGCCAAAGGACTTTCATCCCCTAGGAATAAAGTACCAAGATTACCAATGATGGCGGTTGGTAAGGTGATTAGCACAGCCACAAAAAAGATGATTTGTAGGCGAACCACATAGCCTTGGGTCAATTGCCAACTACGCTTGATTGCCTGGACAGGATCAGTCACTGATTCAATGGCGATCGCTAAATCAGCAAGGGCAACACGAGAGTAAAACCAGATATAGCCAAAGAGAAAAAAGAAGACCAAAACAATGAATAAAAGTACAAAAACAATTGCTAGGGGCGAACCTCGTTGACCACTAAATCCCACAAATAAAGCAATCAGCCCCATTACTAAAACAGCAATAATCACTCCACCAAAAACCATTAAGCCAATTAAAAGACCCGTTAATAAAAAACTCCACAGTCTAGGCTTAACTCGCAGCCGAGCTTCAGGAATACTTTCCGGCTGTTCCAAAACTTCATAAAAGGCTAAACGACTTAATAATCCTTGAATCGCTAAACATTTCGCCCAACCATAAACGGGAACCAGAACCCATAAATAACTTCTGAGAGCTTCTAGATAATAAGGTTTAAAATGATCTCGATAGATCCGTAACCCAGCACTCACCACATTTCCAACGCTTAGCGATTCCCCCGTTGCCCGAAAATTATTATCTTTAGGCATCCTTAAAATCCTCATCAAAACTTTCCCGTTATCCTAGTTATCTTAAACGACTTTTTCCTCTTTATTGTCTTAATTTTTCCTTAACTTTTATGAACATTCAACGTTGGATTGCTCGCCGCGAGTCGGATTGGAAACAGCTTGAACAATTATTGGATCAGGCAGAGAAGAAAAGTCTGAAATCGCTATCGGGGGAGCAGATACAGCAATTGGCCAGTCTTTATCGATCGCTGTCGGCGGATCTGGCCAGGGGCAAAACCTTTCAAGTCGGAACGATTTTACTGCAAAAATTGCAAGGTTTAACCGCTAGAGCCTATAACCAAATTTATCAAGGCTCCCGTCACCAGGAATGGCAAGCCGCTTTAGATTTTTATCGCTGGCGATTTCCCACCGTTGTGCAGCAAACCTGGCTTTATACTGCGATCGCCGTCAGTGTTTTTAGCCTTGGAGGACTGATTGCTTGGTGGTACGGTTGGCAAGATCCCAGTTTTCTCGCCTTAGTCGTGCCGGAAGACTTGATTCATAAAGTGCGCGATCAGAAGCAATTGTGGATGGGGTCAATTCTGGGCATGGAACCCCTAGCCTCTAGCGGCATTATGATCAATAACCTGGCCGTTACGTTTCGGATGGTTGGTGGCGCAATCACTGCGGGCCTTTTTACCCTCTATGCCCTCTTTTTCAATGGTTTACTAATGGGGGCGATCGCTGCCTTAGTTGAACAAAATCAATTGGCCTTCCCCTTTTGGGCCTTTGTCTTTCCTCACGGAGCCTTAGAATTACCGGCTATTTTCCTAGCGGGAGGAGCCGGCCTATTAATTGCCAAAGCGATCCTGTTGCCGGGTAACTACCGTCGAGTCGATGCTCTCAAACAAAATAGCTATCAAGCCGCTCAGTTAATGTTCGGTGTTGTACCACTTCTGGTCATTGCGGGGGCGATCGAAGGCTTTATTTCTCCCAATCCGAGTATTCCCAATCTGGTCAAATACCTGCTAGGACTATCCATCCTGAGTGGATTAGGGCTTTATCTGAACCGTCGTAAAATTCCAAGCTAGGACAAGCCGGAAGACAACAAATCTTATGTTAAGTTTTATAAAGTAACTTTTTAATGGACAAGGACGATGGCATTGGAAATTCCGGCCTCCGTAAAGGTGTGGTCACAGTTCGGACATCCCCTCGTCATGTGGGGACTTTTGGGGTTAGCTCTTTATGCGATGTACTTGGGTTTTCAGGCTCGCAAAATTCGCAATGCGGATAAAGAGATTCGTAAAGAACTGATTCAAAAAGATGTGCGCGGTAAGCACTTTATTTTGGGATCAATTTTGATGGCCATGATGACCCTAGCAACCATTGGTGGTATGGCTGTTACCTATATTAATAATGGCAAATTGTTTGTGGGCCCCCATCTTTTGGTCGGGTTAAGTATGGTGGGTTTAATGACCTCGGCGGCGGCTTTGGTTCCCTGGATGCAAAAGGGCAATGATCTGGCGCGTTATCTTCATATCACGTTGAACATAACGGTGGTGGGTCTGTTCGGATGGCAGGCGGTAACGGGGATGGATATTGTGCAACGCATTATCAGCAAACTGTAGATTCCCAATGCGTCCGCATAAACTTTTGAACGGTTTCTAGTGTTGGTTGGGCGGCGATCGCACCTGGCTGGGTGGTGGTCAAGGCCCCGACGGCACTTGCATAGATGACAGCCCGTTGCGCTAATTGAGGATCCATATAGACGTGATTACCCCACTGACAACATTGATGCAGAAATCCAGCCACAAACGCATCTCCGGCTCCGGTGGTATCCGCAACTGAAACCTCAAAAGCAGGAACATAACCCTGATAATTTCCCAATTGATAATGGCAACCCCGTTCTCCCGCCGTAATTAATACCCCTTGAAGATGTGGATAGGTGGCTCGAATGGTCTGAGGATCGGTAGTGTGAAAAAAGAGTTGGGCCTCTTCATCCGTACATTTCAGCCAGTTGATCCAAGGCATTATTTCTGCAAGTAAGGGCCAAACTGTCTGGGGATCGGGCCAAAAAACAGGTCGCCAATTAATATCTAAAAAAATGGCAACTTGATGATACTCAGCCAAGGCGATCGCCTGTTTAACTGCTTGACGACTGAAGGGATAGGCTAAAGGGATAGTTCCTAAAACTAAGTATTGAGCCCTGGTAAACAGGGATTCCGGTATTTCTGAAGCCTGTAGAGCGGTATCTGCAAAAGCCGTCGTAGCCATCTCTCCAAAACCAGCAAAGTGGCGATCGCCGTCCAGAGAACGAGTCACATAAACCCGACGAGTCGGTAAGTGTGGCTGGAACTGAAGACCCTCTACATTAACCCCAAGGGTTACTAACAGATTGGTAAGAAAACGACCAGAACGATCTTTTCCCAGACAACCGATAAAAGCCGCAGGAACGCCCAATTTGATTAAACTACAGGCCACATTAGCCGGTGCTCCGCCTGGATAAGCTGTCCAGGATTCCACCTGGGCTAAGGGAAAACCCATTTGATCCGCTAAATAATCTTCCAGAATTTCCCCTAAACAGAGAATTTGAGGTGTGACCGGAGGAATAGGGGTCATGGGTTCAATGGGGTTGCTGTCCGTACTTTCAGATCCTAATGTCATCTTTTTGTCGTTATCATTTCAAGGAATAAAAGACAGGTATTTTCAGATAATGGACATTCTTTTTAACTCCCTACAAGTTGGTGCGCTCACCTTGCCCAATCGGATTCTGATGGCTCCTCTCACTCGTTGTCGAGCCTCTGCCGATCATGTTCCTAGTGATTTAATGGCAGAATACTATGCCCAACGAGCCACTGCTGGTTTAATTATTGCTGAAGCCACCATGATTATGGCCGGTAATTCCGCTTTTTGGACAGAACCAGGCATTTATTCCCCCGCCCAAATTGAAGGTTGGCAAAAAACGACCCAGGCGGTACATACGGCAGGTGGTCAAATCTTTCTCCAACTCTGGCATGGTGGCCGAGCCTGTCATCCCTTGCTCAATAATGGCTTACAACCCGTTGCACCTAGTCCCATTCCCATCACTGGTGACGAAGTTCACACACCAGAGGGCAAAAAAAGCTATGTGACCCCCCGCGAACTCAGAGACGATGAACTTCCCGACATTATTGCTGGCTTTAAGATTGCAGCTGAAAATGCCAAAGCAGCCGGATTTGATGGGGTAGAAATACATGGAGCCAATGGCTATTTACTCGATGAATTCCTACGCGATGGTTCCAATCAAAGGACTGGCCCCTATGGAGGTTCCCTCGCAAACCGAGGCCGTCTGCTGCTAGAAGTGATAGAAGCTGTTTGTCTGGTCTGGGGCAGCGATCTCGTTGGCCTGCGGATTTCCCCCTTAAACAGTTACAACAGCATGAGTGATAGCGATCCGGTGGGTCTTTCTATCTGGCTGGCCGAGCGTCTCAATGGGTTGAATCTAGCCTATCTCCATGTGATGCGGGGTGATCTCTACGGGCAGCAAAACACCGATGTCTTAACGCCCATTCGGGATCATTATCAGGGTATTCTCATTGGCAATATGAATTACACCCCCGCAGAAGCGGCTTCAGCCATTAGTGAAGGGAAGTTAGATGCCGTTGCTTTTGGTAGTAGCTTTTTAGCTAATCCCGATTTACCCAAACGAATTAAGTTAGGGGCCCCCTTAAACGTACCGAACCCTGCCACTTTCTACAGAGCGGGGCCAGAAGGTTATACAGACTATCCCGCCTTAGAGGCATAGCGATTATCGATTAAGTTTAAGCTCAAAGGTCTTTTTTGGGCTTTTTGAGCAATGTTTTCTGGTCTAAACCTGACGTTGCACAATGATGAATTCAGGGAAGGCACTATCTACAATTGTCAAAACTCCAGAGATTGCCTACACTAATGGGGATACAACCTTTGGTGTGAGCGAAGTTACCAGTAATCGTAATGAAAAAGACGCTGTTTTTAAGTCCCCCGTCCTTTGATGGCTTCGATGGTGGGGCTGGGGCAAGATATCAAGCTAAACGGGAAATTACCTCTTTTTGGTATCCCACCTGGTTAGCTCAACCGGCGGCCTTGGTTCCGGGCAGTAAACTCATTGATGCGCCGCCCCATAATCAAACCGTTGACGATGTGCTGGCGATCGCCCAGGATTACGATTTAGTGATTATGCACACTAGCACCCCGTCCCTGGCCAATGATGTCAAATGTGCAGAGACCATTAAAGCACAAAAACCTGACACCGAAATTGGTTTTATTGGAGCCCATGTTGCCGTTTTACCAGAGGAAACTTTAAAAGCAAATCCGATCATTGATTTTGTCTGTCGGAATGAATTTGACTATACCTGTCAAGAAGTGGCAGAAGGTCGTCCCTATAGTGAAATCACAGGCTTAAGCTATCGAGAAAAGGATGGAAATATTAAACATAATCCTGAACGGGAATTAATTCATGATTGGGATGCTATGCCCAGCGTTTTACCTGTGTATGCCCGCGATTTAGAGATTAAAAAATATTTCATTGGTTATTTACTACATCCCTATATCTCTTTTTATACGGGTCGGGGTTGTCCAGCAAAATGTAGTTTTTGTCTTTGGCCTCAAACCATCGGCGGTCATAATTACCGTGCTAAAAGTCCTGAAGCAGTGGGTCGGGAAATGGCAGAAGCTAAGGCGATTTTTGGTGATTCTGTCCGTGAATATATGTTCGATGATGATACTTTTACCATTGATAAACAACGGGCGATCGCGATTAGTGAATATTTGAAAAAATTAAAAGTGACCTGGAGTTGTAATGCTAGGGCAAATTTAGATTACGATACGCTGAAAACCCTACGGGATAACGGTTTGCGTTTACTGCTGGTGGGTTTTGAATCCGGTAATCAGGAAATTTTAGACGGCATTCGTAAGGGGATTAAACTGGAAGTTGCCCGTAAATTTATGGAAAATTGCCGTAAATTAGGCATCACAGTTCATGGCACGTTTATTATTGGTTTACCCAATGAAAGCCAGGAAACCATCGAAGAAACTATTCGTTTTGCTTGTGAAGTCAGTCCCCACACCATTCAGGTATCGATTGCGGCTCCCTATCCGGGTACAGAGTTGTATCGTCAGGCTCAAGCCAATGGCTGGTTTACCAACAATAATCAAAATTTGATTGCAACCTCAGGGATTCAACTTTCGACCCTAGAATATCCCAATTTATCTACTAAACAGATTGAGGACGCAGTAGAAAGAATGTATCGACAATTCTATTTCCGCCCACAGGCGATTATTCCCATTGTTAAAGAAATGCTTGGCGATCCGCAAATGTTAGTGCGACGATTACGAGAAGGGAAAGAATTTTTTGCTTACCTCAAGGAACGTCATCAGGGCGCAGTTGTTTAATCAAACATCAATCTTTTTGCAATTTCTTTAGAGATTATTTAGGGATTATTTTTAACCACTCGTTCCCCAAAAATCCGACCTTAACCCTCGCTTTTAATGCTTTAGTAAAGATGCTTAAACTCGGTAGCCAAGAACATAAAAAATTGTTCTGTCAACATTTTATTGATAGCCATCTCGACTATGAACCAGAAACACTCCCTTGGCCAACCTTAGAAGGTGAAGCTTTAGAACGCTTAAAAGCCATTCCCTTTTGGAAAGAGGCTCTCTACACTGAACGCAAAGCTGGCATTATGGTCAGTCGTTTTGCCCGAACCATTGAAGATCCGGTTCTCAAAGAAGCGATCGCCCTTCAAGGCAGAGAGGAAACCCGTCATGGTCGTTTGATTGGCTATTTAATTAAACACTATGGCATTGAAATCGAAGAACCCGACAATGCTGAAATCGCCGATAATATTGAACTGGCTTTTACTGATTTTGGTTTTGAAGAATGTCTAGACTCTTATTTTGCCTTTGGAATGTTTGATATTGCCCATCAAGCCAAGTACTTGCCCGAAGCAATATTTCAAGTATTTGATCCGATTTTAGATGAAGAAGCCCGTCACATTGTTTTCTTTGTCAATTGGTTTACCTATTTGCAAATTCAACGGGGCCAAGGTTTCGCGCCCTTACGATCATTAAAAACCGGTTGGCATTATGGCCGCGCCCTTAAGGGATTAATTGATGTTTTTGGGGGTGTAGCAGAGCGAGATGATCAAGCTTTTACGGCGACGAGTGCAACCATGTTTATGGATGATCTTACGCCAGAATTATTTTTGAAAACTTGTTTAGCTCAAAATACGCTGCGTATGAGTAAATTTCCACCGGACTTATTGCAACCGGAGTTATTGCCAACCTTGTCTAAACTGGCATTAGGCATTTGGCAACTGTTACCGAAAAAACAAAAAACGGCGATCGCTTAATCTTGATAGGTATTACTTTTAAGACGGCGATCGCTATCTTCTCCATCGGAAAAACGACTAGCTAAACGCAAAGGTTGCCCCTAGCAAATTAACACCCACATCTGTTGCACTAAAACCTGTCGTACCGTTAATCGTTAATAACAAGGCTCCCGTTGCAAAGCCAGTATTACCGGAGATGCCATCACCCACCCTCAACAAAGTATTAGAGCCTGACACCCGTACATCGATCGCCGTTATGCCCGTAAAATTCAAGACATCGCCTCCCAAGCCTCGTACAAAATTGAAGACATTATCAGAGCCATCCCCATTCGCATAGTTAACCGTATCACTGACGAGATCACTACCCAAATAGAGACTATCATTACCGCCGGCTCCCGTTAGGATATCTGCGCCACCGTCACCGTAGATAATATTTACGCCACTGTTACCGGTCAGACTATCGCCACCAGTACTAGAGCCTTGAATATTCTCCATTTGAGAAAGGGTATCCGTTCCACCTTGGCCATCATTGGCAATGCCGGTGGTGAGATTCACTGTTACACTCGCAGGCGCGTTTAAATAGTAGGCCGTATCCGTCCCACTGCCGCCCACCAGCGAATCATTGCCTGCTCCGCCTTCCAGGAGATTGTTGCCATTATTGCCAGTGAGGATATTGTTGCCATTATTTCCCGTGGCATTAATTGCCCCCGTTCCCGTTAAGGTCAGATTTTCTAGATTGGGAAGCGTTGCCAAGCTAAACGTTACAGAGGAACGAACGGTGTCACTTCCTTCTCCCGCATTCTCATTAATAACATCCATCGTACTATCCACTGTATAGGAATCATTGCCGAGACCCCCAATTAAGGTATCAATGCCGGCGGCTCCTGTCAGGGTATTATTGCCAATATTACCGATGATAATATTATTGTTATCGTTACCAGTACCATTGATATTGCCCGTTCCCGTCAAGGTTAGATTCTCTACAGTACTAGGTAAGGTGTAGGTCACGCTGCTATAAACCATATCGGTAATCGTGACGATGCCCTGGTTATCATTCAAGGTCGCATTAATGGGATTGGAGAGCGTAACCATAAAAGTTTCATCACTTTCATTGATATTGTCATCCAAAATAGGGATACTTAGGGTCGTGCTAGTACTATTCGGGGCAATGGTTAAGGTTCCCGTTTGACTCGTATAGTCAGCATTTGCTGTAGCTGTCAGCGATGAGATCGTATAACTAAAACTGATAGCTTGACTACTGACCTTGCTTAAGTTGATCGTCAAGACGGCACTAGTATCCACCCCTTCAAGCACGGTAACATCATTGATAGAAAGGGTCGGAAGATCCTCCTGGTACTTAGTGATAAAAGCATCATTGTTACCACTATTGATTTGGCCATCCAAATTGCCACTGGAATAACCCCCCACATAAAATGTACCAACATTGTCCGCAACCAAAGCTGAGGCCACATCCGTTCCGGTTGACCCCAAAAGCTTTGTCCAAATCATCGTACCATCAGTATTGTACTTGGCAATAAAAGCATCATTGCTACCGCTATTGATCTGACCACCCAGATTACCGCCACTATAACCACTCAAATAGAGGGTGCCATCATTGGCTGTTCTTAACGCATAGGCATAGTCATCACTGGCTGTTCCTAAAAGCTTTGTCCAGACCTTGGTGCCATCCACAGTGTACTTAGTCAGAAAGACATCGTAACCCCCACTATTAATCTGACCATCTAAATTACTTTTTGTCGCACCAGTGGCATAGATTGAACCATCATTACCCGTCGTTAAGGCTGAGATAACATCAATTCCCGTTGCTCCCAAGAGCTTTGTCCAAAGTTTCGTGCCATCTGTATTGTACTTGGTGACAAAGCCATCCTGTAATCCACCATTACTTTGACCATCTAGATTCCCCAAGGTATAGCCGCCGACATAAATCGTGCCATCATTGCCAATGGTGAGAGCATTGGCCACGTCATCATTAGTCGATCCCAACAGTTGCGTCCAGGCTTTTGTACCGTCTGTATTGTACTTAGTCAGAAAAGTATCTTGTAAACCGCTATTAGTTTTACCCTCCAAATTACCGGCGGTATAGCCACTGACATAGATTGCACCATCGTTGCCCGTTCTGAGGGCATTGGCCCCATCATTACCGGTTGTACCTAAAAGTTGTGTCCAGGCTTTTGTGCCGTCTGTATTGTACTTAGTTAGAAAAGCGTCCTGTAAGCCACTATTAATTTGGGTGTCCAGATTGCCGTTCGTATAGCCCCCCACATAGATCGCCCCATCTGTCCCCGTTGTCAGACTTTGAGCTACGTCGTTGCCCGTTGATCCCAACAATTGTGTCCAAGCCTTTGTGCCGTCTGCATTGTACTTAATGACAAAGGCATCCTGTAATCCGTTATTAATCTGACCATCTAGACTACCTTCCGTGAAGCCACTGCCATAGAAAGAGCCATCGCCAGCGATCGCCAAGGCTGTTATCAGATCATTACCGGTTGTACCCAGTAAATTTGTTTGAGACTTGGTTGCATCCGTGTTTCCTTGATACTTCACGAGAAAAGCATCGCTGGAACCATTATTGACTTGATTATCGAGATTACCAAAGGTATAACCACTGGTATAGATTGAACCATCAATGCCGGTAGTTAAGGCATAGTCATAATCATGGCTGGAGGAACCAAAAAGCTTTGTCCAGATTTTTGTGCCATCGGGATTATATTTAGCAATAAAGTTATCAACACCGCCACTATTGGTCTGACCATCGAAACTGCCCTGGGTATAGCCACTAACATAGATGGCTCCATCATTCCCCGTCGTTAAAGCCGTGGCATAGTCGTAGCCAGTGGAACCTAGCAATTTTGTCCAGGCTTTTGTACCATCAGCGTTGTATTTACTAATGAAGGCATCACCGTTGCCATTGTAAAGTTGACTATCCAAGCTTCCTTCGGTATAGCCACTGATGTAGATCGCTCCATCATTTCCCGTGGTTAGAGCATAGGCCTTGTCATAACTCGATGAACCGAGTAATTTTGTCCAGACCTTCGTGCCATCTATACTGTATTTGGTAATAAAAGCATCACCGCTACCGTTATTAATCTGACCGTCAAGATCCCCAAATGTATAGCCGCCAAGGTAGATAGAGCCATCACTGCCCGTCGTAAGAGCACTAGAATAATCATCGCTGCTAGAACCCAGCATCCTTGTCCAAATTCTAGTTCCGGACAAGTTATATTTGCTAATAAAAGTATCGTAGCCACCATTATTGATTTGACCATCTACGCTACCTAGGGTGTAGCCACTGGCATAGATTAAACCGTCGTTTCCTGTGGTTAAGGCGCTGGCTTGATCGTAGCTCACCGAACCCCATAGTCTTGTCCAGACTTTCGTACCGTCAGTATTGTATTTGGTAATAAATACGTCGCCCAACCCTCGATTAACTTGCCCATCCAGGGTTCCCTCTGTATAGCCACTGACATAAATAGCTCCATCTTTGCCGGTGGTGAGGGCATTGGCCTCTTCTTCGCCGGTTGTTCCCAATAGTTTCGTCCAAACTTTGCTGCCGTCGGTATTGTATTTGGTAATAAATACGTCACTTAACCCATTGTTGGTCTGACCGTCCAGATTTCCTCCTGTTGTACCACTCATATAAATTGCGCCATCGTTGCCGGTTGTTAGGGCAGTGGCGTAGTCATAGAAGGAGGAACCCAAAAGCTTTGTCCAAAATTTGGTCGGTTCACTCTGTAAGACCCGAAGAGATGGGCCATTAGCGACTCTGGTGTTACTATTCTCTGCTTTGATGATTGACGGTATGCCACTACCCAGTCTTACTGACGATATAGGGGGTGTAAAAATCACTCCTTCGTTTCCTGTATCAGCCAGGGAATTCACCGGAGCATCACTCAAATAATTATATTTTTCCCACCAAGCTGCTCTCAAGCTTTCCGATCTGCCTCCTCCAGCAAAATTCATCGCTAAATAACTGGTATTCGGGTTAATGACCTGGACGGCGATCGCTGTCCCCAGAACCGGATCACTCACTGACTCGCCAGGAGAACTGAGACCAACATTGTTTAATTGCCACTGATCGCCTAGTTTTGCCACTGTCTGATCGCTGTATGGCGTTCTCAAGGTGATATCAAGGAGATTCCAAAAATTTTCTAAACTAGTAACGGGACTGAGTTGATCGTAAATAAAGGGAAGAGCAGAATTGGGAAGCATCGCTGTCATTGAGCAAAAATTTATTAACGATTTCCAGTATAGTGAATTTTTTTAACGTTAGAGATAACAGATGATGACAGTTTTTCTTTGATTTGAAGGCAGATAATAACAATTAAAATCTTTATCAAATGTCATTCAAGAGAAAGACAACCCAGGAGTTACTTAAGTGTCTAGTGATGAGATTACTCTATCAAATTGATGGATGTAGAGAAGAGTGGAGTGGTTGCGGGATGGATGATGCGCTGATTCCTAACAGTTTTAGCCATGCAGTTGCTTGATTAAGTGATTTAATTCAGGCAAAATTAATTTTTCCATGGCCAATTGAACCGCTTTTGTTGACCCTGGTAAAGAAAATACGAGTTTATACTGATAAGTGCCTGCAACTGCACGGGAGGCGATCGCCCTGGAGCCAATTTCTTGATAACTCAAAAAGCGAAATAATTCTCCGAAGCCGGGTAAGGTTTTTTCTAGTAATCTTTCTAGCACCTCGTAGGTCGTATCACGGGGGGAAATGCCGGTTCCTCCACTGCAAAGAATAACATCTAGTTCAGGCATAGACCCTAATTGCTGTAGGGCTGCTCGAATCTGGTTAGGATCATCGGGCAAAATTAGATAGGATTCCAGATAATGGCCAGCCGCTTGTAAGGCTTGTTGAATGAACTGGCCGCTGCGATCGCTGTCTGGGGTGCGAGTATCACTAATGGTCAGCACAGCACAACGAACGGATAAAAGGCTTGAATCTGGATGGGGAAGCGGAGACATGAGAATACTTATAAACTATCTATGAACGATCCATAAACCATCAATAAAATAACCAGATTTTTCGGATTACCCAAAATTCTCGTAAGATATTAGGCAAATCACTTTTCCCCTCGGTGGGATCTAAAGGACTGATTCGTTCGTCTGAGTTAACGAGTTTCCTTCGGTATTCGGTTAAGGTCTTTCCTCTATCCTATGTTACTAAGTATTTCCGATAATTTTATTAAAAAACCGGTTCTAACGACGGTCTGCACCATTGTTATCGTTTTATTGGGCGCGATCGCCTTACCCCTATTACCGTTAGCAAAATTGCCCGATTTGGCCCCCAAGCAGGTGACGGTTTCGGCCAGTTACGTTGGTTCCGATGCCAAGACGGCGGAAGAGAATGTAACAACAGTACTAGAGCGACAGATTAACGGGACAGAGCAAGTCATTTATATGAACTCCTCGACCGACAATACGGGGTCAAGCTCGATTAACGTCTATTTTCCGGTGGAAATGGATCGGAATATTGCTCAGGTCTTAGTCCAAAATAACGTGGCGATCGCTGCTTCTAGCTTGCCAGAGGAAGTAAACCGTCAGGGGATTGTTACGCAAAAGCAATCTCCCTCGATTACCATTGCCTACGGCTTTTATTCGGAAAAAGATGCGGAAGGTAAATTTATCTACGACGATCTCTTTATTAGTAACTTTGTTGATCGTGTCGTCAATAACGAAATTAAACGGTTGAATGGAGTTGGGAGTACGGCGATTATTGGGGTGGGTCTTTATGCCATGCGATTTTGGTTAGACCCCGATGCCCTGGCCGCCCGTAACCTCTCCGCATTGGATGTGGTTAACGCCATTCGACAACAAAATATTCAAGTTGGGGCAGGGGGAATTAACCTACCGCCAGTGGATGCCGGTCAAAAATTTCAGATTAACGCGAGGGTGCTAGGTCGTTTTGTCAGTCCAGAGGAAGCGGGAGAGATTGTAGTCAAGGCAGGAGAAGATGGAACCTTGATCCGAATCAAAGATGTGGGTTACGCCTCGGTGGGTTCCCAAAGTTATAAACAGGTGTCCCTCTTTGATGGTGCGCCGGCGGTGGCTTTTTTAATCTATCAACTTCCTGGAACCAATGCACTTAATACAGCCGATTTAGTAAGGGAAAAAATAGCCGAGTTGAGACCGCTTTTTCCACCTGGTTTGAATGCGGCTGTCGCAACGGACAATACTCTCTTTGTAACGGCTTCCTTGGACGAAGCTCAGAAAACTTTAATTGAAGCTATTCTGCTCGTATTTTTGGTCATCTTCGTTTTTCTTCAAAACTGGCGTACTACAATCATTCCGGCGATCGCCATTCCCGTGTCTTTAATTGGAGCCATGGCCTTTGCCCTGGTCTTTGGTTTTAGTTTGAACCAGTTAACGCTATTTGGGGTTATTCTAGCCACGGGTCTGGTTGTGGATGATGGGATTCTGGTGGTAGAGGCGATCGAAACTAAACTCTCCCAGGGAATGCGGCCTATGCAGGCAGCCTTGGATGCGATGAATGAGTTAACGGGAGCCGTCGTTGCCACCTCGATTGTTTTAATGGCCGTGTTTATTCCCGTCACCTTCTTTCCAGGTACAACGGGGATTGTTTATAAACAGTTTGCCTTGATTATGGCTTTCTCTGTGGCCATTTCTACCTTTAATGCCATCAGCTTTTCCCCTAGTATGTCTGCCATTCTGATGCGACCCGCCAAGGAAAAACATGGCCCTCTTGCCATTTTCTTTAACTGGTTTAATCGCTTTTTTGATTGGATTCGGGAAGGGTATGGAAAGATAGTAGAGTTTTTAATTGCCATTCGTTTGTTAGTCTTACCGTTCTTTATCGCTTCTCTGGTGGGAACCGCTTGGATTTATAGTATTACACCGACAGGATTTATTCCTGAAGAAGATCAAGGTTACTTTTTTATCCTAGGTAACTCGCCACCAGGAGTATCCATTGAATATACAAAGGACATTATTAGCAAGGTTATTACCATTGTTAAAGGACGCGAAGAAGTTGAACACGTTTTGGGAATGGGAGGATTTAGTTTTTTAGGCAATGATAGTAGTAAATCTCTTTACTTTGTCAAGTTAAAAAACTGGGAAGAGCGACCTGGCCAGAAAAAATCGGTGTTTGCTTTATTAGCGGATATCAACCGAGAATTGTCGATGAAAATTTCTGGGGCCCAGGTCATTGCGGTTAATGCTCCACCGGTGGATGGGCTAAGTAGCACTGGGGGCTTAGACTTCTACCTCCAAAATCGAGGCGATCTGCCGATGGATGTCTTTATTGAAAACATCCAAAAGTATATGGCGGCGGCCCGAAAACTCCCTGAACTCAACCCTCGAACGATCTTTACTCAGTTTACTTTTTCGGCTCCTTTGTTTGAAATTTCGGTACAACGCGATAAGGCCAATGCTCAAAATATTGATGTCTCTAGTATTTTCCAGACTCTAGGCGTTTATATGGGATCGAGCTACGTCAATCAGTACGTTTTAGGGGGTCGTCTCTATCAGGTTTATGCTCAGGCAAAGGGGAGTTTTCGCTCTAATCCCCAGGACATGAGCCGTCTCTATGTGCGATCGCGCGATGGTGCTTTAGTACAATTGAGTAACGTCGTCAATATTAAGCAAATTAACTATCCTCCCATTGTCACCCACTTTAATATCTATCCGGCTGTTGATGTTCAGGCTTCACCAGCCCAGGGATATAGTACGGGGCAGGCGATGATGGCCATGGAAAAATTAGCCAAGGAGATCATGCCCGTCTCCATGGGGTATGAGTGGTACGGGACAGGTTATCAAGAGAAACAGTCCGGTGGTGCGGCTCCGATCATCTTTGGTCTAGCTTTTATCATGGTGTTCCTCGTCTTAGCTGCCCAGTACGAAAGCTATATTGATCCCACCATTATTATGATGACCGTTCCCCTAGCTATTTTGGGAGCGATGGGAGCAATTCTGCTACGTGCCAATGCTCAGGTTGCCACTGGTGCTTTATGGCCAACAGTCAATAATAATGTCTATGCCCAGGTCGCGCTAGTAATGTTAATTGGTCTGGCCAGTAAAAATGCCATTCTGATCGTGGAGTTTGCCAATCAGGCGATGGACTTAGGTATGAGTATTCCTAAAGCGGCTGCCTTTGCGGCCAAGGAACGCTTACGACCGATTTTAATGACAGCAATTTCGGGTCTAGTGGGTTTCTGGCCCTTGGTAATTGCGGCGGGTGCAGGAGCCATGAGTCGTTGGTCATTGGGAACGGCTATTTTTGGCGGTTACTTGATTTCCACCATGCTGAGTCTTTTCCTTGTCCCTGTTTTGTACAGTCTGATCAAAGAGATTGAAGAGCGTTTCTTAAAAGGTGGCGGTGGGAACTCTGGCCCCTCAGCAACGGCACAGCCCAAGGGTCAAGCCAGTCAAGTGCCCGAAGAGAGTGGAACCGTGGCCCCAAATTTGCAGATTTCTCCCCAAAACGATTAGTGCAAATTCTGCCAAGATTGTGAGTCCAGATTATGATGATCTGGACTTTGGTTAATCAAAATTAATCTACCCGTAAATAGCTTATCCTGAGTCACACTGCCCTAAAACTTCTGCCGTCGCATTAGATATAATCAACAAAAAATTTACAGTAAACTAAATTTTGAGCTTTACATTTATCTATTATTACTCATTCTACAGGTTTAGAACATCACCGGATTTGGTCTAGAGATATGTGGTGTAGCATCTGACGAGTCGTATTAATCGCAAGCCTTTGGCTCATACTGTCTGTCGCTAGTTTACCCGCTATAATCCAGACACTTTGCAATTTGATATTTTAGTGTCGGCTTCGTTTAAGTTACACATCGCGTTAACTATTTGGCTTCTATTTCTGAGTTTATTTTTTACTCTTTTTATGAGTATAGGACGTGAATTAATACGCATTTTTACTTACGTAATTATGGCATTTATTTTTTAGGTAAATACACTGTTGATCAGCATAGCCGATAGTTTTAATATCAGCAGAGATCAACAAAGTTTTGAGCCATAAAACTCCTATATCAAAGTCGGTAGAGACAGGATAGGAGAACAGGCATCGGACTTAATTGGCTAACCAATCCAGAGCTAATTGATAATGCCATTGCTAATTAGTAAGCTATTTTTTTGCGATGGCGAAAAAATTAGGATTAACCTAAGAAAATTCAAATAACTTGGGTAAAGCGGACAGATAGATTTCGGACAATAAACGAAGTAGGTTCTGTACAGCTTTCTATTCTTCCTTTGGCAGAGAAATTTATTCCTCTGAGCTCTTTTCCACGGTCTAAAAACCAGATCTCATATCTTCTTTACTATTATTTTGGCTTTGTTCTTATGACGATTCTCAATAATTTTCTCAAGACCTACACTGACCGCAAGTATCAATACACCGTCCAGGTTAACCACAAAGGCACAGTCATTGCTTTTGCGATGGATGAACTAAGGCGTATCTATTATTC
>JAYKJI010000281.1:0-4153 GCA_035285405.1 Snowella sp. | reverse complement strand
CTCTATCTCTTTTATATCAATAGTTTGAGGAGTTTTATCATCAAATTCTTTTAAAGGGTTAATAGGGGGGGGGAGTGGTAAATCATCAACGGGGTGATTATCAGTACAATTAATACCATAAACCTTGGACCGGAGGTTAGTTTTAGACGGTTGTTTAATAATGTGTCCCCGGTTGACGAGACGATTAAGGGAGTTCGTCAGGACTTTGCGGTCTTCACTAGGAAAATGATTTCGTAACTCAACCATCTCAAACAGGGTACCGGGATGATGCTCGAAGAAACTGAGGAGTCGTTGCGCTAAGGATTTCGTGTTTTCATCCGCTAGGTTGCCGGACACGACTTTAAAGCGACCAAACTCAAAGTCAGCTTCTAGGGTTAGATTAATGGGCTCACTGCCCCGGATTTTGGGCTGGCTAAGGGTTTTATACGTTCCCTCGGTTCCTTCCAATATCAGGATGGAAGAACAACTAGCGGCGATCGCCGAACTGCCCCGTAATTTATTGACGCCCCGATTTTCTTTGGATTTGTTGATGTGGTGAATGACAACGATGGGGACGCTATAACGGCTGGATAGTTTTTCTAGCTTTTTGATGGTGTTGGCAGCGGCGGCAGAGTTTTCATCAAAGCGATCATCTTCGTGAATGCCATTAAAGCTATCGACGATTACCAGATTTGGTCTCATCTCATCGACAGTAGATTCTAGGGCACTCCATTCCCGTACTGTCCAATCAGTGATGATGGTTCCTAGATGGGATTCGACGTTAGCAATTCCCCGATTAATGAATTTATCCTGTACGTGGGCATAGGGTTCATCGCAGGCGAGGAAAAGGACAGAACCTTTTTGGGTGGGGACTTCTCCTAAAAATTCATCCCCCATCAAGACTGCACCGGCCAAATCGTAGGCTAAGGTAGTTTTTCCGGTTCCTGGTAGACCGGCTAGGATTGTTACCCCTATGGCGGGAATGCCGGGGGCAAGGATCGGTGTTCCCTTGGTTGGTAAACCCATGAAATTACCAATGTGATGTTTATTGTGTTGGGCTTGGATGTAATCCAACTCTAGGGATTGGGCAATAGCATCAAAGGCTCGCCCGCTAATCTGGTATTGACAACAGATTTCGACTTTGCGAATTTCCCGTTCCGCGATGTCCGTTTCCTGTTGCCAAGCTTTAATTTCTAGTTTGAGTTGTTGCCCTTTAGTTAATTGCGGTATGGGCGGTAGGGCCGCCAGTTTTTCCCGTTCGTTGACGGTGCGGTGTATTTCTTCTTCGATACGGCGAATGAAGTCAGGGTCGTACATGTTGTTGGTTTTCCCCCAGGTAATCCAATCTGCTAAATCACCTTTCTCCGGTGCTTCAGACCAGAATCGGGTGATCGGAATAACGATAACAGGAAAATCTATGTCTAAACTAGCTTTGAGAAGGCTTGTTGCTTTTTTCACGCCGGCCTCATCGTTGTCTGCTATAAACACAATGCCGGGGACATTGGCGTTTTGGAGCGCTTTAAGGGATTGACTAAGATTGACCTTATCCCAGTTTCCTCCTTGGGGGGTGACGGAGGCAATGCCTAGGGATCGGCTGGCTTCGACGCATTTTTCCCCTTCTTGGAATAGTATCCAACCGCCGCTTTCAATGGCTTCTGTCTGCCGATACAAGGGCCAATCCCCTTCTCCTTTTTTCCAAATGGTTTTCCCTTGGTCGTTGATGTGGCACTGACGGAAGCTTTTACTGTGTCCTTTGCTGCTTTCTTTGTTGGGCCATTGGAAGCGTTTAACAAATTGGGTCGGGGAATATTGATAGGTAATTTCCTGGATTTGGTTCTGGGTTGCCCCAGTTTTATGGGCGGTGGCAATGATGTCTTTGGGAATATAGCGAGGTTTTATAGGGGCGGGGTAATCCTGGGGAATGGATGCTAGTTTGCCGAGGCTGATGGTGTCATTGGCTTTGGGGTCGAGGTTGGCACATAGCCCGTGTTCACTGCTCTGAATTTTACTGATTTCTGGGGGCGTTGTTTTTGGCTGATTATTGGGTTTCTGGATGTGGTTGGGGCGTGGATGGTGGCTGTGCTCTTGCCAGTCGGGTCCCAGAACGGCTTTAATGATTTCCTTTTTGCCCGCTTCGCTCCCCATGCAGTCGCAGGAATAGCCGTAGTATTTCCCCTCTTTTTTGTCGATCTTGAAATTCTTGGCTTGGCAGGCAGGGCAGTGAATCTCTATCTCTGCGGGGGTTTCCTTAATAATTTCCAGATTTTCCAGGTAATCTAGGATATTGAATTTCCCAAATTGATCAACGTTTGTTAAGATGGTCGTAGCTTTTGTTTGATATTTCATAGCAAAGCCCCCCTCCTTTGAAGGGCTAATTGTATATTTTTTTTGAAAGACTCCAAAGTTTGGCTGCAGAGGGGTCTTTCGTCATTTGGGGAAATTGTATCGTAATTTGGCGACTTAGTCCTGTTAGTTCACTAAAACTCTTTACAATTAAAGGCTGGGTTAATCTCCGGGGTTGGGGGTTGACCCTTTATTTTGGCAACACATCCATAAATCTATATATCCAGATTCTTTAAGTCCAGGTATCTAGACATATAGACATATAGACTTCAAGAAACTCTTTATTCTGTTATTCTAGATTTCTTGATATGCTGGTTTGTAGAATTCCTGCTACTCTGATGTCTTAAATTACTGAAATCCTTGTGAAAACTTGCGCCTGTGTCTCGCTAGCTGGCGGTCAAGGAAAAACAACGACTACCTTTTTCCTGGCTATGTTACTGGTTAAATCCGGTAAAACGGTTTTGGCTGTAGACTGTGACCCCCAAGCTAATCTCACGTTCTATCTGAACCATGAAGTCATATCCAACCAACCTACGCTTCTTGAAGTTCTTACAGGAGTAGTCAATTCAGAGGATGGTATTTATCCGACAAAGTATGAGAATCTTTTTCTGTTACCTGCGGATAAGGGGTTGTTCAAGGTATCTGACTATTTGAGCAGTAGTGGGGCTGGGGCGTTTATTCTTAAACTTCGACTTAAAGAAGTTGCTAACTTATTTGATTACGTTTTAATTGACGTTCAGCCTTCTCGCTCTCAAATTTGCTTATCGGCTGTTGGAGCCGCTGATTTTATTCTGATTCCTAGCGAAGCAGCAACTAAGGGAGTTAATTCCTTAATTGATACTCTAGATTTTTTAGATGAGCAAGCTAAGTTAATGGCTTTTACAGGTCAAGTCTTAGGCATCATTCCTTTTCGAGATCGTTGGGTAGGAAATACTCAAACCACTGAAAGTAAAGAAAATATTATGGCCATGAAGGAATTAGTTCCTGATATACCAATTCTTCCTTCTATTCGTGAGTCTGAACAGTATAAAAAAGCAATACGGCAGGGTCAGACTTTAGTTGAGCTTGGCTACTCCGATTTGCAGTATCCTTTTGAAAAAATCATGGAGGCTTTAGAAAATGAATGATGCTCTGGAACGTCTTAAAAATCGTCAACGTCCTTCTGTGCCTGAAAGAAGCATATCTCTAGACTCAGGAAGTGTAGATACCTCGATATCTAGAAGTCCAGAAGAAAAAAATATAGAATTCCAGACAGATAGGAGCAAAGAGTCTGTACTGATAAATAAATCTTTGAAAGAATTTACAACAAAACAGTCAACATTTCGTATAGAGTCTAAATTATTAGATAGGGTTGCTAAGATTTGTGCAAAAGAAGGTTTAGGTCGTGAGGTGTTATTTGAAGCTTTGTTTGAGTTTTATGAAAAAAATATTGACGTTCAGCAATCTATTCTTGAACAAGCTAAAGAAAAAGCTGAATTTCGCCAGGCGATCGCCAACTATAAACGAGCAAAAACAATGATTGATAAGTTTGGTTAATCATTCTTACTGGACAGTACGAAATTTAGGATAAAGGAAAGAGGGAAGAGTCATGTAGCAAGTCTTTCATTATCAGGTTTGTGCAAAGGGTGAAATTTGGTGGCAAGTAATTTAGGAGTTTAGGCGCAGATTTGAGAATGGGCGCTGACTTTCCAGTATCCAAAAAATTTTTCTCAAATGTTTCAGTCCCGATCGCCGGGATTAGTTGAAGGAAAGCAGCTTTTCCTGTTTGACGTTCCCCCTCAGAAAGACCCGATAGTTTCAGTCCCGATCGCCGGGATTAGTTGAAGGAAAG
>JAYKJI010000280.1:0-2931 GCA_035285405.1 Snowella sp. | reverse complement strand
CATTTCTTGCTTATTTTCTTCCATATTAGGAACTTCTTTACAGGCATTATCCATTAGCGAATGTAAATAATCCTTACTTTCTGGAATCGGCCAGAAACGAATTTTAGGTGCAGTGGATATGGAGATGAGTTGACGAGGTTGGTCTCGGAAGAAAATACCTCTGATTGGTCGAATATGACCATTATGTTTTGCGATTAATTCTCCACTTAGTGGTTGTGAACTGTCTATTGATTCGAGATCATCTTTCCAAGTCCATAATCGCACCGAACGATCATCGGAAGCGGTCACCAAAACTTTGTCTTTGGGAAGATAAGCAATTCCTCTTACGGAGCCATCATGATCTTCAAATCTAACTTTTTCCTTACCGTCGAGGCTCCACAGACGAGCCGTTAGATCATCGGAACCTGTTGCCAACAACCATTGATTATCTTTATAGGGTATGTATTGAACAGTGACCACCGCCGCAAAATGGCTAAAATCCTTTTTAGGTTCCAATTGTTTATTAGAAACACATCCGCCATTATCAAGTAAATTCAATAAATAAATTTCTCCATTGGCTGAACCTATAGCTATTTCTTGATTATCGGGGCGAATAGCAATACTCAATACTTCACTATTGATAGATATTCGACAAAGAGGAGTGGTATCATTTTTCAAGAGAGCCGCCACACTCCTAATTTGAATGATACCGTCCCGGGAACCGTCCCGGGAACCGGTTGCTAACAACGATCCATCTTGACTAAAGGTGAGACTCCAGATATGTGAATTTGGCTGGTCAGAATTAGGCACAGAAACCTCTGCTTGATCCCGTAGTCTGTGGTTAGTTTGTGATTGGAACCTCCAGAGGCTAAGAATTCCCCCCAGGGAACCCGTGGCCAAAAGGTCTGGCTGGTTATTGTTAGGTTGAAAACTAATGCTGGTTATCGGATCAGTATTTCCATTAGACTTGTTTTGGGAGTAAAATTGTTTATCTGGTTCTTTTTGATCAGATAAATTCCAGAGTTCAATTCCTCTATTGGTGGCAGTGGCTAATAGCTTACCATCACTGCTCAAGCTCGCTTGATTTAAGATATTTTTAGGATTAACAGCAAATTCTTGGCGTGGGTCTAGTTTCCAGCGACGCACTTCTAGTTCTGAATTGGTAGTTAACCATTGACGATCACCAGATAATTGCAGTCCTTGTATCTCGCGGTCATGGGCTTTAAATTGAAATAATTTCTGACATTCTCTACGAATAATTTTTAGCAGGCCATTTCTATAGCCAATTGCTAGAAGATTATCGGGCATAAATTCAACTTTACTGAAAAGTCCTTCCGATGGGCATGATTTCATCTCATTATTTGTCAAGTCGAAATTGACTAGACTGCCATTTTCAAAGCCGATCGCCAAAAGCTGCGTATCGAAATTAAAATCTAGAGCAATTACCCCTCTTTGTACTTGGATCTGAATAGTCCTAATTTTCGCTAAGTTATTTAAATCAACTATCGCCGTTTCACCACTGTTAAATCCTAAAGCTAGTTTTGGATTGTTCTTATTGTGGCTAAGATCCGCACTCAAAACTATCGGTGATGGATTTCCCGATGATTGTCGAGATGATCGGCTATGTTTTTGGGATGTCACATCTTCTAAACTAATTCTGTTTTTTACCGGTTTTTCTGGCGATATCTCCCAGAGGAATTCTCTTTTTGTCTGATTGACTGTATCGTATAAAATAATTTGAGATCCCGATACTGTCATCAGCCATTGCGAATTTGGGTCAAACTTGAGAAGATTGACATTACCCGGATGCTCGTAGTGATAAGTTGGTTCTTTTTGGGTTGGTTCTTTTGGGGACGATTCCCAATTTTTCCAAATCAGAACTATTTGTCTATTTCCATCCCCGATCACTAGGGCTATTTTCTGCCCATCAGGACTAAAAATAATGCGATTAATTTGCTTCAATTCTATCTTCTTACCTTGAAAGGTAAAATTAGAAATATTGGCAAGTTCTTTCACTTTCTGTTTTGAGTAGTTTCCCTGTGCATCAGTCTGGCGTTGTAGAATTTGACCATTAGTATGAATAGTAGTAACTATATTTTTATCTGGTTGCAAATTAACATCCATGATGTTACTAGACTTACCGTTATCATCTTTGCCTAGATCGTATCGATAAATATCCTGTTTATCTATATTCTCGAAAGTTTGTTGAAGTGCCAATAAAGGGGATGTCGTCGGATAACTATCAAATCCTTGAGAAGAATTAGTCTTCACAAGTTCGTTTAACTGTTGTCCAGCTTGCCAGGCGCGAAAGAACAAGTTCTCTAAATTCCCATAGCCTGAATTAAAACTTTTTATGACCCTCGCACCATCTATTTCTGCTTTATTCTGCTTGGTTAAACGATCGCTAGTTATCCAAGCCAACCCCGACATGATTGCGCCAATTGTCGTTATCAAACCTATTGCACCAACCACAGATAATTTTTTTCTCGCCTTGTCTGTCTGATGTTCGGCCTCGTTTTTTGCCTTGATTGCCTCGTCTAAATCTATCTGTAGCTTAACTTTGGCTTCGGCAGCGGCTGCCCTAGCTTCGGCTGCTGCCGCTTCTCTGGAAATTTTATCAATCTTTGCCCTGTACCATTCCTCTCGCGCTTTCGATTGCTCTCGAATCAGTCGTGATAGATAATCATGCAGGAGTTGGTATTGTTTTTCCGATGTTTCTTTATAAACTACGACTAGCTTTGATTGAACAAAAATATCCAAGACTAAAATCAATCGAATATCGTCGTTATCTTCGATAGTTTCCCTAAAATCTTTCAAGGTTTTGAGCGGTCTTTTGTAATCCTCATCAGTTAATAAGTACAACACCAGATCGGCTATCTCTTTATTTTTTTCTCCACAGGCCTTAACCACATCATTAAGGTATTTTTTGATTAAGCTATGTTTAGGGCTATT
>JAYKJI010000279.1:0-4556 GCA_035285405.1 Snowella sp. | reverse complement strand
CCTACGGCATCTTGAGGTTGTCGAATTTTGCCCACGGCGATTTTATGACCCTGGCGGCCTATCTCACCTGGTTTACCAATACGAATGGGGTGAATCTCTGGGTCTCCATGGGGATTGGTTGTGGGGGAACTATCGCCGCCATGTTGCTGAGTGAATGGTTGTTGTGGAAACCCATGCGGGACAAGCGGGCCACCTCTACGACCCTGATTATTATTTCCATTGGTTTGGCATTATTTATCCGCAATGGAATTTTGTTGATCTGGGGGGGGAGTAACCAAAATTATCAGGTTCCCATCATTGCTGCCCAGGATTTTATGGGCCTTAAGCTGGAATATTATCGGTTACTGGTCATTGGGATGGCGATCGCCGCGATGATTGCGCTGCATTTGTTATTGCAAAAAACCAAAGTGGGTAAAGCGATGCGGGCGGTGGCGGATAATGTCGACTTAGCCAAAGTTTCCGGTATTAACGTGGAATGGGTGGTGATTTGGACTTGGATAATTACAGCGGTATTAACAGCCCTGGGCGGATCAATGTACGGACTGATTACCACCCTGAGACCCAATATGGGGTGGTTTTTAATTTTGCCCATGTTTGCGTCGGTGATTTTAGGGGGCATTGGCAATCCCTACGGGGCGATCGCCGGGGGGTTAATCATTGGTATTGCCCAGGAAGTGAGTGTGCCTTGGTTTGGCACCAGCTACAAAATGGGGGTCGCGTTACTCTTAATGATTGGGATTTTATTTATTCGTCCCCAAGGCTTGTTTAAGGGCACACAGTAAGGCAGAACACCATGGCAAAAGCGGGTAAACAACGCCTAGATGCCCTTTTAGTAGAACGGGGGCTGTGTGACTCCCGGGCCGTTGCCCAACGCTTAATCCGGGCTGGAGAAGTTAAGGTCAATGGACAAACCTGGGACAAACCCGGTACTTTAGCGGCTATTGATGCGGCGATCGCCGTGGCCGAAAAACCCCCCTATGTGTCCAGGGGCGGTGAAAAGTTAGCGAAAGCGTTGGCTGAGTTTGGCATTGACGTAACGGGTCGCATTTGTTTAGACGGCGGCATCTCCACCGGGGGCTTCACCGATTGTCTACTGCAAGCTGGGGCGGCCCAGGTTTATGGTATCGATGTAGGGTATGGGCAAGTGGCGTGGAAATTACGGCAGGATGAGCGGGTAATTTTGCGGGAACGGGTCAATTTTCGCCACTTAACCCCCAAAAAACTTTACGAAAACAATCCTTGGCCGAATTTGGGGGTGATGGATTTATCCTTTATTTCCCTAACCAAAGTGCTAGATCCCCTCTGGCAACTGTTAGCACCGCCTAAGGAAGTGGTGTTATTGGTCAAACCCCAATTTGAAGTGGGACGGGAAAAAATTGGCAAAAAAGGCGTGGTACGTAATCCCGACGATCAAGCCCTGGCCATTGACCAAGTATGGCGATCGGCCCAATCTTTGGGATGGCAGTTTAAAGGGCTAACCTATTCCCCCATCACTGGCCCCGCTGGAAATGTGGAATATTTACTCTGGTTGGATCAAACCCCTACTCAGTCATCACCAACCTTAGACAATTTTCAGGCGATCGCCATCGATGCCCTGCAACGTCTTGGGAAATAACAGACAGCGCTTTCTACTAGCCATCAATCACTACGAGTTTTATCGTCGGGTAGCAGCTTTCTCCAACAGGGATTGGGCAAAGGCCGGGATACCCTGGGCCGGTTCTGCTTGGCGATCGCCGCAATCCGGGGGGGAATGGTGGAAGCGGCCTCGGGTAATCAAATGGGATGCAACCGGCAATTCTCCTATTGTCCTATCGCCAAACTAAAATAACACTATCAGCCTATCCCCCGGAGACCGTGACCATGCTTACTGCGAGTCCCAGCCTGACTCTATCCGACTTTCTGAACCTGCCCTACATTGAAGATTCACCGGCCTGGGAATACGTGAACGGAACGATTACCCAAAAACCTATGCCGAAAACTTTCCACAGCCGACTGCAATTAAAATTAGCCAGTGCGATTGATTTAGCGGGGGAAGCGAACCAGAGTGCCCTGGCGTTTACTGAGCTACGGTGTACCTTCCCTGATCGATCTATTGTGCCTGATATTGTGGTTTTAGGGTGGAATCGATGGCCGGTGAATGCCGTTGGAGAACCCCAAAATCAAGCCATTGACTTTGCCCCTGATTGGGTGATTGAAATTCTTTCTCCCCAACAAAGTGTGACTAAGGTAATGAAAAATCTTCTTTACTGTCTGGAGCAAGGCAGTGAGCTGGGCTGGCTGATCAATCCTGAAGACCGTTCGATCATGACGTTTTCGCCCCAACAAAATCCCCAGTGTTATTTCGCCGACGATCCCGAGGTTAATAATGGCCAAGAAGCTTTGCCTGTGCTCTCGGGGCTAGACCTCACCCTGACCACCGAACAGATTTTTGCTTGGTTGAAATTTCCTCATTAGGGGGTCACAATCATGGAAACGGTGTTAGTCAGGGGAAAATACTATGGCCGGGAGCACTAATATGAAAAATTGTTAAGAATTTGTTACTATTGTAGGCTGTTGCGTTAAGATTCGGGCAAACGGCGTCAGACTGTCATTGTAAAGTCCTTCTGTATTTTTGCTTCTACCAGACGTACTTGTTGCGAATTTATGAATTACGAAGATTTTGGTGCTAATGCAAGACACGATATTTTCCGATTAGTTGAGAGAAGATCTACTCAATTAGTAACGTCATGGAAAGGCTTTAAAGCTGAAATGATGCGTCTTTTACCTGAGTCTTATCATGCAGAAATAAATGATTTGACCACTAAACTGGAGGATGGACTAGAGATTCTAACTGACGAGTTACAAAATCCAACCTTGATCTTAGCTACAACCGGAACAACCAGCAGCGGTAAAAGTACCCTTGTTAATTTTCTCTGTGGTGCTGATATCGTTCCTACGGCAGTTAGCGAAATGAGCGCAGGAGTTGTCACAATTGAGTTTCAAGAAGAAAAGTCATTGGTAATACACGAAACACCTGGGGCAAATTGGGAGTGTGGAGAGTGGAGAAACATTAGCGATGAGGAAATCTATGATCGTTTAGATCAGACGATGAGAAACTATATTGATAATCGTGATCAAAATCAATCCCTAGCTTGTCCTCAATCTATCATTCGCTACCCGTTTAAATTCATTGATGAAGTTGGCTTAGAGTTGCCAAAAGGAACCAAAATCAAGATTATGGATTTACCGGGACTATCTCATGTTGGCGATGAAACTAACGCTGCCGTTATAAGGCAATGTCGAGAGGCGTTGTGTCTTGTTACATATAATAGTGCTGAAACTGATCAAGAGAAAATGAAAAATCTTCTTGATGAAGTTGTGGAACAAGTAAAAGATTTGGGTGGTTCTCCGGCAAGAATGCTGTTTATATTAAATCGCATTGATGTTTTTCGTTCAGACAAAAAATGGCCGGAATCAGAAACACGATTTGTGAACAAAACAGTTGCAAGCATTAAGGAAAAGCTATTAGAGCAGTTAGGTGAATATAAAACGGATATTGAAAATCTACAAGTTGTCAAGCTAAGCACTATGCCTGCATTATTAGGAATACAAATACAATCCAACGATAAAGAGCAAATTATACAGGCTTGTAAGAAAGCTAAAAATAATTTTGGAGAATTTATTGAGGAGATAACAGATGAATTGCCTGGAAATGTTTCAAAATGGACAGAACATGATCGAACCAGAATAGTTGATGAGCTTCAGTCTAGTTCTTATGCTATTGAATTCAAAGAAAGATTGAAACAACATATTTACAATCATTTTCCGCAGTTAGTTATTCCCCAAATTGTTGATAAATTCAAGCTTAATGCTGCTAATGAAGTTATTCAGTGGTCGGTGCAAACAACTTCAGCCATTGTAAATAGCTCAGAAGAAGACTATCAAAAGGAAATTGAGAGAATTGATGACATTAGAAAGTCTCTTAATGAATTTCTCGAAGAATGCGACCAAAAGTTGAGAGAACCCTTTTCATGGATGGAAGACTCAGCAAAAAAGTATGATAGCCAATATATGGACAAATTTCAGGAGGCTGTTGTTGAACTCCAAAAAAACTATAAAGAAATTGAAGAAAAATTAACTGCGCTATATTCTTGGAGAGAAAACTTGGCCAAAACAGTCGATAAATGTTTAGAGTCAGTTCTTTCCTCTCTTGAGAAAGGTTATATAAATTTAAAATACTTATCTTTGAAGAAAGTAAAACAAAGAACAATAGATAAACTCGAATCTTCGCTCAAGGAAATAATAAACTTAGGTTATACTGGGCACAAAGCAAAGACTGGTTACAAGTATGTTGCAAAAACAGATCATGAGAAAGAAAAATTACGCCGTTTGAACCGAGAGTTAAATACATTGGCAGATAATTTAAATGATGTTATTGAGGAAATTTTAGGTAGTTGGTCACAGCAATAATTCCCCCCTTATTGAGAAGGGGGTTGTAGAGTTTAAGGAGAATCAAAAGCGAGAGTAGGAGGGGGCAAACCCTGATGGGCGAGAAGTACAAAAAGCTCTTGAACTGA
>JAYKJI010000278.1:0-5511 GCA_035285405.1 Snowella sp. | reverse complement strand
CCCGCGTCACTCCGAGCGTTTGATAATAATCCCCAGGCATAGTGCGTCGCTGTTTTGCTTAACAATCGTTGACAAAAAACTTGTAGTGTTTACTGTAGCAAACTCTAGCCCCCCCTGGTTTGTCTAGGCTGCCAGTTATTTAAAATCTTTTTGGCAAGGTTATCAAATCGTAAAGTGACTGCACCATCACCCAAGTATTGAGATAATATTCCTATAGGTTTATTCATACAAGGCCTGCAAGTTAACGTTTTGTGACTTATCTGGACTTTCGTAATTTGGCTGTTTTCGTGCTCTGCGATCCACAATAAGGCGATTTCCTATGACTAACGTACTGCTCAGTCGTTACGAAATTGTTAATTCTCTCGGCTCAGGGGGCTTTGGCGAAACTTTTCTGGCGAAAGATACCCAAATGCCCTCCCAGCGTTTGGTAGTGGTGAAAAAACTAAAGCCAGCTAATGCCGGTCAAAATACTTCGACGGAGTTAATTGCTCAGCTATTTGAAAAGGAGGCGGCGGTATTGGAAGAATTGGGGAATGATTGCAGTCAAATCCCCAAATTGTATAGTTATTTTTCGGAAAATGATGAGTTTTATCTGGTTCAGGAATACATTCAAGGGCAAAGTATAACCGAGGTTGCCCCTATTGGTTCTGAGCAAGCTAAAACAATTCTTTCTTCTCTCCTCAATACTCTCAAATATATCCACAGTAAGGGCATTATTCACCGCGATATTAAACCAGAAAATATTATTCTTCGAGATGGCGATCGCCTACCGGTGTTGATTGATTTTGGGGCAGTGAAGGAAACCATGGGGGTTGTCACCCTCGGTTCGGGATCAATGGTAAGTTCGGTGGTGATTGGTACGCGGGGCTTTATGGCTCCAGAACAAGGAGCAGGACGGTCTGTTTTTAGTACCGATCTCTATGCGTTGGGTCTGACCATGATTTACGCCATGACGAAAAAGTTGCCCGGTGAGTTTGCGACCAGTCAGTTAACGGGGGAATTAGATTGGCAAAGTGATGTCCCCCATCTTGATCCCCATTTAGCAAAGGTTTTGGATAAGGCGCTCAAAATAGAACTCAGTGCTCGCTATCCCACAACAGAAGCCATGTATCAAGATTTAGAATTAAATAATCAAATTCATCCTAAAACTGCCCCAACGCTCGTTATTTCACCTTCTATAACCTCAAACAATTCAAATAGCACAACTCCAACGGAAGTCCTTGATTCCAATCGCTTTTATCCAGAAAAAAGTAAATCTACTAATAATACTGCCATTGTGTTAGCCCTCATAATTGGCGCAACTGTCATCGCGACTGGCATAGGAGCAGGCTTATTTGTCACTAATCAAATGAAAGAAACCGAAGCACGCATTGCCCAGATAGAAAAAGAAAAAGAAGAAGCTGAACTCAAGCAAAAGGAAGTTGAGCAAAAACTTGCAGAAGAAACACAACGTCAACAAGAATTAGAGCAAAATCGAATCGAGCAAGAAAGAATAAAATTGGAAGCAGCGGCTGCTCAAGCGAGGCAAGAATATCAGCGTTTAGAAGAATCAAAAAAAGAATTAGATTCCATCGTTAGCAACACCGCCCAAAACACGGAACTACAACAATCTCAACCCATTAGTGAATCGGATGCTTATCGGGCAGTTAATGAACTTTATAACTATCTTTCCAATAAAGATTACGGCAATGCCAAATCATTATATTCTCCCAAACTGCAAGCTAGTTTTAATTCTAATTTCTTTAATCAATTTGAGCAAGTAACTGTAGAAAATCTTGACGTTACGGGTAGCACAGCAGATACCGTTAACTTGATTGGTAATAATACTTACTATTATCCAGACGGAACATCCCAAAAAGAAAGACGTTCTTACACAATTGGGCTGATCAGTGGAGAAGCAAAAATCATTGACTCACAATTCTTAAAAGTTACCAGGCCGAGAAAATAAATCATACATTTATTTTCCATCTATGTAATTTGAAATTTCATGAAACCATCGTGATTGACAGCAAACCCTATTTAATTCTCACCGATCAAGGGCAAACCTTACCGCCCTTTGAATTGACCAAAAGCAAACACATTCTCGGCAGAGATCTCCAAATTGCTGATCTGCTCGTTCCCGACAATTAGGGCATCATTAGCCGTTGCCAAGCCACCCTAATCGAACACCAAGGAACCTATATTATTTATGACGGCGATACAAACTAAGCTGAAGGGGTAGCAGACACAAAATCTGCGACAAAGTAATGTTAACCTATCGTGTATGATATTGAGGTCGTAAAATGAACGGAGTAACCCTTAAAAAATCTTTGATCGAAAAAATTGACACCCTTTCCGAGGAACAAATTAACTCAGTCATGGCTTTTGTCGAAGCATTACAAAATCCGCTTGAAAATAGTCAACAAGCAGATAAACAAAGAAAAGCTTTAGCAGAAGAATTCAAACAATTATGTTCAGAAACCCAGTCATTATTTGCCGATAATTCTATTACAGAAGAACAAATACAAGCGGAGATAGATGCTTACCGGAGAGGGGAATGAAAGTTATTTTTGACACAAATATCTTGATTTCTGCGGCTTTCAGAGGCGGTAGACCGGAGATAGCTATTTTCCATGTTATTAATTCTTCAAGCCTTAAATGGTTAGCTTCAGAAGAAATCATTAAAGAATATAAAGAAGTTTTGAGTCGTCCTAAATTAAAATTACCTGAAATCACTAAACAGAAATGGCTAAAATTAATTGATTTAGCCGTTACATGTGTAGACGTTAATTTAAAAATTGATTTCCCTAGAGATAGAAAAGATGCTAAGTTTTTAGCCTGTGCAATATTTTCAAATGCCGACTATTTGATTACAGGTGATAAAGATTTTAATGATGCTCCAGCTTTAGATAACACCAGGATCATTACTGTAACTCAGTTTTTGGAAATTGTTATGAATTAAAATGACTATGAAGGTAAGCAACACACCCTATTTAATTCTCACCAACCAAGGGCAAACCCTACCGCCCTTTCAATTGACCAAAAGCAAACACATTCTCGGCAGAGATCCCCAAATTGCTGATCTGCTCGTTCCCGACGATTGGGGCATCATTAGCCGTTGCCAAGCCACCCTAATTGAACACCAAGGAACCTACATCATTTATGACGGCGATCGCCATCAGCCCAGCAGTAACAGATTATTTATTAACAATCATTTAATCAGCTATGACAGCGGCTATCCCCTACAGAATGGTGACGTGATTAAAATTGGTCAGAATATTAATATTTTAATTACCCTACAATTCCACAACTCCAATAGTTTACCCACTGCTAAAACCTCCAGTTTTGACACAGTTTATCTCAAAGAAAAATCAATTGTCTTGGGACGAGATCCCGACGCAAACTTACAACTAGATTCCCCCACCGTTTCCCGGAAACACGCTGTTATTGATTATTTAGAACCCCAAACCTATATTTTGTATGATTACAGCACCAATGGTATTTATGTCAATGGCATCAAAGTTAACAGCAAAATTCTGATTAACACCACCGCTATTATTAAAATTTTACCCTACACCTTAATTTTACAAAATGATCAATTAATCATTGCCGACAGAGGAGAAAATATTCGCCTTGATGCCAATAGTATAGTCAGAACTGTTAAAGGTAAAAATCAAGAAACCATTGTTTTACTAAATCAAATTTCTCTCCCCATCGAACCCGGGCAACTTGTCGCCCTAGTTGGGGGCAGTGGCGCAGGCAAATCCACCTTTATGAAAACCCTCTTGGGCATTGAACCCACCACCAGAGGCACAGTTTACTTAAACGGCGAAGACCTCAGAAATAACTTTAATTTATATCGTAATCAAATTGGTTATGTTCCTCAAAAAGACATTATTCACAAAGAATTAAAAGTCGAAGAAGCCCTGCGCTATGCGGCCCGCCTTAGACTGCCCAAAGATGCCGATATTGATCAGATTGTCGAAAAAACCTTGACCCAAATTGAAATGCAAGAACGGCGATCGGTGTTGGTTAAAGACCTCAGCGGTGGTCAACTCAAACGGGTTTCCATTGGGGTGGAATTATTGGTTGATCCCAAATTATTCTTCCTTGATGAACCTACCTCGGGGCTTGATCCAGGGCTAGATAAAAAAATGATGCAATTATTACGGAAACTGGCCGATCAAGGACGAACCATTGTGTTAGTCACCCACGCCACCGGCAATATTAATTTGTGCGATCGCCTAGCATTTTTGGGTCAGGGAGGCAATCTATGTTTCTATGGACCATTTACTGATGCCTGTCAATTTTTTGGCCTTGCCAATGGCGATTTTGCCGATGCCTATATCCAACTCGATAGTAAACAAGCCGTTGCTAATACCGCTCAACGCTATCAAAGATCATCGTTTCAACGTCAATATGTGGATCAACGTTTGGGCGTTAATACCGTAACCGACATTAATCCCAAACCCCCCAAGGCCAAAGCCTCTATCTTTCGCCAAGCCTGGGTTCTCGCCCAACGCTATTTTCAAATTATGAGGCGCGATCGCCTTAATTTGGGTATCTCGATCGCCACCGCGCCCATTGGTATTTTATTAATCAACTTGGCGATCGCCGCCGATGAACCCTTTATTTTAGGCACCGATCCCGATCCGAAATTAGCGCCCCTAGCCCAAACCGTTTTACTTGTTTTCACCTCCGCCGCCATCTGGGTGGGATTAGCCAGTTCCCTCCAAGAAATTGTCAAAGAAAATGATATTTATAGCCGGGAAAGATTGGTTAATTTAAATATTTTTGCCTACTTAATTTCCAAAATTAGTATTCTCTCTGGCCTAGCCCTGCTCCAAACCGCTGCCATGGCGATCGTGATTCTCGCCAGTTTTCGCTCCCCCCTCTCCCCTCCTTTGCCCTGGTTCTTGGGACTAATGATCACCAGTTATCTAACCCTGTTCGCCGCCATTTGTTTGGGCTTAATGGTCTCTACCATCAGCAAAAGCAGCACCCAAGCCAATACAGCTTTGCCGATTTTACTCCTACCCCAAATTATTTTTTCCGGCGTATTATTCAAAATTCAAGGTATCAGTCAATATTTTTCTTGGTTGATGATTAGTCGGTGGTCAGTGGGAGCCTATGGATCTTTGGTGAATATTAATTATCTCATTCCAGAAGCCCAAGCTTTGCCCGATGGCACACTGCTAGAACTGTCCTTTAAACCCTCCCCTGTCTATGATCCTAGTTGGAGTAATTTAGCCCTTAATTGGCAGGTTTTGATCGTGCAAAGCTTAGTTTATTTGGGGATTATTTTCATTGTTAAAAAACAAAAAGACGTTCTTTAAGGACACCGCTGGCCGGGGTCTGCCCAAAATTTCCCCCGACAATGGTTGCGCTGGCCCACCCAGTCCACTTGCCACCGATCGCCTTGGGCGGTGAAATCAACGCGGGTTTGCCGGCCACTGAGGGAATCGTCACAACTGCCCATCTGGGTCAGAATCACGGCCACGGATTGGGGAGTAAGGCGTTGAATGGTGGCAC
>JAYKJI010000277.1:0-4248 GCA_035285405.1 Snowella sp. | reverse complement strand
GACTAACAGTTGCTTATCAAAAGGCATATTGACAATGAAAAAGGTTTCTAATACAAAAGGAAATCTATATGTAAAAAAAATACGACTAAATTAAGTAGAGTAACTAGATACCGAGATTTTCAAAAATAGCATTCAAAAGATGGGTTTTAAACATATAACTAGGAAGTGATCGCTAAGTTTCATAGTCCAAGGCACACTGGTTAAATGCTTGAGATGTGAGTATTGCGGGATTGACAATATGGCTCTTTGAGGAAGTCGCCAAAAACCACCACGTTGCCAACACTCATAATAAACAGCCTTGACGCGCTCATCCCAAACCTCCCGACTGCTTCCCAATTGATGAGGAATCTGATACACACCTTTAACTTTAAGGGGCAATTTTTTCTGAACATAATCAAAAAATTGCCTTGTAGCAAAAGACAAATGTAATGGCGTTTGTAAGTACCAATGATTGCCCTTAAACCAACGCCAAGTCCAAGCATCCATATCGCCGGTGCTAATCAGCATTACCCCCCCCGGTTTAAGTAAATATTCTGCCTGTTTTATTCCCTCTAGTGGATTGATGAGATGCTCAAACACATCAAACATTGTCACCACATCAAAACAATGATGCCACTTTGAATCTATATCTTGTAATCGATCTGCAATAACATTAACTCCCTTAGCGCCAGCTGATTTAGCCGGTTGAATTCCCCCCTCAACGCCAAACTTGTGCCAATGAGTGGGTAAATTATCCAGAAACTTTCCCTCATTACAACCTACGTCGAGGACAGAAATAGACTCTTGATTCTGGAAATACTCTAGCAATAACGTCTTACTTTTTGACCATCCCGCATTCTTTGCCAACTCATAATCCATCGCGCCACCCGGCGCTGTAGCATAAACCTGTTTAAGTTCATCCCCTGTTAAGCAAGGTAGCCGTTGTCCTAACCCACAGTCCTGACAACGATATAACTGACCGGGGGAAAGATTCGATAGTCCGACCTGTTCGAGTAATCCATTGGGAAATTCGGCACAATCCCATAAATAAACAAGACGATCAGAACCACAGGCCCGACACAGTAATTTTTTAGATCCTGTTAACACTGAATTTACACTCTAGACATCTCAGAAAATTAAATATGCGTAACTTGAAACCCTTGGTAGGGACAATTCATGAATTGGTATGTTGACTAATAGTTTGTTGTTGCAATATTTGTTTTTTATCATCCGTGAGTGTTAGTTTTTCTCGGATGTGTTCTGGAACAAGAGAAAATACGTTAATCATCTGAAGTCAAAGGTGGAATTTATTCTACAATGAGAGAATATAGTTTATTCATCTGAGTTTAAAGGTGGAATTTGTTCAGGAGTTAAGGTAACAACTTGGCCATCTTGCCAAATGCTAATCGCCTCGCCTAATTTGCGGTGTCTTTCAATAGCTTTAGCAATAGCGAGTTTAACACCTGCATCAATTTGGCTAGATAATTTCTCAGGAATTGGTTTATTTACAGAAATTGGCTTATTCATTAGTAGTAATTTGACTCCATAGTTGAGGTTGATAAATGATAGGTTCTTGATTTAAAGGGCGTTCAGCTATTAGCTGTAAAATTGGGTTAGAGTTATCATAAACAATCCATCTATCACATAAAGGTAAGTATAATTCAATTAAGTTCTTTCTACCACGTTCGTAGCGACGGCGAATAGTGTCTTCTGGGATGTTGTGACCGCCACTTTCTACCCGTCTGCTTACCCTGGCGATCGCTAATTCTGGACTTTGCAACCAAAAGTAAATTAAGTTAATCATATAACCTTTATCTTGACATTCTCTCAAAAATCGGGCAAAGTTACGGGCTGCTAATGTAGTTTCAAAGGCAAAATCAGTGTTAGCATTTACCAGTGTTTCTAATCTTGCTAACATTAATCTTCCGGCTTGAACTGCTACAGATTCGGGGTTAAAAGGAGAAAGTCCGGCTGCTATTTCATCAGCGTTGACGTATTCAAATACTTCTAGAAAATAGGGGAGAATTTGCATAGCGGCGGTAGTTTTACCAGAACCGTTTGCACCACCAATAATGTATAAGTTAGGCATTATTTTAATGGTAAGTTTATTCAGCAAGCCCTATATATTTCAAGTATTCTGTGAAGGTGACAACGGCACTTTCTTTTGGCTTGACTGTAACTGCCAATAATTTCTATAGATACCCGACGACAACCCCAGTAACTCACTGTGGGTTCCCCTTTCCACAATGCGTCCCTGCTGAAGCACCACAATCTGATCCGCATTAACAATCGTCGATAATCGGTGAGCAATCACTAACACCATCCGGTTTTGCCCAAACTTATCCAAAGCTTCTTGGACAAGCTTTTCTGAAACCGTATCTAGAGCGCTAGTAGCCTCGTCTAAAATCAGCAAATCCGGATCGGATAAAATCGCCCGAGCCAGGGCGATCCGTTGCCGCTGACCCCCACTGAGTCGGTACCCCCTTTCGCCGACTACCGTGTCATAGCCCAAGGGTAAATCCTGAATAAAGCCATCGGCTTGAGCCGCTTGGGCGGCAGCCATCACTTCCCAATCTGTAGCAGTCGGACAAGCAAAACGAATATTTTCAAGGATAGTGGCATTGAACAGAAAAGTATCCTGACTGACAACCCCTAATCGTTGCCGCCAGCTACTAGGATCATAGTCGCGCAAATCCCGACCATTGACCAAAATCTTTCCTCTGGTCGGCTCATAAAGCCCCACCAATAAATCCGCCAAGCTGGACTTCCCCGCCCCCGACTGTCCCACCAGGGCCGTTACCTTGCCCAAAGGTAGGACAAGATTAATATCTTGCAGTACCTCCCCCTGATCAGCCAAATAACGTAGACAAACCCCATGGAAGCTAATATCGGTGGCTAGGTTAGTAAAGGACACTGTTCCCAGCCGCCCAAACTCCTTATCCCTGGGGTCAAGAATCTCTTGAAAGCGGGCTAACCTACCATAGTTATCAGCAAACCCCGTGACCGCTCCAGTAACACCCTGAAGACGGATATTAAACCGTTGCAAGGCCAAGACAAAGGTGACTAAGCTGGGTAACACCCCAGTGCTCCGCCGGGAAAACAGCAAAAAGGCAATACCCGCAATAATAGCCAACAAAACGACCGGTAAGGTTTGGGTAATGGGATTGGTAATATTCAGTAAGCGGATCTGTTTTTGCAGCCCTGGTTTAACCTGCTCTACTAATGCCTTAACTTGAGCCACCGCCCTGGATTGATGTCCTGTGGTGTGCAAGAGCCTTAACCCCTGCAAATTTTCCGTTACCTGTTTGCTAATTTCCACCAGTCCTTGCTCATTAACACTAGAGTAACGGCGGATACGGGGCAGTAATTGCTTTTGGATACCATAAAAAACTAAGACAGTGGCCAGAGCGGCCAATAACAGCCAAGGGGAAATGACCACCAGAATGCCTAGATAGACCAAAAGCAGCAAAAAGTTAGTGATCAAAGTATTAGCTAATGTAATCTGGGTTTTAACCGTGGGCCCAGCGCTAGTGGCATAGGAAGTTATATCTCCTACCTTATAACGACTGGCACAGGCAAAGCTAAAACTGAGAATCAGGCGATGAATATACTCTGTGAACTTAACCTGTAATCTGATCCCCAAGTCCCCCGCAGTCACCGCATTCCAATAGTTGCAAAGCCCCAGGAAGATTTGGGCTGTCACTGCTAGTCCTAATAAGAGAATAAATAACACCTCCTGACCAAGGGCATTCAACCAACTCCCTAGTCCGGGGACTGCCGCTAAGATGGCATACTGGTTCCAGTCTATTCCTTGGGGAGTGCTCAACAGGGCAACTGCCAAGAAGATAATGCCAAAGGTTCCCCCTTCAAACATAGCCCCTACAATACCAGTGACAAAGTTGGCTAGGATTAAACCCCAGTTTTCCCATGCAGACTGCCAAATCAGTCGATCTGCTTCAGTTTTCAGGTAACGCTTCAAAAACCTAGAGGCTGATCTGCGTCCTAGCTTCACTGTCTTTGCTAAAGTCATTAATTCGGTTAAGATTGTTTACAATAAGTCAAGACTTGATTTTTCCAATACTAAAGGCAATAGCACCAGTGTAGCAAGGCGATCGCCTTTGCCGTGCTGCATCATACCCAATTAGGGTTTGCTGAAAAAGTCCCTTCGTTGAGGCAGGGAATAGGGAATAGGGAATAGGGAATAGTTCTAGCTATCTGTTATCCCCAGATTTTCTAATTTATCAGACCCAAAATGCACAGTTTTTAAGG
>JAYKJI010000276.1:0-16130 GCA_035285405.1 Snowella sp. | reverse complement strand
TGACCGCTTGATGTTGAATTCTACTGGTTTATGGAACTTCTATTTGAATGCTGCCTAATTGGTAAGAGATGATGAAATCCTTACTGTGCAAACTTTCTGTTTCTCTTTTATTTCCCAACAGGTCTATGATAGACTGCCATAAGTGACAGGGAAAACGCACTAATCACTAAAAACTTTACTCCGCAAGGATTTTATATCCCTATCAAGGTAAATTGAGAGCGAAACCCTTATGGAGTAAGTTGTTTAACAAAAAGATACGTTCCCTCTAGCGTCAGTGATTACTTACAAGATACTTATGCATAGACTTAATGTCAACGTTCCCGAAAAAGAGATGGAAATACTTCGACAATACTGTGAACAGGAAGGGAGAACCCAATCCGATGTTCTCAGAGAATATATTCGCTCATTAAAACGAAAGTTGAACAAGCGCATCGAAAGTAGTCAATGAGCCATTGGCAGTTAACAGAGACTGAGAATGTTAACGTACAAACAAGGGCATAATTTCAGCCGCCGTATATAACCCGTATAATCCCCGTTGATGTAAGCGTATCCCTGCTTTTAGATAACCGAAGGCAGGCCCGCAAACGTTGGCCGCCATACTGGTTTTATCTCCTAAGGTGAAGGTGTGAGTTGAAATTTTGCCTTCAAAGGTGCGTCCTGTAATCTTGACATTGGTACTCAATGGTTTCTTCGGATTACGAGTGTCAATAACACCACCCACAGTGACCTGTTCGCGATCGCAGATGCCGGCTAGTTCTAACATAATGTCATCGGCATGTTCCATATTTTCCAAAGCCAAAATACCGTTGGTTTGATCGAGTAACATGGCAACTTCTGCATCGGTCATGGCTCTGGCCTTGTCCACATCATAGCCAGGCATATGAGCAATATCTTCTCGAATCGTGGCACGATAGGCTTCCCAGTTAGCAATGCCGACCCCAAAGGTAATTTGAACGCGATGAACCTCGGCATAACTCTGGGCTGCTAAAGCTGCTGCTGCCGTTAAAAGTCCAGGAGTTGCCCCACATCCGGTCATATAGGTAATACCCGCCGTGGCTAATGAGTCTTTTAGCTCTAATAGTTGCTCTACGGCACTAGTGCGTTTCAGGGCATCAACTAATACACCTTGCCAACCGGATTGGATAAAACGCCGAGCGACATCGGCCATAAAGGTATTCGGCAAGTTAGGTAAGGCGAGAAAATAGCCATCTACTTCTGCCTGGGACAATAATTCGTCAATACTGCGATCGCTTAAAACCCCAGAGGGATCTAGATAGCCCAGAGAACCTTTTTCCTGATAAACGGCGATCGCGGATTGAAGTGGTAAACCTTGAGATTGATAAGCATAACCTTTATGATCGGCGGCAGCAACCCAACGCATTTCCTGTTTTGGAGCGAGCATCTGCGCGGCTGCTTGGCCTAAACCGCCAAAACCAAGGACCCCTACTCGTAAAATCTGAGGATGTTCTTGTCTATTCATACAATTTTTTCTGTAATCTAGATGATTTTCTAATTATCTGTTAGTTGGCCTTCTTTATCTGATGTCTGGAATTTCCCAGATCAACTAGACAATGACTACTTATCAGAAATACTGTGCCCAGTTTGTATTTATCTGACGCTAAGTATAGTTAGGCCGATCCTATCAGATAATGAAATCTTGGCGATATTAACTTTTTTTAAGTAGAAGATCTCACGGACAAAAACCCTCAACTATCACCAATCGGTAGTTTAGGGAGAAGCCGGTTGTGTAGTGGCCTCTCGGAAACGGCCATAGGAATTGGTCGGTGCTGATTCTGACGGCGAAGTTGCCCCATTGTCCTCTGGGATAGGTACAGGAGATGGAAGATCGGTGGGGGAAGCTTTGGAAGCAGGGGATTGTTCAGCCGGAGGTTGTCCTGGCACCGTCGGAGATTGCAGAGACTTCTCAGGTGTAGGGGGAGCGTTGGGAGAGGATGGCTGAGAGGTGGAGAGATCTACTGGCGGTGTAGGAGTATCGAAACCTAGTAATGATTTACTATCAGGAAAATAATTAATCAGTGGTTCAGGATGGGGATTACTGAGCCATTGTTGACGACTCATGGTAACTGCTAGAACCGGAGCCACTGCTCCATCGTTTTCTCCAATGACCACAACCCGTAACTGATTTAGAGATTTTTCCCTCTCAAAACGGTTTTTGAGCGTTGAAGTTGTTAATGTGGTTGCCCGTTGGACAAAACCGTCAAAATTTTCATTGGTGCTACGGGAAATAGAAAGGGGCAATTGGGCCACCTGGGCAAAAACACTTGGGGAAGCGAGAATCAGCCCTCCCAACGCGATGGTGAACATTTGATGACAGAATCGTTGCTGATACATACTCAAATAATCCTGAAAAATAATCTTGAAAACAATTGATAATTGATCATTATGTCAATAAAATACTCTAAGTTGGTATTGCTCAAAAACCAAAGACGGTTAAGCTGACTATGAGAACTGGGTCATATAAGCGTCCTTACTAATCGATTTACTGATGATTTTAATGATGATTTTTCAACGAATAGTCCGTAAGCTCAAAAGAATTGCTGCCTGTTATTATTTGGCTTTTCCTAAAAGGGTTGAGTGTAATATTTGTGGTTGGCAAGGCAAGCATTTTATCAGTGATGATTGGCATGAAAATATTATCTGCCCTCAGTGTGGTTTAGAGGTTAGGCATCGGCTACTTTGGGCAAGTTTAACGGAAATTGAAGAATTAAAGCTGGAAAAATTGGTTGAGGACAAACGAATTCTCCATTTTGCGGCTGAGTCTCAACTGTCTCCTAAGTTTGCAAATTTGGCTAAAAGTTATCAAACTGCCGATTTTATCAAAACTAGTTATGATCTTCAATTAGACCTTGCTGATATGTCAACTGTTGCTGATCAAAGTATTGATTTGTTGATTGCTTGTGATGTTCTTGAACATATTCCTAACCATTTAAAAGCGATCGCCGAGATTTATCGAGTTTTAAGCACCAAAGGCTATGGGATTATTACGGTTCCCCAGAAGGATCATCTATCAAAGACGTTTGAAGATGCAACGATTACCGATCCCAAAATACGAGAGGACGTTTTTGGACAAGTAGATCATGTCCGGGTTTATGGAGATGACTTTCCCTCTTTTTTAACAGCAGCAGGTTTTCGGTTAACTATTATTAACGAAACAAATTTTCCGGAAAACTTGGCTGAAAAATGGGTGCTCTTTCCGCCAAAATTATCATCTCGTCCTCTGGCAACTAATTACCGTAAAATTTTCTTTGTCCAAAAATCTTAACGCTCAATGACAATCCTCAGGAAATTCAACGGGATAGTGTAATTTTGAGTGCTACCAATTCATCCTTAATTTTCAAGGGAATGGGACATTTCGCATTCTCCAATGCCTACCCAGCGACTTGAGCCATCGGCCCAATGTTCTTTTTTCCAGATGGGAGCTTGATGCTTGAGAGTATCAATGGCATATTGACAGGCGGCAAAGGCTTCTCCCCGATGGGGACACCCCACTGCGACTAATACACTGATCTCGCCAACCGCTAGACGACCTGTGCGATGATGGATGACCACTCGGTTTGCCTCTGGCCATTGTTGACGTATTTGCGCCGCAATTTGTTGAAAGACGATTAAGACCATCGGTTCATAGGCTTGGTATTCCAAGTTAATTACCGCTTTTCCTGCTGTTTGTTGCCTGACAGTGCCACTCATCACCACGATCGCCCCATTGGCTGGATCGGCGGCTAATTGGTAAACCTCTTCTAAAGCCAAAGGGGCAAAACCGATCTGGAGACTATCCTGAGGGTCAGTCGGCATGGGGATCGGAGTCGAGAGGAAAGAAGAGAGCATCGTCTGAGAAATAGGGCTGAATGCAATGGATTAATGGGTTTGTTGAATCATCCATTCTACTAAGGTGGCAATGAGTTGAGGGGAATGGGGGGAAAAATGGGTCAGGGGAATATCTGGTTGGTCGGTTAAAACCGCGATCGCGCCTTGGAAAGTTGTCAATTTTTCTAAACAATCAATGCTCATGGGGGTTAGGCCTGGATTGGAAACCTGATCAAGGAGCAGAATATAGGTTTGTTCTGGATTTTGACGTTGGATACCATGCCAATGAAGCCGTAATTTTGCCAAATTATCAGGAATACCATGTTCAAACCCCGGACACTTCTGGGAAAGCATCTGATCATAAATATCAATGCTGGGATTGGTGGGATCGAGGAATTTTCCACAATCAATCCAGAGCACCTTAGCGGCATTCAGTTCTGGGGTGGCCTGGATAATTTCAATCAGGCTAGAGCGCAGATATTTATAGGAATGGGGAGGGACATTTTTGGCCGCAGGGGTAGGGGAATCAGGCTCCGGGACAATTTCATTAGTCGGCTTGGTGTCCACCGGAATGGTCAACTCCGCACTAATTCGCTGTCCTTCCCAACCCGCATGGGGTCGAGTGGCTTGGTGCCAAGCTTGATAAAAGGCAGGATAGGAGATTTTCTGAGCACAATGCCAAAGAACTTCCCATGCCGCCGGATCACTAACCTGATTTCGCAGTTGATGAACCGCCGATAGCATAAACTTGGTGGGCAGAATTTGGATGAGTTGTTGGGCAATGTCGAGTCGTAAACCACTATCGTTTTTTGTCAGTAATTCCAGTAGTGTTTGAATAACTTCTTTGCTATTTTGTCCGACTTTACCAAGACTTTGAATGGCTGCTCGACGGGTTTCTTTGTCCTGGGTTAGGGTGACAACTCGAATGAGGGCCGCGATCGCTGCTGGATTTTTGATGCCGATCTCCCCTAAACTATTAGCCGCTAAACACTGAAGATCAGGATTATCACTATTTTGTAGCAGATGAATCATGGCCATGAGGGCCTTTAAGTTGCCGGAATCAATTTGTCCCAGGCTACTGGCGACCTGTCGTTGGAAAAATTGATCCTGACTGTCCTTTAATAATTTCAGGAGGATGGCGATCGCCGTGGGATTACCGGGATCAATTTGCCCCAGGATCGTCGCACTTTCATGGGCCGTTTCAGGATCGGGATTAGATTCGAGTATCTGCTCTAGGACTTGCTTCAGGATGGAACTGGTGGGGGCAATTTTGGCCAAAGCCTCAATACTTTCCTTGCGTAACCAGTGGCTTTCCTCGCTCTGAGATGATTCTGTCGAGTGCGTCGATAGACCTTGCTGCTGGGTGTCCACCAACAAATTTTCCAGGGCTGTGATGGCCTGAGTATTGCCCTGACCAATTTTGGCTAAACTACTGACAGCTAACCAACGAATAAAAATATCCTCATCCTCCACCAGTAAACCAATCAGGGCGGTAATGGCAGTGGGCTGGCTGGCTGAGGCTTCCCCTAAACTATAAATAGCCTGTTTTCTGACCTCAGTTGATTCCGTTGGTTGTACTAGGCGAACAAGAATGGACAGGGCGGTGGGATTACCAGGATCAAGCTTTTCTAGACTTTCTGCGGTTTGGCAACGTAATAGTCCTGTGCGATAGACCCGTAAACGCTGCAATAACAAGGCGATCGCGATCGGATGATTTTTGGCAACAATTTCTAGACAGTACAGAATTTGGCGATGTTGATGGGCATTTAATTCCAGGGATAGGAGTCCCAACAGAGTTTGAATCACACGCAGATCATTCCGTCCGATTTTTCCTAACCCCTGAAGAACCGTCTGAAAATAGGGCGAAAGTTGGGTAGCATCCAATTCCTGTAAGAAAGTAGCGATCGCGGCCAAATTGCCTGGATCAATTAAACCCAAGGTTTCGGCAATCAAGAAGCGTTGGGGGGAAAACTCCTTGGTTTTCAGATATTTCTCCAGTCCCGCGATAACAGTGGCCTCTCCCTTGCCCCACTGACTGAGATATTGACAGGTTTGTCGGCATTCTAATTCCGATTGCTCATGGAAACTCTTAGCCAGCAAAAGTTCCAACAAGAGAGTGCGCTGGGTTTTCCCCATTAAAGCCTCAGCAAAGGCCCGTAGAGATGACGGATTGGTGGCTGCTCCCCAACTATGTACCAGTTCTAAAATCCTTTGACGATGAGTACTCTCCCCCCATTCCCGGAGCGCGATCGCGGCGACCCCTACAGCCCGTTTACCATAAAAATTCTCAGAACTACAGTGATCATTAAAGCTTAATAAAGCCGCCAAAAAAGTTTCCTTTTCCGTTGTTTTAATATCTGAGCGTCCCCACCAGAAACCTAATACGCGCTGCCATTGGGGTTCAAAAATGCGATAGTAGTGCTGATCGCTATCCAGAAAAAAGTGCCAATCGTCAATGCTCAGGGCCGTAAAATAATCTCGAAAAGTAAGATCAAAAAAACCGTAGCCGTCCCAGCCTTTGCCCTCAATGGCGACTCCCCTCGGTATCAACCACCCCAACTGTAAAGCAAGACGCAGCAGGGAGGAATCTTGATCAAAAACTGCCTCTACCTCTTTGGGGGAAAGGGGAAGGGCTGAACTGCGAGCCTCCAGTAAAATCTGTTTACCTAACTCTCCTAACTGACGACCCAATCGTTGCTGCTGCTCCGTGGTAATCGTAACAAGTTCTGCCTTCCATTGGTAAAATTGCGTCTTTAACACTTCATAGAGTGCTGCACTAGAACGAGGAAAGGGTAAGGGACGCTCTTGCCAGCCAGTAGCAGCTTGACGACAACAGAGAATCAACCGCAGAGGATTGACCAACCAATCCCGATTGACTTCCTGGGAAGAGGCGGCCAGATTTTGACAGAGCAGTTCCGCCACTGAGGTTTGGGGTGAAGAAGCCGTATTTCCCCCTGCACCGTAGCCTGGAGTCATAAACCACTCACGGATGGTTGCTTCCACCTCCTCTGGATAAACTAAATCACGGGTTTGGTAACATTCAAATCCCGATAGCCCTTTGGAATCAAGTCGTCGAGTTTCCGAACGGCAGGTAATCACTATATTGATGGCCGTTGCCCAGGGACGCAGGGATTGAGTAAGCATCGTTAAGGGCCCAGAACGGCGATTTTCTTCTGTTAAGAGTGGAAAAGAATCAATGCCATCCGCCAAAATCCATAATTGTCCTTGTTGAAGTTTTTCGGTCAAGCTGGCCTGACTCACATTTAGGGGCCAATCCTCTTTTTGAACAGCCTGTTCTAACCAAGGGCCAAAGAGATAATTTTGTAGCGATAGATTCTTAAGTTGACTGGGGGTGATCCAGATGGGCAAATCCGTCTGTCCCTCGTTAACCTGAGATAGATAATGAGCAATGTGTTGTAAAAAAAGTGTTTTGCCTGTACCAGCTTCTCCCACAATCGCCAGTCTTTTGCCCTTATTTCTGGGTTGCTCTGGCCTTAGGTAGGACTGGATGAATTGGCAGGGGGAATAACCTTCCTTGCTTAAATAGGAAGTTTGTAATGATTGAGGAGAAGTTGTCGAGAGTAGGGGAAAGACCTTTAGGGCGACAGGAATATGTTTTAATCCCTGTGTTGCGCCACCCGGTTGAGTATTGACCGAATCACAGGGCAAAAATCTTTCTAACATCGACTGACAGAGAGAATGCCAGTTTATCTGCGACTTGAGCGACTCGTTACGTTTTTCCGCCTCGAAGATTGCAGGCTGTTGGGACATGACCACCGCCTTTCCCGGCAAGGGGTGAATGGGGGGCAACATCAATGCTTGGCAAAGCTATCCGCCAAAATTACCCACTACACTTTTACTTTATCAAAATCGTTCGCCCTCTGCCTCTGATATTCGGCTGAAATCATGTAAAAGTTAACATTTACTCTTTTTCTGCTTATTTCAATTGAGTGTTATGAACCTGAGGGCAAGGAAAGTAAATGGGTTTGATGTTGGCGAACTAAATGGACAAAATGCTCAATGGCTTGATCGTAGCGGCGATCGCCGAGGGCGGAAACATTGTTATGGTCAGCCTCAGGAACTAGCAAGATCTGTTTGGGAACTGTTGCGGATTGATAAAGGGTTTGACTCATACTCACCGGAATCGTTTGATCCTGTTCACCATGAATGAGCAGTAAAGGAATTTTTAACGCTGGTAGTTTACTAAGGAAATCAAATTGTTGATGTAAGAGCCAGTCAATGGGAAAGATGCGATACCAGGGATGATTATCGACCATTGCTCGAATGGAAGTAAAACTGCTTTCCACAATTACGCCTGCCGCCTGGGGTTGATGTATGGCCAAATCAATGGCGATCGCGCCTCCCAAAGAATGACCATAGATAAAAATTTGTTGGGGAGTACAATGACGTTGGTGAACCAAATAATGCCAAGCAGCCTGACTGTCCTGATAGACCCTAGCTTCGTTGGGAAATTTCCCTTGGCTCAGACCATAGCCACGATAGTCTAATAGCAAAACCGAAAAACCCAGGCGATGATACCGACTAGCTCGCCCCAGATTGCCACTAATATTACTGCCATTGCCATGTAGATAAAGCAAGACTTGATGACTATTCGTATTGGGCAACCACCACCCTGAGAGTTGTTCCACCTTGCCATTTGTTCCTAACACGGGAATCCAAACTGCTTCATAGGCTAATCCCATGGCCTCCGGTGTTGATTCGAGTTGTCGAGAAGGCACAAAAATCAACCGACTTTGCCCCAACCAGAGTCCCACCGCTATCCCTAGGTAGGCGATCGCGATGAGGCTAAGCTGTCATCAGTTTAATTTGCAATAGTTTATTTGAGCTCCTTTTCTTTGTTCTGGCCACTATGGGCTTAGAGCTCTTTCCCGATAAGGGTTTTAGCATTCGGTGCCAGGCAAAGGTAGTAGTTTTTTTACCCCATCTTTTTTACACTTAAAGTAATAACAGCTTACCGATTATTAACAAAATCTTACCTGTTAAGGAAAGTGAGAGCATTCCTTCTGTTCCTCTTGAACAATATCTTGAAATGGTAATTGAGTTTTTTGCTTTGGGAACGGCGGTCATTGCCACTCGTCCCGATCATCATATTCCTACGCCTCAATTAACTCTTTCTTTGAATGATCCTGCTCCTCAAGTAACAATTGTATTAGCTCCACCCAGTCCAGCCCATTAAGCTCATGGTAGAGAGGTTAAACACTGTAATATCCTTAGATTTGATGGTGACTATCTAAAACAGCATTGGCTCAATCCTGATTAAAAAACTCCCTAACTGACGTAAAAAATACACCATTAGGGAGAAGCGGGTCTATTACGTACACAAAAAGCAGAAACCTAAAGTTTCGTTCCGCATTCTGGGCAGAAATGGTTATTGGGTGGATTTTTCGCACCACAGGTATGACAAACGACTAACTGAGAGGATGATTGACTGGGAGGCAGTTCAGGCAAACCCAGCATTTGGGCATTACTCTTCCCTGGAGCCACCATTGGATAACAATTTTCATCCCGTTTAACTTTGACATCTAGAATGCAAGGGCCATCATGAGCTAACATTTCGGCGATCGCCCCAGCCAATTCACTGTGGTCTTTAACGGTGATACCTTTCATCCCATAGGCTTGACAGAGCAGGGGAATATCAGGCATTCCGATGTGCATATCAGAAGCAGAATAATGCTCGTTGTAGAAAGTTTCCTGCCATTGGCGTACCATTCCCTGCCAGCCATTGTTGAGAATAATAGTTTTGACCTTAATCCCATACTGAACTAGAGTTCCCAACTCCTGTAAATTCATTTGGAAACTGGCATCCCCACTAATACAAATTACTTGCTCCTGGGGTAAAGCCATTTTTACGCCCATAGCGGCAGGAACACCAAAGCCCATTGTCCCTAGACCGGCACTGGAGATCCAACGCCGAGGGCCATTATTGAGGAACTGAGCTGCCCACATTTGGTGTTGACCCACATCCGTTGTGTAGTAAGCATAGGGAGCCTGGCGACCAACTTCCACGATCACTTCTTGAGGAGCAATACTATCTTCATAGTGGGGAGCTTTGAGAGGATAATCTTCGCGCCAACGATTAATGCGTTTTAACCAGGCTTGTGTCCGATTGCCATAGGTGGGATAGTCCAATTCCCGCGATCGCTGCAACAGTTGTTCTAAAACATTGCGGACATCTCCAACAATCGGAACTTCTGGTTTACGGTTTTTGCCCACTTCCGCCGGATCAACATCGATGTGAATGACCTTAGCACGGGAAGCAAATTCATCCAGTTTCCCCGTCACCCGATCATCAAAGCGGGCACCCACGGCAATCAACAGATCACATTCACTGACGGCAAAGTTGGCGTAGGCTGTACCGTGCATCCCTAACATTCCCAGAGCCAAGGGATGATGTTCATCAAAGGCCCCGATCCCCATCAGCGTTGTCGTCACCGGCAATTGAAATCGTTCCGCTAATTCTTGTACCTGGGCATGGGCATTAGAGGCGATCGCACCTCCACCAACGTATAACAAAGGACGTTCGGCTGCTTCTAGCAAATGCAAAGCGGCATTAATCGAGCGATGATTGGCCTTGGTTGTTGGGCGATAACCCGTTAAATTAACCGATCCGGGTTCAATGGGAAAATAATCACATTCCTCTAAACCCACATCCTTGGGGATATCAATCAAAACAGGGCCAGGTCGTCCTGTGCTGGCAATATGAAAAGCTTCCGTAACAATGCGAGCCATTTCACTGGCATGACGAACCACATAGGAATGCTTAACAATCGGCAAGGTAATGCCAAAAATATCAATTTCCTGAAAAGCATCACTACCAATAAAGGCTCGTCCTACCTGTCCTGTAACCACCACCATCGGAATCGAGTCCAAATGGGCATTGGCAATCCCCGTAACGAGATTAGTCGCACCTGGCCCAGAGGTTCCAAAACAGACCCCCACTTTACCCGTTGCTCTGGCATAACCATCAGCCGCATGGGCCGCACCCTGTTCATGGCGTACTAGAATATGTTGAATATTCCCTAGGGCTTCAGCACGGTAAAGTTCGTCGTAAATGGGAAGAATTGCACCTCCCGGATAACCAAAAATATGTTTTACACCATGACGTTCGAGACTATCAATCAGAATATAGGCTCCGCTACGGCGTTGGGCAACGGGGACTGATGCAGGAACTGTTGTTTTAGAAATGGAGGCAACCACAGGACAAACCGCTTTATTGAGTAATTGACTTAACTTTTATTGTAGTTTTGTTGTATAGGATGCAACGCAAAGAATCGTAACGCTGCTAAACTAATAGACTTTATATTCTACGGGATCGAGCTAAATTCTGTCGAGCCGATAAGCCAAGTCAGATAAGCCTTAGGCCAGATCGACTAGCTTGACTACACCGTGGGATGAGTTAATTATTCTTAGGCTAATTCTTTTTCGGATCTTTAACCTTTCCTGACAAATATGGTGAATCTGGCAAGATCGATGGATTCAGACCAGGACAAGATTAGCTGGACTGACTCGCGTGGATCGCATTCTTAGCACGACGGAGTAGCCAATCAAAGCGGGCTTGAGCCAGGGAAATTTCTTCTAACAAGACAGGGGATAGTTCTAAGTCGGGACTGACCGATTCCTGGCCAAGATTGAGTTCCGTTAAAGTGACTCGCAAACGACTGGATAGAAATAGGGCGATCGCGCGATAAAAACGAGAAGCAAAGCCAATGTCCTGATGTAAGCGTTCGGTCAAGGCTAGACGAGATAGGGACAAGACAACAGAATCTTCTAGGGTTTCGATAGTGGCAGAAGGGGGATAACCATCAATAAAAGACATTTCTCCCAAAACCTCACCACTGCCTAAACTGGCAACTTCCTTACTGCTGCCTAGGACATTGACGGAAACAATCACGCTGCCTTCAAAAATAATGTAGAGAAAGCTAGAGGGTTCACCCTCCCGAATTAAAACACTTGCGGCTGGAATCCGCTCGATCGCACCTTGGGTAACAATCCAATCGAGGTCGTCATCATTAAGTTCCCCAAAGAGGTAAAGGACTTTTTTCATGGGGCCTCTGGGTTGAAGGAAGGACGTTACTTGACGATTATAGAAGGCTTTGGAAAGGATAGAACGGCGTTTTTTAGAATATTCCTAACTGTTTTAGCGTTTCGAGGGCAGCGGCCTTGGTCGCTTCCTGTTTACTATGACCTTTGCCTTGACCGTAGGTCTTTCCCTGGATGCTCACCTCAAAGGCAAATTCCTTGGCGTGATCTGGCCCCGTTGCTGCAATCAAAATATATTGAGGTAATTCACCGCATTGGGATAAAGACCACTGTTGCAGTTGATTCTTAACATCAATTAAGGCTGTTCTTAGAGGTTGGCTATCGGGCGATCGCGGTTTGGTTAAGGTAGAAACTAAGAGGGATTGCACAAAGGAACGGACAGCTTCTAGACCAGAATCTAAAAAATAAGCCCCAATAATCGCTTCTAGGGTGTTACTCAAAAGGGCTGGGTTATCCCGTTCTCCATTGCGATCGGCTCCTTTACCCAAACACAGCATTTCTCCAAGCCCCAAAGTCCTAGCAAACTCGGCTAATTGCGCTTCATTGATCAGTTGGGAACGCAGTCGCGTTAATTCGGCCTCCCGAAAGCGAGGATATTTTTCGTACAAAAATTCTGCTACTAGGAAACCGAGAATTGAATCTCCTAAAAATTCTAGCCGTTCATTATGTTGAGTGCCTGGGTTCTCATTGGCATAGGAACGGTGAGTTAAAGCCTGAAGCCAAAGGTATTTATGGGTAAAAGTCGGTAATGTTAAAGAGGGCGGTGGGGATTGACTGGATTTAGTGATATTCATAACCATAGATAAGTACTATTTTCGAGAGTACCAATAGATGGATAACCATAAGATACAATAATGCTCAGTCTAAATCCTGTGGATGCAACATCATGGCCTTTTCCCTTCCCCCCATTAAATTTGGTACAGATGGTTGGCGCGGTGTCATTGCCGCCGATTTTACTTTTGAACGTGTGGCTTTGGTCTCGGCGATCGCGGCCCAGGTGTTAGCGGATAACTATGGGGAAACCGGCAGCCGTAAAATTGTGGTGGGTTATGACCGACGTTTTATGGCCGAAGATTTTGCTCAGTTAGTGGCGCAGGTGGTGCAAGAAGCCGGATTTGACGTGCTTTTAGCCAACAGTTATGCCCCGACACCGGCCTTTAGTTGGGCAGCTAAACAGGAAAATGCGCTAGGAGCCTTGGTTTTAACGGCCAGTCATAATCCCGCCAAATATTTGGGATTGAAAGTTAAAGGGAGTTTTGGCGGGTCGGTAGGGCCAGAAATTACCCAACAGATTGAAGCCTTATTGTCCAGTTTTGTGCCAACCCCTACTACCCCAGGTACGCTCACAGCCTTCGATCCCTGGCCAAGCTATTGTCAAGGACTACAGACAATGGTAGATGTGGCCCCCATTCGTCAGGCCATTGAAGCCGGAAAATTACAAGTTTTTGCCGATGTCATGCACGGAGCCGCCGCCGGAGGTCTAGAAAGACTTTTGGGCTGTGCCATTAAAGAATTAAACACGGAACGCGATCCCCTCTTCGGTGGAGCCTCTCCTGAACCTTTAGCCAAATATGTGCCGGAATTATTGCAAACGCTTAAAACAGCAGCCAATCAATCGGGGGATGAAATTCGGGTTGGTTTAATTTTTGATGGTGATTGCGATCGCATTGCGGCGGTGGATGGGCAGGGAAATTTCCTTAGTTCCCAGGGTTTAATTCCCATTTTGATTGACCACTTGGCCCAGCGTAAAGGCTTAAACGGAGAAATTGTTAAAACGTTGAGTGGCTCAGACTTAATTGCTCGTTTAGCTGAACTCTATGATTTATCTCTCTTTGAAACGGCGATCGGTTATAAATATATCGGAGATCGCATGATGACAACCCAGGTATTGGTAGGAGGCGAAGAATCGGGTGGCATTGGCTATGGGAATCATATTCCTGAACGGGATGCCCTCTTATCAGCCCTCTACGTTTTGGAAGCGATTACAGCCTCAGGAAAAGATATTAGTGAACTTTTTGGAGAATTACAGCAGAAAACCAATTTTTATAGCGAGTATGACCGCATTGATTTACCCCTTGCTAGTATGGAAGCCAGAGCCAAATTATTAGCGAGTTTAGAGACCAATCCCTTAACAGAGATTGCCGGTCAAGCTGTCACTAATTGTATTACTACCGATGGCTATAAATTTCGTATGACTGGAGGCGGTTGGCTCCTGATTCGCTTTAGTGGTACTGAACCTGTTTTGCGGCTCTATTGTGAAGCCCCCGATGCTGAGAGAGTAAAAGCTGTTTTAGAGTGGGCTAGAGATTGGGCTAATGCAGTCAGTTAAGGACAATTTTTTCCTACTTTTGAATTCTGGGTTTAATGCCAACATTCCCACAACGTAATCCCATCAATCCATTATCATAATTCTCTTTTTAAGCAGTGTGCTACACATCACTCGACGGGTGATCGCGTTCTGTTTTTTTGCCTGATTAGGCGATCGCATTTTGAAGTGATTTGATATAAGTAGTTGGGCGAGATGTAAAACCAAATTTAACCGATCACTCTTTGTTTTGCCTTCTCATAGGCGGGATCGTGAATATCAAAACTCATTACTCTTACTCTTTTTGGCGTAGGCTTTTCAAAAATCCGATAGACCAGTCTATATTCTGCATTCTCAAAGGGAATTTCCAACGCATGATAACCGCGTAAATCACCCTTCAATTTATGACAACTCAAAATCCCACCCGTATCAGGACTTGATTGCAAAATCGGCTTGAACAAACCCTCAAAATCAATCCTTAAAATCATCGGTAAAATCGGCAAATCTTCTGAGATTACAAGTGGATGAACTTGTAAAAAATACTTAGCGCGTATAGCCACGCAACTTAATCTCCCTATTCACCTGTTCCAAATCAAACTCGTCATCTAGAGTTCCTACTGTCACCCACTCCTCCTCTTTAATCGGTTTGGCAATGCGATCAATTGCCTTAGACTCAGCAGAACTGAAAACTAAGCGATTCTCCCGTTGCAACTTTTCCGCGATCGCCTCACGCAACCAATTCATTCTTCCCTGGGAGGGCAAACTATTAAAAATATCTGAGGGCAAAGACACTGTGACGCGCCTAGTTATGCTTTTTTCTTTCATCTCAGTAACACTTCAACTCAATACACTCATTTATTCTATCGTAAGAATTTATGGCGATCGCATTCTATTTTTTTGCTTGGTTAGGCGATCGCCATACATTAATTCTGTCTAAATACTTCCTCCATATCTCTTGAACCATGAAGCAAGCGAATTACATCAATACCATCCTCAATCTGTTGATAAAACACAACATAATTATCAATAGGAAAACTCCGCAAATCTGGCAACAAATCTGGTCTTTTCCGACCTAAACCAGAATTCTGAGCCAAAGTTATCAACTTACTTTCTATTCGATCTAAAAAATCATCGGCTCTATCTGGACTATCATCGGCAGTAATCCCAAATATCCAACAAGTCCAACTCAGCAAGGGGACGCTTCAAAAGGATTGCCATTTTTACACCCGTTTCTGTTGCTTCTGTTGCCGTGCCTTTGCTTTCACGCTCTGCATATCAAGAGGGGTCGCATCACCACTATCTAAACCTGCCTGAATATCTTGGCGTAACTCCTGCAAACGCAATTGCTGAAGTTGATCCCGTTCTTGCAACAATCTCAAACCTTCGCGCACAACTTCACTAGCTGAATAGTATAAGCCAGTGTTGACCTTGCCTTGTATAAAGCTTTCTAGCTCAGGGGTTAGAGACACGTTCATAGACCTAATCCTCTAATCATCTTGATATTAATATTTTCGCTGTAATAACAACAAATGGCAATAACTGTTATTAAAATTATTGGTGAGTGGTTGGGCGAACAAGGTGACTGGTTGCAATTAAATATAAACGTGGGATGGGCATCTTGCCTGTCCTCCCCTCTCCCGATGGGCATCTTGCCTGTCCTCCCCTCTCCCATTGAATAAACAGGCTAGAAGCCTGTTCCACGTCTAACAATTAGTTAAGCCCATTACCTATTAATTATTGACTCATCCTCCCATCCTCCCCCTCTCCCCCTCTCCCCAGTCCCCCAGTCCCCTCTCTCTCAAAAATTTTAAGTAAAATAGACCTGTTGGGAAATAAAAGAGAAACAGAAAGTTTGCACAGTAAGGATTTCATCATCTCTTACCAATTAGGCAGCATTCAAATAGAAGTTCCATAAACCAGTAGAATTCAACATCAAGCG
>JAYKJI010000275.1:0-15259 GCA_035285405.1 Snowella sp. | reverse complement strand
CCAGTTTTTCTGGTGGCAATTTCTCTAAATTTTCCCTATCTAATTGCTGAGGCACTTCTTTTTTTTTCATTTCCTTAATCTACACTTTTTTTGGCTCCTGTCAACCCCCTTTCCTGAATCTTTACCTTAGCTTGATCACGATCATGCTACTGCCTCTCAATAGCCAGGCGGAATCTTCAACTCGAATTTCTATTGCCAAGGGAAAGGATTGCGCTGTTTATCGTGGTAATGTCCAAAATACCAAGACCTTTGTGATGAAAATTAAGCCCTACGATGAGCAATTACTTTATATTTATAGTCCCCAGATGGATCAGTTTGCGAAAGTTACCGTGCGAGGTTCTCTGGGAAATATCACTCCTCAAGAATCCATAGGCTTTGGTATTACAGAAACAAATCAGGTCTATCCTATTCATAAAATGGGAGATTATCATATTTCTTTAACCGTAATGGCCCCAGTTAAAACGATTAATTTCTGTGTAATTGATAATCCCAATGGAGAAAGACCCTAGTTGCATAAACCGAGAAAAATATGTCTAGGGTCTATTTGATTTTGAAGTATGTAAAGCTACCGCAAAACAACGAGCAACCTAATTAGAGTAATATCAACAAATTCTAATCTTGATTGGGGTCAGAACAAGCCGCGATCGCTGCTAGAATGACTTGTTTTTGCTCTGCATCGTAACCCCAACGTTCCAGAAAGGCTTGGTATTCTCCTTGACCTGTTTGAATCGTGCTTTTTAATCTCTGCAATTTAGCCCTAGTCTCTGGTAAATTCGTCATTTGAATCAGGGCGATCGTGCGACGACTAACCTGTTTAGACCCCTCGGCCATCTCTTGATCTTGATTGCGACGATGGGATAAGGCTGTTGCTGAGGACATCGCTAAATTTTTAACCAATAACTCACTCACCACCTCAGGAGAGGATTGTAGGGCTTTTACTACACCTTGGGAAGGATGATCGGCTAAAGGGAGATCGGCGGTTAAATATATTACAAAAAAGCCCCTCGCGCCATTTTCAGTTTGCACTAAGTCAGTGATTTTGGCTGTTAAGTCGGCATCGGTGATCTTGCCACCAGCGACTTGTTCTAGTAAAGTTTGGCTTTGGTTAATCGCTTCTTCAAAGGAAATCTGGGCGGGAGATTGGATCGTCATCGATATCAAGGGTAAAAAATGGGGAGAAGGAAAATGAGAGTGAGAAAATTGCAAGATAAAAGCTAGATAAAAAGTCTCAATTAACATAATATCAAAAACATCAAGGATTATATTGATAATAGGCAACGCCTGGGGCGCGATCGCCATCATTACTGATAGTAACAGGTAGTTTAAGATGGAAATTTCTTTAGCGGCTCCGACTCCTTTTATTAGCAACCATTGGCCCCAACTACTACCTGATTGGACAGAAGCTCCTCAAACCTTGATTTTAGTTTGTTTGCCCGCTCAATACTCTCTGGCAGCAGAGGGATTGCTCATTGCCACGGAAAAGGATCGACTCCTCCAAGAATTTCAAACTTTAGCCGATCATCTTCAACAACAGGCGGCTCAACAGGGAATTAGGTTAGAGAGTATTTGTCCTAAAAATGGCACACCTCGATATTCTAGGGCAGGAAATCTTCACTTTGATATTGTGGCCGCTTTTCATACCTGTTTAGGATTTGATTTTGTGCGAACGGAGAAAGGTTGTAAGCTATTGTGTCATCCTCAATGGAATCAGGCCTGTTATCCTGGCTTGTTGGTTAGCGCCTCTCCTCTGTTAAAGAATTTTTTCTGGGTCACGCATGATGTTTAGGTACAAAATTTATAGTACTTTGATGGTGATAGGATGGTTTTGGCATTGTAGTGTTCCATTCGCTCTTACCCTACCGCCGCCCGATGATATTCCTGAAGAAATTTTAAGAGCCGAAATCATCACCGAAGCGCGATCGCCCATTGATGGTAAACCCTTAACGGCAGCCCAATATCAGGAATTACAGCAACGCTTGGCCAACAATCCTAATCTCCCCGAACTGAATCCTAAGATCCGCAATCTAATTTTTCTCTTGAAAATCCGTAAGTTAATTAGAACAATTCTACCTTTTTAGAAAAAGTTGGCGTTTAGTATCCCCGACCTTGAGGTTTTGTTTCTGTATTCTTGACGGCATGACCGCGATGCCAAAGGCACGCTTCGCGCCCGCCAATCTGGATTTTTTATGGGTCTGCTCCCTTGCGTCTCAAAATAGGAGTGCTATTATAAATAACTAGTTCACAGGATACTGTAGCTCAGACGGATAGAGCGAGTGCCTCCTAAGCACTAGGCCGCCGGTTCGACTCCGGCCAGTATCGTTGCCATCAGACCCAATCGACGGTTTGCCGCTCAACATCGGTAATTCAGAAGAATGGGCATCAGCAAGAAGGCTTACCGATTGGCGTTGCTGTGTATTTATTTTTAAAGTGTTTATCCTAATTAAGTACCTCGTTTTTTGTAAGCGTTGTTTGATTTAACACCAAAATAACGATAGGGTCTTCACCTAAAGAATGTCGGCTAGAATTGAAGTCTTCAATCAAGATTGGGGAATCCCAATTTTCGAGTTACCCTAAAAGTATTGTCTTCATTTTTGGATAATAAGTCTAATATGACCTATCAGCCCTTAGTTACCGCCTCCGTTTTACCCCCCCAGCCTCCTCTCCTTTCTACGGAACAGTTGGTATGGACAATTACCCAAGCGGCAGACGATCGCAAGGCGGCGGACATGGTGGTACTGAAGGTGGTGGATGTTTCCTATTTGGCAGATTATTTTGTGATTGTGTCTGGTTTTTCCCGTGCTCAAGTCAGGGCGATCGCCGACAGTATTGAAAAAGTCCTAGAGGAAAATTATCAAAGACTACCGTTACAAACGGAAGGCAAGCGCGAAGGGAATTGGGTATTGCAGGATTATGGTGAAGTGATTGTTCATATTTTTCTGCCGGAAGAACGGGAGTTTTATAATCTAGAAGCCTTTTGGGGCCATGCTCAACAGATCTTGCTACCTGAATTAGCGACGACCCTAGGAATTGCCGAAAATATTGCCGAAAATTAGGAAAAATGCCCATGATGCCAGAATCTTCTTCTACTTATTGTCCGGTGCCCAGGGAACAACAGCCCGTCATGGAATACGAGGCGTTAAAAGCGGCCTGGTTATTTCGTTGGGCAACCCTGGGGCAAGGACTTTATTTACGCAACTTAATCATTGTTGTCGGTTTGGGTTGGTTGTTGACCAGTCCGATCGCTGCTGCTAGTTTTGCCCCGATGAAAAGACCGATATTATTTGTTTTAGCCAGTACCTTGGGGGCGATTGGGGTTTTAGGGTTGCTCCTGTTAAGAATTTTGCTTGGTTGGTACTACGTCAGCGATCGCCTTCAAGATGAACAAGTGATTTATGAAGAATCCGGTTGGTATGATGGCCAACGTTGGCAAAAACCCCCAGAAGTGCTGGCCCGCGATCGGTTAATTGTGAGTTATGAGATTAAACCCATTCTAAAAAGATTGCAAAACACTGGTTTGATTCTGTTGGGACTAATGGGGATCGATGGTTTAATTTGGCTAAGTTTATAAGTTTATAACGCCCTAGGATGAAATTCGGTGTTAAGTATAAAATTCGGCTACGGCAGGATGATTATCCTCCTATTTATCTTTTTTTTGGGGGCGGAATTAATCGCTCATTTTGCCATAGAAACACTTTGGTTTCAAGAACTAGGCTATCTAGATATTTTCTTAACCAGACTGGGCTGGCAATTGGGTTTAGGCGTGGGAACAACCTTAATTTCTGGATTCTTTTTAGCCCATCATTATCGTCAGGCACAAAGGTTAACTGGAGCAACCCAAGGGTTAGGGAAAACAGAATTGATGAAAAGTCCTCTGCCAACCCTGATTCCTTCCCGTTATTTGCCCTTACCCCCTCTAAAAGCTGAGTCACCATTGGGGCGTGCTCCGGTCTTAGGATTACCTGTTTTACTCTTTTTAATTTTAGGCATTAATTTGCTCATTGCCTGGGTCATTATGCAGGCCATTCAAGGAGCGATCGCCGTTTGGACTCCAGATTTTAACCTACCTAATCTCACCTCAGCCGTAGCAACCCCTCAACTAGAAATCTCTAATAAACCCCTTTCTTTTGACACATTGCTGCTTACCGGAGGGGGATTTCTCGCCGCTTTAACCCTTTGGCAAACCCAACGTACCGTTAAAGGGTTGATCTTAATTTTAAGTTTACTCTGGGGAGCTTTTATTGCCGGCAATTGGACAAGAATTGTTAAATTTTTTCATCCCATTTTCTTTGAGCAAACCGATCCCCAATTTGGTAAAGATATCAGTTTTTATTTTTTTCATCTTCCCGTTTTCCAAGTTTTAGAACTTTGGTTAAGGGGTTTAAGTTTATTAACTTTATTGGCGGTTTTATTAATTTATCTTTGCTCGGAGCAAAGTTTATCAGAGGGAAAATTTCCCGGCTTTACCAAACCGCAACTTGCCCATCTCTATCGTTTAGGAGCTATTTTTTGCCTGATTCTGAGCTTGGGTCATTGGCTTAATCGTTTTCAGCGTTTATACGTCAATCATTCGGTTTTATATGGTGCAAATTATACTGACATTCATTTGCGTTTACCCCTAGATAGTTTGCTAATGGTTCTAACAACGGCGATCGCGTTGGGATTAGGTTGGCAAGGATGGTGGTCAATGCCTAAGCAGAATCATTCAAACCATTTTATTGCAAATTATTTTATTACGCCTGTTTTCTTCTATCTTATTTATGGCTATCTGGCCTTAATTCTCATCCAATTGATTGGGGGACAGATGGTAGAATTATTTGTCGTTCAGCCTAATCAACTGAGTCGCGAAAAGCCCTATATTGACCGTAGTATTACAGCTACCCGTCAGGCTTTTAATCTTGACACCATTCAATCCCAAACCCTTTCCGGCAAAGGAAAACTGACTCAGCAGGATTTAACGGCTAATCAACCCACCTTAAATAATATTAGACTCTGGGATCCCTTGCCCCTGCTACAAACTAATCGCCAATTACAGCAAATTCGTCTTTATTATCGTTTCTCGGATGCCGATCTGGATCGATATCATATTACCGAAAGTCCTCCACCTCTTGCTAATCAAAAACAGATTAATAATCCGGATCAAAAAAATGAGCTATCTCTCAGCAAAGAAACCTTAAATCAGGTATTAATTGCCCCTAGAGAATTGGATTATAATGCTGTTCCTGAGAAAGCAAAAACCTGGGTTAATGAACATTTAGTTTATACCCATGGCTATGGTTTTACCCTATCTCCTGTCAATTTAGTTGATCAGGGAGGCTTACCTTTCTATTTCGTCAAAGATATTGGTACCGATACCCAGGAAGACGCACTGCGTACCTCTAGTGAAGTGATTCGCGCCAGTATTCCCATTGGTAAACCCCGTATTTATTTTGGTGAGTTAACCGATACCTATATTATGACCAATACCAAGGTCAAGGAATTCGATTTTCCCAGGGGAGAAGATAATGTTTATAACGTTTATGATGGCACAGGAGGAATTAAGCTAGGCAATCTGGGACGGCGTTTACTCTTTGCGATCTATCTGCGAGATTGGCAAATGCTATTCACTCATAATTTTAATACTGATACCGAAATTTTATTTCGCCGTAATATTAACCAACGGGTGCGAGAATTAGCTCCTTTTTTGCGTTTTGATCGCGATCCCTATTTGGTTACAGCCAAAACAGAACAAGGACAAAAAAATACTTTGTATTGGATGATTGATGCCTATACCACTTCCAATTATTATCCCTATTCTGATCCAGGCGAACGTCCCTTTAATTACATTCGTAATTCGGTCAAGATTGTAGTGGATGCTTACAATGGCAAGGTCAATTTTTATGTTATGGCGGCTCAAGATCCCCTCATTCAAAGTTGGCAAGCAATTTTTCCCCATCTTTTTAAACCTTTTGCGGCCATGCCAGTTGCCCTCAAAGAGCATATTCGCTATCCAGTTGATTTATTTAGCACCCAATCGGAGCGTTTATTAACTTATCACATGACCGATTTAGCTGTTTTTTATAATCGAGAAGATCAGTGGCAAATTCCCAAAGAAATTTATGGAAAAACCCAGTTAGCGATCGCGCCCTATTATCTGATTATGAAGTTAGCCGGACTAGCAACCCAGGGCTCGGAATTTGTGCTTTCCCATGTCTATACTCCCATTAGTCGCAGTAATTTAATCGCGCTTCTTTTTGCCCGCTCCGATCAACAGAATTACGGCAAGTTATTGCTTTATACTTTGCCCAAGGAAAAATTGGTCTATGGGCCGGAACAAATTGAAGCCTTAATTAATCAAGATCCGGTCATTTCCGAACGTATTACCCTCTGGAATCGAGAAGGATCGCGGGTTATTCAAGGGAATTTACTAGTGATCCCGATCAATGAATCCCTGCTCTACGTTGAACCCTTGTATTTAGAAGCAGAACAGAATAGTTTGCCAACTTTAGCGAGAGTCGTCGTTGTTTACGAAAATCAAATTGCTATGGCTAAGACCTTAGAAGGAGCCTTAGAGGCCATTTTTTCACCCCAGACTCCTTCCCCCACTACGATTTTGCGTCAAGTTCAAGAACCGGCGATCGCGCCCTAAGCAGAATAGTTAGTCAGATCAACTCAGACCTTAAGCACTAGACGATACTTGGGTTTACCGTGCCGGAGTTTCTCAAAGGCTTCATTAATCTGCTCCAGGGGATAAACTTCCACAATCGGTTCTAAGTCATGACGTAGGGAAAATTCCAGCATGGATTGAGTGGTCGTGGGACTACCCAGGGGACTGGCAGAAACGGATTTCTGTCCCAAAACCAGAGGAAAAATGGGGATAGACAGGGGATTGGGGGAAACACCGACGATATGCAAACGACCCTTGGGGCGCAAAGCCAGAATATAGCTACTCCAATCGAGATCAGCCGTCACCGTGGAAAGAATAAAATCTAAAGAATTAGCAACGGCGGCCAGGGCATCGGGATCACAAGAATTAACAAAATGGGTGGCTCCCATAGCCTTGGCTTCCGCTTCTTTCTCTGGGCTATGGGAAAAAGCAGTCACTTCACAGCCCCAGGCTTTCAGAAAATGAATGGCCATGTGTCCCAGCCCTCCAATACCGACAACCCCTACTTTTTCCGTTGGTTTAACCCCACATTGCAAAATGGGATTAAACACTGTAATCCCCCCACAAAACAGTGGCCCAGCCGTTTCAAGCTTCATCCCATCTGGTAAGGGAATCGCCCATTCCTGGTTTACCCGCACTTTATCCGCAAAGCCGCCATGACGACCAACAATGATGCCTTCGGCACTAGGACAAAGATTTTGATTACCTGACATACACCACTCACAGGTCAAACAGGAATGGGAAAACCAACCCGCTCCGACCGGTTGTCCAACTTTCAGGGTTTTAACGCGATCGCCGACAGCAGCAACCTTTCCCACCACCTCATGACCAGGCACAAAAGGATATTGGGTCAAGCCCCAGTCATTGTCTAGCATATGAAGATCACTGTGGCAAATACCGCAATACTCTACCTGAAGTTCAACCTCATTGTCCCCTAGGGGGCCAGGGTCATATTCAAAAGGCTTGAAGGAGCCGCCCTGTTCAGTCGCAGCATAGGCACGAATCATAGAGTCTTTTCCTAAAAATTTGAGAGTAACCCTCCTGATTGTAGCTTAGGTTTTTTGTCCGACTGTGAGGGCGATCGCCTCTAATTAGGGTTCTTTTGGGACTGCATAATTTCCGTTGCGAGACGAGGTAGCTGATATTCCGGTACTAACTTTTTAAGGATCACCATCAAGTCTGGAAGATTATAGGTTTGAGTTGCCATCAATAATCGTTCTAACTGTGGTTCCAGGTCGTGCCAAGACCAACGATATTCCTGGGCACAGAAAATGCGAGGATGATGGGTTGCTGTTGCTTTTGATTTGTCGATTAATAACTCTTCATAGAGTTTTTCCCCTGGCCGTAAACCGGTGATCTGAATGTCAATATCTTTTCCCATTTCTAATCCACTTAGGCGGATCATCTGTACGGCTAAATCATAAATACGAATCGGTTCTCCCATATCTAACAAAAAGACCTCACCCCCAGCAGCCATTGCTCCAGCTTGAATGACCAGACGGACAGCTTCAGGGATAGACATAAAATAGCGCGTTACATCGGCATGAGTCACCGTTAAAGCATGACCCTCCGCCAATTGCTTCCGAAAGCGGGGAACGACAGAACCACTACTGTCCAAAACATTACCAAATCGGACACAGGTAAAACAGGTGCCATGATCACCTAAATCCGCCAAGGATTGAACCACTAATTCCGCAATACGTTTGCTGGCTCCCATAATATTGGTTGGCCTGACGGCCTTATCAGTGGAAATCAAGACCATATTGGATACTTGACAGGTGATCGCCGATCGAGCCACCGTTAAACTGCCACGAACATTGTTGTGAATCCCTAAAGCTGGATTGGCTTCCACAATGGGGACGTGCTTATAGGCCGCTGCATGATAGATCGTATCAATCTTATGTTTTCGTAAAACGGTTTGCAGATGAAACTCATCAGTAATATTGCCCAGGTAGGCCACACAGGAGAGTTGAGGATAGGTTTCTGTTAATTCAGTATCAATACTATAAAGCGCGAACTCACTCATCTCGTAGAGAATGAGGCATTTAGGATCTAGTTGAGCAATTTGCCGACATAACTCAGAGCCGATCGAGCCACCAGCTCCCGTAACCAAAACACTTTTGCCAGTGATATTAATGTGAAGCAGTTCTGGGTAAGGCAGAACCTCCTCTCGCCCCAATAATTCAGTCACGTCAATGTTGCGAAGATGACTGATCGAAACATCCCCAGACACTAATTTCGCCATCGGAGGTACCGTTTTGACTACGATAGGTAACTGCTCCAGGCTATTCACAATTTCTCGACGACGAGCTTTACTTAAATTTGTCATGGCCAAGACCACAAGGTCAAAAGCGTATTTTTGGTAAAGCTTATTTAAGTCATTGGGCGAAAAAACCTTAAACCCTTGGATAACCTGACGACGAAGATCGGGATTATCATCAATAAAACCCACAATTTCATATTGGGATTCGTAGAGTAAGGCACGAGCTAATTGAGAACCGGCATCCCCTGCCCCATAGATCACCAATTTCTGTTTTTCTTGATGATTACCAACCCGATCATTGAGTTCTCGAAATAAACGCCCAATCAAAATACGGGAAAAGACAATCAATACTAGGGTCAAGAGAGCATCAATGGCAAGGACAGAACGAGGAAGTGGCCAGTTCCCCTGTAGATAACCCAAAAAAACTAAAATAGCAGAACTTAAAATTACTGCTTGAGCCGCTGTTGAAATAAACTCTATGCCCGTGTAGCGTAGGATGGGGTTATACATTCCTTTTAGCTTAAAAATTGAGAGCTTAACGGCAATCAGAAATAAAACCGGCCAGAAGTAATCATCTATTTTGACGACAAGAAGAGAGAGGGAATCTCTCAGAATAAAGGCGCATAGAATGGATAAAAAACATAATCCACTATCAATAAGTAGTAATATTTTTCGTTTATAGGTTCGTTCTAAAGATTGATAAAGAGAATATAGTTTATAAACAATTTGAGTTTTCACAGCCATTCCTCATCACGGTTTGGGTTAATGGTGATCAGAGTCTCTATTATCAACATAGAGGATTCTTTTTGACTAGCGTAATCCTATCGAAATGTTCAGATTACATTTTTATCTTTTCAAATTCTCTGCCGTTGAATCGTCTCAGTATGATTACGTAATAAATATCGACTATCTTAGCTATTTTTGGCCACATTGGGGTGAGGTTTGAGAGGAATCTTACTTAACGCCATATCCCAAAGGCTGCCATCCTGATCGATAAACGGACTAATCATATTATTCCAATACAGAGTGCTCATCAGCTAGATTGATACTCATCTAGACTATAGATACTTGACCATGAGACCACCCATTTTTTTGTAGTTATTGATACAAATAACACCGCGATCGCCCTAAGATTAGATTTACCTTGTCGCAGGCCAGAGATAGATAGTGCCATCCAGACCGCCGCCGGCTAACCATTGACCATTGGGGCTAAAGGTCAACGTATTAATAATTGTGGGTTGATTTTGAAAGAAACCAGCCGACTCGCTGGTGCTAACTTGCCATAATCTGACCCCATCACGACTGCTACTAGCCAAGATTCGACCACTGGGACTCAGGGCCAAAGCATTGATACGAGAGTTATGGCCGCTTAAGGTGGTGCGAAGATGACCACTTTTGACCTCCCAAATCTTAATATTGCCATCGAAACTGGCTGTGATTAAGCTCTCTCCGTCGGGTGTCCAGGCTAATCCGGTCACAGGTTCACGATGGGCCGTAAATTCGGATACCAACTTGCCATTTCGTAAATTCCAAATCTTGACTTGACCGCGATCGCCGCCACTGGCCAAAAGATAACCATTGGGATGAATGGCCAAAGAATAGCCAGAATCACCAAATTTTGAAAGCTGATAAAGCAAGCTAGGGGGACTCACCTGCCAAACACGAATGCCATCTAAGGAAGCACTCACCACCATCCGACTATCCGGAGTAACAGCCAGGGCCAGAACCTTGGTTTGATGCTCAAAAAAAGTAGTTTGACTGGTTTGATTTTGCCAATCCCAGAAATGAATATCTGCATCCTCACCACTACTAATCAAGGTTTGGCCATTAGGCGTAATGGCTAGGGTTAAAATGCCGGAATTCTGCGCTCCCAATTGACTTAAAGCCTCTCCTCCTGCCACCGACCAAGTTTGAATACGAGGATCACTGTTACCACCGCCACTAATGAGGGTCAGACTATCGGGACTAAAAATTAAACTTTCCACCGATCCCTGATAGCCAGTGGGAATGGTTGTCGCCTGAATATTTTGGGGAGAAGAGACTGTTGATGAATTCTGGGTTTGGCTAACGGCCGGAAAGGGAGACAAAAAAACACCACCGAGGCACAAGCCTAAGCAGCAATTAAAAAAAACAAAGCTGGCTTTTAACCTCTCCCTAGCGATGCCGATGCTCATGGGTCAATAGGGGTAAGGGAGGAAGACTGGAACTAGGAGGTAAGTAACGTCTGGGTTTATGCTCTACGGCGATCGCCTCTGATTTCTGAGTTTGCCACCAACGTAGGCCAGCCGCTAACAATGCTGTCAATAAGCCCAAAGAGAGTAAACCCCACTGTTCTCCCATTCCACCAATGACAATATCCACCGCACCTACAATTAAAATGAAGCTAGAGATGGGTTCTTTACGGTAAGCAACTTTGAGAAAACGAGGTAACAAAGGATTCATGGGGTTAAGGGGGACAAGAATGACTGCCAACACTTGAAGTTACAAAATGGTCGGTTGGAGCAGCTTTGAGAATTTACACCCCTATCTTATAGCAGTTTTTCGGGAGATCAAGGGCCGGAAACCGAAGAAAAGAGTAAGTTTTTTTTATTTTCAGATATGCCAGATATTTCAGACAGGGCAGTTTCGTTTAACAAAATTAAGGAAGAGACAAAATTCCTGAAGGGCGATCGCTTTTGACTATTTAAGAGCAGATTGGGCGTAATTGACTAAACCAGCACTAACATAATAGCTGTAACCGTCTAATTTATTTTGTTGCGCGAGACGGGCAGGATTATTGACTAAATCGCTGATCCCCAGACTGAGGGTTAAAACTGAGGCGGCGGCGATAACGTAGTTGCGGATGAGGGTGGTGGTTGGGGCGGACTGGGATAACATCAGGTTTGCTCTCCGTTTCTCTTGCTATCCTCAGAATAGGGGGAGACTCAAGGGATGTCAGTCCCTAAAAACCTAGAGATTTCAAGGGTTTTGATTGTTTTATTATTCTCGCTACATGGAAAAAAAGGGAATTAATGGGAACGGCCTGAACGGTCAACGGCGATCGCCCTCCATGAGATACAGGTATTTTGCACTATCTATCGGAGATTATTCTGTCAAAGATTATTAGAAAAATACTGCTGATAAAGGGGACAACTCGGTTTGGCCTCCTCTCCTGTAAGCAGAATTAACCCCATACTCTCCAAACGATACGTCACCATTGGTTCTAAGGTAATCGGTTGCGAACTATTGACAACTGCTTTCATACCAGCGGCCAATTCAGGATGAGCTTGTAAACTATTCCAGTAATGACGTAAATGATGGCTATAAATACCGCCTTGGGTCGGAGCTTCCGTTAATAATTGGCTTGGTGTGAGTTGTTCCGTTTTTAAGGTTTCTAAGGCCAAACGCAGCAGATAGGGATGCCCCCCCACGAGGCTAATCAGAGCTTCGATAAACCCTTGTAACTCAGTTTGTTGGCTTTCCGTAAAACCGTAGGATTGCAGTAAAAGATTAACCTGAGCTAAATTAAAACCCGTTAACTTAATCTGTTTGCCTACGTTAAAGGGAGATTGGTTTGAGTCTAACTTGAGATAAACTTCAGTAGAATTAGCAATAATCAGACGCAAATTCTGCCAAATTGGTAAATTATTCCCCTCTTCATGCCAATAACGTAACATCGGCAGGAAATCTTGAGCAATATCAGGATATTCAAAGATTTTATCTAAATTATCTAATCCTAAAACGAGAGGCTGGGCAAGTTGTTCCAAAAGATAACTTTGAAAATAGGTTTTACAACTGACGAGACTACCAAATAGGTCTTCATCCCAGTAGTCATCTAGTTGAGGTTTCAGTTTTAATTCGCGGCTAATATTGGCACAAAACCAGCGCAGAAATTTATCTAAACTGCTAAACATAGCACTCTCTGCTACTTGGAAGTTTAAATAGACACTCTGTAAATTTGCCGTTTCAGCTTGGGAGAGAATTAATTTTAATAAAGCGGTTTTGCCCATTTTTTCTGGGGCTTTGATATGGACTAAGCCACCTGGCTTCAGAATGGCTTGTAGGCTTTCCTGCTCAATGGGAGGACGCGGGATATATCGGTTAGCATTCCCGTGAAAATTGGGGGTTAAAACGGAATTTGGAATGACCGTTGAGCTGGGAGTATGGGCCGCTTGCCATTGGGGATATTGAACTTCTTTAAACCATTCTCGCAAGATTTGGAATTTTCCCGGCCCTTTACTACTGGGATCAAGTTCAGGACAGCCCTGGGGTTTATCTTTAGCAAAATAACCATAGATCTGGGTCATTTGCTTTTTATAGGTTTCGTGACTAGCGGCCTCGGCTAATTCCCAAATTTCCGTATCAGATTTTCGCCAGTTTTCGTAGGCAAAACGGGTTAAAAAGACTTCTTTGTTTTTGCCATGAATGTCGTAATCCTGGGCGATGTCTTGTAAGAATTGATCCCAGCCAGATGGTTTCATGTTCTTTACTATTTAACTAAGCTTGATCAATTTCTGCCAAAATGTCTAGGGATTCTTGACAGAGTTTTTCATGGAAAGAGCCATTACTAGCAAAGATGCCTCCCCACTGACGCACATCGCCTCGATTGTAGGTGACAGCTTCGCCATTAAAGTAGGTAAATTTTCCACCTGCTTCTGTCAAAATGAGTTCGGGTGCGGCAAAATCCCAGTCTTTGGCTGCCGATTTACCGGATAGGGAAATATAAATATCGGCTTGTTTCTCTAAAATGGCCACAATTTTACAGCCCACACTACCGACATAGTGGCGATCGCTGAAGGGAAGACGCTCAATGAGATCCTGAAAACGTTGATCGCGGTGGGTACGACTGACAACGAGGGTTAGGGAATCAAGAGTTGGTTGGGGTGATAGCTCAATTTTCTGCAATTCTCCCGATTGAGTTTCAACAAAAGTGCCTTGACCTTGCACTGCGAAATATAATTTTTCCGCTTCAGGAACTCCGACAACTGCAAGAACCGGGTGTTGTTGATAAGCCAGGGCAATATGGAGGGCGTATTCTCCTGTGCGATCAATAAAATCCCTGGTGCCATCGAGGGGATCAATAATCCACACCCAATCCTGGGGAAGAGGTTCGCTGCCTACATGGGTTTCTTCACTAAGATAGCCAAATTGTTCTAGCCCAAAAGCGGCCTGGAGTTTTTCTAAAATGTAATGGTTAGCAGCCTTATCGGCGGCGGTGACAGGGCCATCTTTTTTATTTTCCTGAACATCTAGGTTAGCAGCAAGGCTACCGTGATAGTAGGATCGCAAAATCTCCATAGCTCCCCAGCCCACACTACGGACAGTCGGGATCATGGCGGCTAAATCGATGGTGGTATGAGTCACAATAATTTCCTAATATTTCCTAGAGATGGGAGAGGTTAAGGTTGAGAACGATGAGTTTGCCCAAAAACGCTCATCCTATAATATCACTCCGTCTAAATGGGTCTGGGTCAGAATGGTTTGTTGTAGGTTTGCTCCATTCAGATTAGCTCCACTTAAGTTTGCTCCGGTCAAATCGGCCTGACTGAGATTGGCCTGTTCTAGATTCGCTCTAGTCAGATTAGCATAACGAAAATTAGCTTTTTTCAGATTGGCCCAGCGCAAATCCAAGCGATCGCCGTCAATATAGCTAAAATCAGCTTCTAGGGCATAGGCTCGTTGAAAATGGGCTCTTACTAATTTGGCTTGACATAAATTAGCCCGATAGAGATAAATTCCCTGGGCCTCTGCTTCCGTAAAAATGGCTTGACTCAGATCGGCCTGGTTAAAATTGGCTTCCTGTAAGGCCGACTCACTGAGATTACTGCGTTGTAATAGGGCGCGACAACCATTGATCCGTCGCAGATTAGCTTGACGAAGATTGGTCGCAATCAGATTGGCTTCACTGAGATCCGCTTCACTAAGATCGGCAAAACGGAGATCCGAGCCAATTAAATTCGCCCTTTGTAAATTAGCGTAGGGAAATTTGGCCTGGACAAGGTTGCAATTGGTGAATTGAATACCAGCTAAATTGCTATGGCTAAATTGATAACCGTGAAGATCCACACCGCTCTGATGCAGGGGAATTACTTGGCGATCGCCGCGATCTAGATCACGATAAATCAAACTTTTGCCATTCATGATCTCCATTTTTTTGATGCCAATTGCAGCCTAGAAGGCATTTTGTAATGATTTTGACTCTATTATAGGAGCAAGAGGGAATGCTAATCTTTGCATTGAATTACTTTAATTAATTAAAAAAGTTTAATTAACAGACCTTAGACATTGAACAGACTATATCGCCCGACCCTCTTCTCCTTTTCCTCACAGTCCCCCCCGCGCCCCGGCCGCCCCGTCCCCCCCGGTCCCCGTGC
>JAYKJI010000274.1:0-8676 GCA_035285405.1 Snowella sp. | reverse complement strand
CCCCATACTTTTCGGTGACATATTGAATCATCTCATCGCGGCGATCAATACAAAAATCCGTATCTACGTCTGGCATAGATTTGCGTTCGGGATTTAAAAATCGCTCAAACAATAGACCATGATGGACTGGATCAATATTAGTAATTTTCATGGAATAAGCAACTAGAGAACCGGCGGCGGATCCTCGTCCTGGCCCCACGGGAATGCCGTGATCTCTTGCGTATTTAATGTAATCCCATACCACTAGAAAATAGGTACAAAAACCCATTTGTTGCAGCATTTTTAATTCGTATTCCAGGCGATCGCGATAGACTTGACTCACTTCTTCCCGCGATCGATATTTTAGGCGTTTTAATAAACCTTGCCAGGCAATTTCCTCAACGTAAGTATCAGGAGTATGACCAGGGGGCACAGCATAATTAGGAATACGCGGCTCGCCCATAATTTTATAGGGTTCTACTTTTTCTGCTACTTCCAAAGTATTTTGAATTGCTTCTTCAATGACCTCCTCACTGAGATGATCCCGAAAGAGAAGACGCATTTCTGCTGCCGATTTGAGATATTCCGTGCCACTATAGCGGAGACGCTTTTGCTCTGTAATTAATTTTCCCGTTTGAATACAGAGTAGGGCATCATGAGCTTCCACATCATTGCAGGAAATGAAATGGGAGTCATTGGTCGCGACAATTTTAATCTTTAACTGCTGAGCAATTTTAACCAGATTAACGTTAACAATGCGATCTTCGATAGAGCCATGATCTTGAATTTCTAGATAGTAATCCTCTCCCAATAGATCTTGATACCATTTCGCCACTTCCTTCGCTCTTTTGAGATCACCCGCTAAAATTGCCTGGGGAACTTCTCCACCGAGACAGGCACTTGTGACGATTAAACCTTCATGATACTGGGTTAATAGCTCTTTATTAATGCAAGGACGGGCAAAAATTCCTTTCCCCTGAATCCCTTTTAAATTAGAAATAGTGGTTAATTTAACTAAATTTTTATAGCCCTGGGTATTTTTGGCTAAAACGACTTGATGGAAACGGCGATTTTTCTTATTTTCTTCAATGTTGCCGTTAATCACATACATTTCATTGCCAATAATGGGCTTAATATTTTTATTGCGACAGACCTTGAGTAATTCGATCGCGCCATACATAACCCCATGATCTGTTAAGGCGATCGCTGGCATTTCCAACTCAATAGCCCGATCAATTAAAGCCGGTAACTGAGAAGCCCCGTCCAATAAACTGTAATCACTGTGAATATGTAAACCGACAAAGGACATAGGGATAGAGTCTAAATAGAGTCTGTGTGTTTATCGTTGAAGTTTTTATTTAAGTTTTTGGAGATTGTCTTTCTCCCCCATTTTTAGCTGCCGTGCACACACAAATTTTTGGTTTTCTGTTTAACTTGATCTCGTCCCCTAAATCCCCCAATACTGGGGGACTTTGAACTGCGGAAGAGACCGAGCTCCCCCCAAAATTGGGGGGCTGGGGGGGCAAAATGAGGTTGACAGGTAAATGTGTGTACACAGTAGCATTTTCAGGGAGATTATTCAGCAAGCAACTAGCGGGGATCAGTGCGGACAATGTAGGGGAATTTGCTCTTATCAACGCTAAACCATTCTTCTTGAAGGTCATGGTTTTCAGGACTAGCAACGACGGAATCGACAAAACCTTTCCAAGCTGAGTCATTTTTAGGAAGAATACAGCCATAAAGTTCTGTGGTAATAGGTTGTTTGGGAGTGAGGGCAAATGCTTTAGGATTGTTGCCATCTTTTACCAATTCACCAATCAGCAGAATTCCATCACTGACCACCGCTTTCACTTCCCCTTTTTTTAATTTAGCAATACCTTCCTGGCGATCCTTCACCGCCACCCATTTAGCAGAAGGATAGATTTGGGGGATAATTTCGTAGGTTGTCGTTCCTGCCAGATAAGCGATCGGTATTCCTTCAAGCATACCATTAATATTAAAATTCTTTTCGTCAGCTTTTTTGATTAAAAATTGCGCACCAGACATAAAAAATGGTATTGAGAAGTTAACTCTTTCCAGACGTTCTTCGGTAATCGTTGTCGCTTCACAAACAATATCAGAGCTACCATTTTCAATGACTTTAAACCGATCAGCCAGTTTAATCGGCTTAAGATTTAATTTGATCGGCTTGCCCAGTTGCTTCTCTAATTTCTGTTGAATCAAGGTAATGAGATCGACCGCGTAGCCATCCGCTTTTCCATTTTCATCCAGATAACCGAAGGGAACTGCATCGGTACGAGTAGCGGCATTAAGTTCTCCAGTTCTGGCAACTTTTTCAAGAACCGTTTCTGCCCAAGCACGATTAGCCATTCCAGTCAGTAATAGAAATGTTAATAGAGGCAAAATTTGTTTTTTTAGCATTGTTTTAACTCCTCAAACCTATGAATTTTACTGGTTAACTTAAGAGAAAAAGAGAATATCTGATCATTTATTTCTCTGTTCATTTTAATATTTGACATAAACAAAGATTATTTACGTCCTTGAACTGCTTTTGCGATCCTTTTGGAGCGCGATCGCCGTTTTCTACCTAAATTGATGGTTAAAGATCATAACAGTTTTTGCTAAAGAGTAGTCGCTTGACAGGCTTTCTGCGTATCCTAGAGAGGTAGCCCTATCATTGTAATCTGACTGCCATGCGTGATCTTGTCCAAAAAGCCCTCTATCTTGGCGTGGGGATTGCCTCCTATGCGGCGGAAAAAGCGGGAGCCAATCTCCAAGAACTGAGAACCCAAGCCCAAAAACTGGCGGATGAACTGGTCGTACGAGGAGAAATGACCACGGAGGAGGCCAAACGCTACGTTGAGGAATTAATTCAAGATGCCCAGGTTGGCCCTGAGCAAAAATCAACGGATAAAACGCCCCGTGAACCTCGCCGCATTGAGATTGTTTTTGATGATCAAGATAAAGCCTCGACCGAATCCCCCTCCCCAGCTTCCTCCAGTCCTAAATCCCCAGACAGTTCAGGGGTCGATGAACTACGTCAACAGGTAGCTGCTCTCCAAGAAGAGTTACGACGGATGCGTCAGCAGTAATTTTTCAGCTATCCTCTGATATCTTCTCAATCATGCTCGATATTGCCCGCGATCGCTCACCATAAGAGCTTTAAGCATAGGAACTTTTTTGATAAAACCGGCATAGAAAAAGGAACACAGTTAGCAATGGAAGATTGGCAAACAGATTTTTTACGCTTTGTGGAAACCGTGACCACCACTGTTGAAGACTTTTTAGGAGAAGTCGAACAGACATTAGAACAGGTTGGGGAATCAGTACTAGAGGATGTGACAAATCCATTAGAATCTCTCTGGCGAGAATGGATCGAACCTTTCGTGGATTCTGAGCATGAGATTGCTGTCGAATTTGTGGTTCCCTCCCCTTCCTCTGAAGAAGAACCTAACCTGTGGCTCAATCCCAAAATCGCCGCTACCACAAACGTCCATCCTGCCTGTATCGGCTGTTGTCACTATCACGGCAGGGTGTATAACAACACCATTTTCGTTTGTGCCATGCACCCCTACGGCTCTGAATCCAACCGCTGTCCTGATTGGCAAACCATGATTAAAACCTCCTAAAGCCTGATGGAACTCTTGATGTCATCTCTGATTAAATCTCAACACCTTGCTATTCTAAGATTTTAAAAATTAATCAAAATCTCACCAAAACAACAATATGGATACAAATGACTGGCTACGGCAACTTCTCCTGATGGGAATTGGCACAACCACCCTCGTGGCTGACAAACTGGGAGAAGTCAGTGATCAATGGGTCAAAGATGGTAAGATCAACCCGGATCAAGCCAAAGCCTTTGTTGATGATTTGCTTAATCAGGTTAAAACAGAACAAAGTAACTGGGAAACTAACCTAGAACGTCAAATGCGAAATATGTTGCAAGATTTAGGCGTTCCTCGTCAATCTGAAATGGACGAACTGCGCGGTCGCATTGATCGCCTAGAACGACAAGTTCGAGAACTAGAAAATCAGCGTTGGCGATAAACTGTAACCCAAAGGCTTTTCCTTGCCATTACCACGATTACTTTGAAGTTTTCCTGTCATCTAATCCTTTAAATTCTTACCTAATGTTCAATAAAACGAAGTCAATGAAAGAAGTTTTAATTAGCTTAAGTTTTGTCCTTTTTTTTGCTGTTATCTTAATTTTTTCCAACCTGTTTAATGGCGGCTCTCCTCAGACAGATGTTCTAGCTGCTAACCTTAAAACGGTTAATCCCACTGTCTCGACAGATGACAACTCGACCGCTACACTGACTGCAAATATAGATCAGGAAATTGCACAAATGTCCTCTAAAGAAAAAGTTACAACGGACTCTGGACTCCAGTACATTGATATAGTAGAAGGGGAAGGGGCTTCTCCTTCCCAGGGCCAAACCGTTGTTGTTCATTACACAGGCACTCTCACCAATGGCAAGGTTTTTGATAGTTCAGTCGAGCGGAATCAACCTTTTTCCTTCAAGATAGGTGTGGGGCAGGTGATTAAAGGTTGGGATGAAGGCGTTATGTCGATGAAAGTGGGTGGTAAACGTCAGTTAATTATTCCTCCCGATTTAGGGTATGGAGCCAGGGGGGCTGGCGGTGTTATTCCCCCCAATGCAACGCTTATTTTTGATGTTGAACTTTTAAAGGTTAATTAGTAGCCCGAAGTACGAGTAATCTGACGGATTAAGACCTATGACAAAGTTTGTGTTTGTAACTGGAGGTGTAGTTTCCAGTATTGGCAAAGGAATTGTGGCGGCCAGTTTAGGTCGTCTCTTTAAATCACGGGATTACTCGGTTTCAATCCTCAAGCTTGATCCCTATATTAATGTTGACCCTGGTACCATGAGTCCTTTTCAGCATGGGGAAGTGTTTGTCACCGAGGATGGAGCAGAAACGGATTTAGATTTGGGACATTACGAACGTTTTACCGACACTTCCATGTCCCGTTTAAATAGTGTCACCACTGGCTCTATTTATCAGGCGGTTATTAATAAAGAGCGTCGCGGAGCCTATATGGGGGGAACAGTTCAGGTAATTCCCCACATTACCAATGAAATTAAGGAGCGAATTTTACGAGTTGCTCACAACACCAATCCTGACTTAGTAATTACGGAGATTGGTGGAACGGTGGGAGATATCGAATCTTTGCCTTTTTTAGAGGCGATTCGTCAGTTTCGCAAGGAAGTGGGACGTAATAATGTGGTTTATATGCACGTTACTCTGATTCCCTGGATTCCAGCCGCCAAGGAGATGAAAACCAAGCCGACTCAACATTCGGTCAAAGAGTTACGCTCGATTGGTATTCAACCGGATGTTCTGGTCTGTCGCTGCGATCGCCCTTTACATCCAGGCATGAAGGAGAAGTTATCGGAATTTTGTGATGTGCCGGTCGAATCGGTCATTACCTGTCAGGATGCCAGTAGTATTTATGAAGTGCCTTTAATCCTAGAACAGGAAGGGTTAGCCCAACAAACTATCGAACTATTAAAGTTAGAAGCCCGCCATCCCCATTTGACCCAATGGCAATCATTGGTGGAAAAAATGCGATCGCCCCAGCATGAGATTGAAGTGGCCTTGGTGGGTAAATATGTCCAACTGAGTGATGCCTATCTCTCCGTTATTGAAGCCCTAGGCCATGCTGCGATCGCCGTTAACAGTAAATTAAATGTGCGTTGGATTAGTGCAGAAGAAATAGAAGAAAATGGAGCCGATAATCATCTAAAAGGGGTTAGTGCCATTCTAGTACCAGGGGGGTTTGGAGTGCGCGGTGTGGATGGAAAAGTGCAGGCGATTGAATATGCTCGCCAACAAAAAATCCCCTTTTTAGGACTCTGTTTGGGAATGCAATGTGCCGTCATTGAATGGGCTAGAAATGTGGCCAATTTACCTCAGTCCAACAGTGCTGAATTTGAACCAACGACCCCCGATCCGGTCATTAATCTCTTACCTGAACAACAGGATGTGGTGGATTTAGGGGGAACCATGCGATTAGGACTTTATCCCTGTCGTTTAGCCACCAATACCCTCGCCTTTTCCTTGTATCAACAGGAAGTCGTTTATGAACGTCATCGCCATCGCTATGAGTTTAATAATGCCTATCGTAATCTTTTTTTAGAGACAGGTTTTGTGGTGAGTGGAACTTCCCCCGATGGTCGTTTAGTAGAAATTGTGGAATATCCCCATCATCCCTTTTTTATTGCCTCTCAATTTCATCCCGAATTTCGTTCCCGTCCTAATCAGGCTCATCCTTTATTTTTGGGATTAATGCAGGCGGCTCTTACCTATCAATCTTCAAATTCGGTGGAACCCATCTCCACAACCAATCATTTAGAATTAGTCCCTTTAGAAATTTAATCGGAGTTTTAAACGCCATGCCTAAATATGTTTTATGGGGAAGTTACTGTGAAGATGTGCTAGAAAAACGCGCTCCCTATCGGCAAGCTCACCTAGAGGGTCTGCAAGTTCAAAAGGATCAAGGGGTTTTAATTACCCTAGGCCCAACTCAAGATTTAACGAAGGTTTTTGGTATTTATGACGCAGAGGATGAGGCCACTGTTAGACAATTGGTGGAGGCTGATCCCTATTGGCAAAATGGTGTTTGGACAGAATATGAGGTGAAGGAATGGATTCAAGCTTTTTAAATTTAACTTTTTAAAGCTAATTTAATGGCGATCGCCGCCATCTCTGACAAAAAACTTTCAGCCCCATAGAATTAGGCGATAACCGTAAAACTGGACGTTCCTAAAATGGGTCTCGTCAACAAAATAGCAATTTGGATCGCCGATCCTGCACCAGTGCCATCTGCATCAAACGTCAACCTTCCAGTACTACTATTGTAGATAAATTGACCAATGCTCTGATTAGCAGCGTATCCTAGAACTAACTGAGCAGAACTGAGAGGTGTATCCGCCACTAACCCTCCTTTAAAGCCTGAGGCCGAAACCACGATCTGGTCAGCCTGACTAACGGTAAAGTCCGTCAAATTGTCACTGCCTTCTGTTAGCGAATTAAAGGTGAATTGATCCATCCCAGTACCACCCGTTAGGGTATCCGTTCCTAATCCGCCCACCAAGATATCATTGCCTGCATTGCCGGTCAAAGCATCATTCCCTGTACCACCAACGAGGCTATCGTTGACATTGCCGCCAATGAGAGAATCGGCATCGCTTCCTCCCACCAATTGGTTAGCAAAGTTAGTCGCCCCCAGAACAACTTCAAAATTGCTGAGAGTATGGGTATCGACTCCTAGTACGGCAACACCAGTACTGAGATTGACACTCACATTAGTGGTGGCTCCACTATAGGAAAGCGTATCTTTGCCACTACCGCCGTTCAAAATATCATTGCCACTACTGCTAAAAATAGTATCGTTGCCGTCACCACCGTTAATGGAATCATTACCCCCATTGCCATTGAGCGTATCATCCCCACTACCACTATTAATCTGATCATCCCCATCGCCACCAGTGATATTGTCCTGACCATTGCCGCCGGTCAACAGATCATTACCACCACCACCATCCATGGTATTGTTGCCATCACCGCCGCTAATCGTGTCGTTGCCATCGTTGCCAGTCAGGACATCGTTACCGGAACCAGTGGTAATCGTATCATTGCCACCATTGCCGCTAATGGTATCGTTACCACCATTGCCAATCAGAATATCGTTTACATTTCCCCCTGAGATTGTTTCATTACTATTGGTGCCAGTAATCTGATTAACAAAATTAGCAGTACCGATAATCACCTCAAAACCAGCGATCGTACCATTGCCGAGATTGGCTGTAATCGCCGCTGTAATATTACTATTATTGTAATTTAAGGTATCTGTACCAGAACCACCGTCCAGCAAGTCATTTCCCATACTACCGTTGACAATATCATTGCCATTCCCACCATTGATGGTGTCATTACCGCTGCCGCCATCGATCAAGTCATTGCCATCACCACTATTAATCAGGTCATTGCCATCCAGACCGGCGATCGTATCATCGCCACTGCCGCTATTGATCTGATCATCCCCTGCTCCCCCTGTAATATTATCCTTGCCCGTTCCAGCCGTTAGATTATCATTGCCATTGCCTCCATCAATATTATTCGCGCCATCACCGCCCATAATGGTATCGTTACCATCGTTGCCGGTTAAAGTATCATTGCCTGCGCCAGTAGTAATCTGGTCGTTGCCTGCACTGCCACTTATAGTATTGTTGCCACCATTGCCGATCAAAATATCATTGCAATTTCCCCCAGAGATCGTCTCATTACCATTGGTTCCAGTAATCTGATTAACAAAATTAACGGCTCCAACAATGACTTCAAAACCAACAATATTAGTAACGGTATTTAGGTCGAGAATAACAACATTAGTTACGGTTGCATTGTTGTAGTTAAGGGTATCGGTTCCGCCGCCGCCATCGAGAAGATCGCTCCCCAAACTGACATTAACAATATCATTACCGTTGCCAGCATTAATAACATCGTTGCCCGTTCCGCCATCAATTAGGTCACTACCGTCGCCAGCATTAATAGACTTGTTGGGTTATAAGGGATAATAAGAAAAAAAGCAATGACCAGAAAATCCAAGAATGCTAGATATAGAAAGGATATTCAAACAAGATCGCTTAATACGGGGGATGACAGGGCTAAATA
>JAYKJI010000273.1:0-5329 GCA_035285405.1 Snowella sp. | reverse complement strand
GTGGGAAAAATTCAAACGGGCCACGTTCATGCCCGCATCAACCATACGACGAAGCACTTCCACAGAGCTACTGGCGGGGCCAATGGTGGCAACAATTTTGGTGCGGTGGGTTAGGAGTCTCATAGGCTTAACAGTTGAGCAAGGCTCATTACTTCATCAAAGATTACGCCTAAGTTTAAGGCCAACATCGGGTTGCCAAGGTCAAGAAACGATTAATAAATTTTGTTGGAGATTTGGTCCAGGCGATCGCCGTTGTCACCGCCTGGAATTTCTGGTTTAACCTCAAACTCAGTTGGCGAGTCACTGAGGTCAATTAAACATCGATCTTCCTTGGGAGAGTAAAGGTGATATGCTGTGATACAAAAACAATGGCCAGACTCTCTTTAATGCTCCCAACTCTACGATGACAATTAGTAATCCTTTGCCCATCAACAATCCTCTCAAACCTTTAAACGATCTTGTTGAGAGTCTCAACCCCTTTTTCACAGCGTTTGCAAATATTGCGCGGTTTGCGATTCATCATCCGATTCTGAGCGTTGTAATCGCGTTTGTGACTCTATTTTTGCTGACGGGCTTAGTGCAGAAAGTGATGGAGTGGTCACGACATTTTTGGGATTACTTCTTTATCTACTCAGCGAAATCGGTGGAGTTAATTTTAAAAGGATTGTGGAAATTAATTGTGTTTGCGTTTCGTTTAATCACACAAAAAAGAGAACCCAATCCAACAAAATCTGTGAGACAAAAAGAAGCTTCGTAATAGGGTGACTATTTCCATCTAGGATAAGGAATTTGTTTCGGGGTTTTTAAATTACTGGACTTCAACGATTTTAATCTGTGATAATCATTTTTGATAATTTGATTTTTCTTAAGTCTTTGAGAAATCTGGATGCAAGTAGGGCAATTGTTGTCAGAAATTGCCTAAACTCAGTTCGTCATTGAGAAATTTATCGAGTACGAGATTAGACAAAAATGGCGGTTATTTTAATATTCACCGATAAAGTCGGGATGTACCCAGAGAAATTTACCTTGTTTATTTTGGACTCTTTCTAAACCACCAAAACCAGGGTCTTTTTGTTTGATAATAGCTTGAAATTCTCGTAAAATAGAACCTCTCGCTTCTGTGACTTCACCAACTTCTAAATCATACAATTTTTCATTAGAAACTTGACTCAAGGAATCGCTGGTTTTAGCAACGGCTTCTAGGGATTTTTGTCCAAAATCGAGACTTTCTTTAAATTGACTATAGATTTGATCATTAATGCCTAACTGAAAACCTGAATTGAGAGCGGGTAAACCAATCGTGAGGGCTTTACCGATGGGAATAATCCAGGGAGCGGCTTTTTTTAACCACTCTCTTTTAAGAGAAATTTGATAAACCCCTGCTTTTGTATTACCGTTTTTATGATTGAGCCAGGGCAATGGACAACGAGAATGTTCACACCAAAGAATTAACTGAAATTGTTTTTCGATCCAAGCAGGATTATCGAGAAATTTGGTATCTATAGGAATCAAACTAAATAGGCGAGGGGCTTCTTTGGCTTCATCGGTTAGGGTGTTCATTAAGCGTAAAAAATAATCATCTAATTCAGCTTGTGATTTTTCTTGGTTATCAAGAATTTTTTGTTGATTTTCTCCTTGATAATCTATTTTTTGATGTAGAGAATCTAATTTCTCAACAACAGCTTGAAAAGAATCAATTTTTTCAATGGTAGATTTACGCAATAGATCGTTAATTTGAAACCAAGTTTTACAGCCTGAAACTGAGCATTTAATTTTAGATATTTCTTGATCTAAATACTCATATAAGCTTTCCTGTTCAAACAGTCCAAGACCAGGTTTATTCAGTCCACAGGGATTAATACATGGCAGAAAAATTTCGCAACGAATACCCGCCCAAAATTCTTTGATTAAATACTGAATATCTTCGGTAATGGCATAGAGCAAACCATCAGGATAAAGGCCGCGCACAGTAATTTTAATGCCGTCTTCGATTTGTTCAATTAGGGCATAGTTTCTGTGACTATCTTTGAGCATTAAGCCTTTTTGCCAGTGGACACTATCGGCATAATTGTTTTGACCGAGGGAATAGCGATAAAAACGGACAATGAGGCGATAAATTAGACCCTCTGGTTCGGCGGGTCGGCCCCATTCTTTTTCAAAAAAGCGACAGAATTGAATTTTTTCGCTCTGTTCGGCTTTGGATTGTAGCCAGGCGGGGGGAAAGGGAGAAATTTGTTCGGTGACTAATTGGGCAATAAGAATTTCATTGGTTTCTTGGCTTTCTTTTTTGATTGGATAGCAAAGATCAAAGCGTTCCATTAAACGCAGAAAAATATCATGTAATCTATCGGGATAACCCGTTTCTGGTTGACCTTGATCATTTATTTGTGGCGGATTTTTCCAGATTTGATCTAACCTTTCTTTGGTAATAATTCCTTGATTATTCTTGGTAATTTCATCATCTAAAATAAAACTAATGGCTTTCGCTAACCAATCGGGTTTGAGAATAACAATATCTTTTAAAGTGGGGTCATTATGATAATGAGTTAAACGCCCTAAATGGTCAGAAATGGTTAAAAATAATTCTGTTTGCTCATTACCTGCTATTTGACAAATAGCAATAACTTGATCGTAGGATAAATAGGCTTGATCAATCTTTTCAAGTTTTTCCCAAACGGTTTCCCATGTTTTAGGGATTTTTTCACCCATAGCAGGTAAGTGATAGGCAACTTCGGCAATTTTATTTTTGAGTTCTGCAATGCCCGTTTCTTCTTCAGGTTTACTGTTCACAAAAAGGAAGTCAATTAGGGTATCTTGACCAAATTTTTCGATGAGCTGCTGACGAGGAATATCGGGCTGGCTTTGATTGGGGTTTTTGTGAGTGGCAATGACCAATATTTTGGCTTGCGGAGCGCGACGGGTGATGAGGGTAATCCAATAGTCAACGCAGCCTTGGTGAATGCCTAGTCTCGGATTCCACACCACCAGATAAACCGCAGGGGCAGTGAAAAAGAGTTGATGGGTGGGACGATAAATGGTTTGACCGCCAAAATCCCAACCGTTGAGGGTAATTTCGGTCTGGTTATGGGTAAATTTACAGGGTTTAATTTCAATGCCGTGAGTTTTAGAACGCCCTTCGATCCATTCATCTCCCCGCAAGGCTCCTAAGAGGCAACTTTTCCCCACTGCCCCCTCTCCAACCAAAATTAATTTGCCTTCGTTGAGGGTAATTTGGGATTTTGCTCTTTCAATGAGATATTTTTTAAGTTCCGTTAAGCTTTGTTTGTAAACAGCCGCTAACGCTGGATTAAGGGGGTTGTCATCAAGGTTAAGTCTTTGTAAATTCTGAAGATTGGCGATCTCGTCAGGAATTTCAACGATTTGGTTATCAGAAAGATAAAGATATTGTAAATTCTGAAGATTGGCGATCACATCAGGAATTTCAACAATTTGGTTATTTGTAAGAGCAAGGCTTTTTAAATTCTTGAAATTAGCGATCGCATCAGGAATTTCTACTATTTGGTTATTCTCAAGATTAAACCATTGTAAATTCTTAAGATTAAAGATTACATCAGGAATTTCTACTATTTGATTATCGCTTAAATTAAGCTGGTGTAAACTCTTAAGATTAGTGATCGCATCAGGAATTTCTACTATTTGGTTATTGCTAAGATAAAGTAATTGTAAACTCTTAAGATTAGTGATCGTATCAGAAATTTCTACTATCTGGTTATTGTCAAGATAAAGTAATTGTAAACTCTCAAGATTAGTGATCGTATCAGGAATTTCTACTATCTGGTTATTGTCAAGATAAAGTAATTGTAAATTAGAAAGTTTGGCGATCACATCAGGAATTTCTACTATTTGGTTATTGCTAAGATAAAGTAATTGTAAATTAGAAAGTTTGGCGATCACATCAGGAATTTCTACTATTTTGTTAGAATTAAGATAAAGTCCTTGTAAGTTAGCAAGTTGGGCGATCTGATGCGGTATTTGGGTTAATTGAAGCTCAGAAAGATCAAGTTCTAGCCTTCCTGATTTCTGTGCTGCTGCAATGCGCCGTTCTGCTTCGCGATACCCTTCTTCTGGTGTCATAATTCCTCCTTGATTTTTTGATTTGTAATGGATTGAATAATTCTAATTTACCGTAGGGGCTTGGTCTCTAAGTCCTACAATCCTTGCCGTTAGGAAACCATCAAATTGTAGCAATATAGTCGATGAATTTGGAAACCAAACCCCTACCAATTTTAATTTTTCATAAACAAATTTGGGCTAAATCAGGAAACGATTTTTCTAAATCTTGATAGGCTTCAATCAGTGCAGATAAAGCATCAGAAACATTGGGAATCACCTCTTCCAAAGTATCTGCTTCCGTAATTAAGTTCGGTAAAAGCGGACAAGTAATCGTATAACCTCCCTCTGGTTGAGGCTCTAAAATTAACGGCAATTTATAAATATTTTCCATTTTTGTTAATCGGTAAAATAACTAAATTTATTCTGGGAAAAAATCAGGGTCAAGAATTTGAGCCATCGAATAAGGACAAAGGGATGGCAATTGATTTAAATCGCTTTTGCACTGTGGCGATCGCCGAGCGCGGTCATAGGCTTTGTCTAAAATTGTGAGGGCGAAATTGTAAAGCGTTTTAGAGCGTAGCAAAATTTCTAACTGAACCCGAAAACCATCAATTTCATCCATCCATCCCTTAGCACAATAGGGCTTTTCCGATTGCCAATACTGATAAAGCAACAAATGCTTGAGTAATTGGATTAAGTAACTTTCAAACTTATGACGTTGTTCTCTTCCCAAAGCAGCAATCTCTTCAATGAGGTTGGGCCAATCAATATTGTCTAAATCCTGAGCCTGGAGTTGTTCTAGGGTCACGTCTAACCAGAGGGGAAAATCCTGTTCATAGAGAGAGATAGGCGTAACAGAAATAACCATCGACATTACAGCGGCATCGCTGAGGGAGCAATTTGCATCCTCTCAGTATATTGAATCCATCCGTTATCCGGAGAATGTCCAATCATTGCTGGGACTCAGTTAACAGAGCACCGGGAATTGCCTATGATAGGAGACGCTGATCCTGAAAATTGACCTGACTTTTTGTAAACAATTCCATGGCCAACCCCGCCGTTTCCCCTAATCCCATCGCCCTGCCCCGCACCAGTGAGTCGGAACAGCTCAAAAAAATCCGCCACACCGCGTCCCATGTTATGGCCATGGCAGTGCAAAAACTGTTTCCCAAGGCCCAGGTTACCATTGGCCCCTGGACGGAAACGGGGTTTTACTATGATTTTGATGTGGAGGAACCTTTTACCGAAGCGGATC
>JAYKJI010000272.1:0-33353 GCA_035285405.1 Snowella sp. | reverse complement strand
TCAGCGTGTGATAGTTCAACCAGGGGTAATTAATAATTGGGTGACGCAAGCCGTTAGTGGAGCCGGATTTTATTATGCACCTGATCCTTCTAGTCAAATTGTTTGCTCGATTGGGGGCAATATTGCGGAAAATTCGGGTGGGGTTCATTGTCTCAAATATGGAGCAACGACAAATCATGTTCTGGGGTTGAAACTGGTGATTCCCGATGGCTCAGTGGTAGAGGTGGGCGGTTATTTGCCGGAAATGCCAGGTTATGATTTGACGGGCTTATTTGTTGGCTCGGAAGGCACCCTGGGGATTGCGACGGAAATCACGCTCAAGGTACTTAAGGTTCCTGGTGCGATTTGTGTTCTAGTAGCAGACTTTGCCACCATGGACGCGGCGGCTCAATCGGTTGCCGACATTATTGCCACGGGTATTATTCCGGCGGGTATGGAAATTATGGATAATCTTAGTATTAATGCGGTGGAAGATGTGGTGGCGACGGGCTGTTATCCCAGGGATGCGGCGGCGATTTTATTGGTGGAATTAGATGGTTTGTCGGCAGAAGTTGAAGCTAATCAAGAACGGGTTGCAGCGATTTGTCGGCAAAATGGAGCAAGAGACATTACGGCTGCCTACGACCTAGAGACTCGTTTAAAACTCTGGAAGGGACGAAAAGCCGCTTTTGCGGCGGCGGGGAAAATGAGTCCCAGTTATTTTGTCCAGGATGGGGTCGTTCCTCGTGCCCAATTGGTACAAATCCTACAGGACATTAATGATCTCGGCGATCGCTTTGGTTTTAAAATTGCCAATGTTTTCCATGCAGGAGATGGTAATTTACATCCCTTGATTCTTTACGATCAGGCAGTGCCGGGAGCCTGGAAAAAAGTAGAAGAACTGGGCGGAGAAATCCTCAAGCGTTGTGTGCAATTGGGGGGTAGTCTGTCGGGAGAACATGGTATTGGCATGGATAAGAATGATTTTATGCCGGCGATGTTCAACGAAGTGGACTTAGAAACGATGCAATGGATCAGAGAATGTTTTAATCCAGACGGTTTGGCCAATCCAGGGAAATTGTTTCCGACTCCCCGTTCCTGTGGTGAAGTGGCCAATGCCATTAACTTAAACACCGAATTGCTTCCAGCAAACCCCTTGCTTTATTAATCGTCTCTTCATACTCTTTTTCGGGATCGGAATCGGCCACCAGTCCGGCCCCTGCTTGTACGGAAACGAGATGCTGTTGATTGCCCTGGGGTCTGACCACCATGGTGCGAATGGCGATCGCCGTATTTAATTGCCCTTCAAAATCATAGTACCCATAGACTCCTGAATAGGGGCCACGGCGTTCCGGTTCCAACTCATGAATAATTTCCATGGCCCGAATTTTGGGTGCACCACTCACCGTTCCGGCCGGAAAACAAGCTTGCAGTAAATCCCAGGCCGTTTTATCAGGGGCCAATTCTCCAATGACATTACTAACAATGTGCATGACGTGGGAATAGCGTTCAATGACCATCAATTCATCGACATGCACTGAACCTTGGACACACACTCGACCCAGATCATTACGCCCCAAGTCCACTAGCATAATATGTTCAGCAATTTCCTTGGGATCGGCCAATAATTCCTCGGCTAAATGGTGATCTTCCTGGGGCGTTTGACCACGACGACGAGTCCCCGCGATCGGACGAACGGTGGCTTGCAGTTGGCCATTTTCTTGACGCTCGGCCTTAACCATCACTTCAGGACTGGAACCAATAATCTGCCAATGGCCAAAATTAAAGTAGGCCATGTAAGGAGAGGGATTAATTAAACGCAGCGATCGGTAAAGATTAAACGGTGCATCACTGTAGGTAGTGGAGAGGCGTTGGGAGAGAACCACTTGAAAAATATCCCCAGCCTTAATATGCTCCTTGGCTTGACGCACATTTTCACAAAACTTGGTTCTCCCCACATTACTGTCGTAGGGAACAGGTTGACTTTCCGATAAGGGACGAGGATGAAGTTCTAGAGACGTTGCCTCTGGGGGTAAGGGCAATTGTAGTTTTAAAACCAATTTAGTGACGCGATCGCAGGCCTGTTGGTAGGCATCATGAAGATCTACCTTGTCATCCCGTAAATCTGCATAGGCGATCGCCCAAATTTTGCGTTTAACCTGATCAAAAATAATTAAATTATCTGCCTGCATCCAAACCCCATCCGGCAAATCCTGGGCAGTGGCAGGATAAATAGGAACACGGGGTTCCATCCATTGAATTAACTCATACCCCCAAAACCCAAATAATCCACCAATACCAGGAGGTAACTGGGGCAAGGTAACAGGATGGATCGATGCTAAACAAGCTGACAAAACTTCTAAGGGATTCCCCTCAAACCTTTCTTGACGACCATCTCGATGAATTTGTATCGTACTTGTGCTGCGCGATTCTAAAATCCACATCGGATCACAGCCAAGAAAACTGTAACGACCGAGTTGCTCACCACCATCTACCGACTCCAGTAAAAAATTGTAGGGTTGTCCCGCACAGACCTTATACCAAGCCGAAACAGGCGTTTCAAGATCGGCGACCCATTCCTGATAAACAGGAATAAAATTACCCTGTCGCGCTAAAGCTAAAAACTGGGAAAACTCAGGGAAAATCATTGGTTTCGCGAATGAGAGTCGAGAAATGGGCAAATGAGGGAATAGTGATGAGTCAATAGCGATTAGTTCATTTTTCTAAGAAAGCAGGAAACTATTGTTCGATGCTTGACTATTAAACCGCTAGGGTCAAACATTCTTTCTCGTTAAATGTTCTAATTAACTATTTCCCACTCACTATTCACCCTTTACCCAGGCAGAATTAAGCACTATAGGGAGTTTGTCCTGAGAATTTTAAGGTAACAGGCTCAGGATTTTTCCCAATACTTCTGTCCTTCTTGCCATGGAATTCACGACCAGCATTTACTTTTTCAGGGAAAACACCATCGGCAGGGTGCAGATATTGGACTTCTCCACTGGGGTAAACACGGTAGATTTTATAGTCTTCAATTTTGGGCTTGAATTTTGTCCGTAGTTGGGTTCCTAAAGCCAGACACTGCTCTTTACGAGCTAGATAAAGGAGATTTTCTCCTTCATTCATGATGGCCGCGCCCCCAGTGGGCATTTCAAACACCTGTTCTGTGGAACTAGTCCAGGTGATAGCATATTTTTCTTCCCGGTCAGCTTTGGAGAGTAAACCGCCGGTGCTGCCACCGAATTTAGGAGGTTGTCCAGAAAGCTCTGTCATAGGATGATAATTTTGATTACAAAGGTATTTTAGGGAATCCTATCACTGAGACTCCTCTCTAAGGTGAGTTTGTCAAGAAGTGTAACAAAATTTGACGTAATCCATATCCAAATCCAGATCTATCATCTGAAAAAATAATACATGAGAGCTTTAAGAGCAGCAGACGGGATGTCAAGGGTCAGTTTTTTTTTGTTTGGCACGAGACTTTTCGCTAAAGTAGTCGTCAGAGGGATGGAGACGTTATCTGATCATCACTTATTAACTCTTAAAGTACCTAGGTATTGAGCCAGAGCCAGATATATCTAAATACCGTGTAACGCAATGAGTCAGGTTGCCCTAATCGTCGATATTACGCACTATCAAGTTCTTCCCGCTCTTCCGGTTGTCTCTGGTAATCTTGACGATGTTAAAGAAATTTCTAAACTGTTAAGCACCTATGGTAATTTTCAAGTCAGGTATTTACCAAAAGTAGAACAATCCCAGGGTTTGTCCCTAAACGTTGTTCAAAAAGAGTTAGAAGATCTAATTTTGGCATTGCTATATCCCAAAACGGCTCATATTCCTAGCACGGCTTTACTTTATTTTACAGGCCATTGCCTACAACGGAATCACAGCCTATCGGAAATTTTTCTGGCTACCAGTGATGCTCATCCAGCCCAAGGACGTTGGGGAATTAGTTTGTCTTGGTTACAGCATCTTTTGCAATTGAGTCCGATTCAAAACCTGATTGTCTGGTTAGATTGTTGCTATAGTGAACCTTTAAATTGTACTTTCTCTGAGCTAACTCCTAAAATTGGGAAAAGTTATTCTCTCATTGTCACTAATCGGCGTTTTCAGATGATGCCTCAGGGCATTAGTCTTAACCCCAGTGCTTTGAAAGCAGCTCTTTTACAAGGTTTAAATCCTTCTTCCTCTAGGATGGGTAGGGTGACGACTTTCACACTGACCCACGTGATTGCGACCTATCTAGCGGAGTATCGCCAACCCCTTTTTTATCTTAATTTAGGAGAACCGATTCTTTTGACCTATCATGCTGCCTCCCAACCTTATCGGGAATCTTCTTCACCTCGCACAAGGAGTTCCTGTCCTTACCCTGGTTTGCGGCCTTTTCAAGTAGAAGAATCCTCTTATTTCTTTGGTCGTCGGGATCTAACGGCTAAGTTACTTAATAAAGTTCGTTTGAACAGTTTTGTGGCCCTGGTGGGCAATTCAGGAACGGGCAAGTCTTCTGTTTTGAAGGCCGGTTTAATTCATTCTCTTCGGACAGGTAGTTCAATTTCGGGGAGCGATCGCTGGACAGTGCGCGTTGTTCAACCAGGGGAAAAACCATTAAATAGTTTAGTGTTGGCTTTATTGAATCCCGACCTTTCGACTGCGGAGCGATCGCTGCAATTAAACCAAATTCAACCCCTCGTTCATCAAGGTGCTAATGGCTTTCGCAAAATTTTAGAGGTGTTTTTCCGCGATCGTCTGGTGTTAATCGTCGATCAATTCGAGGAGATGTTCACCCTCTGCCAAAACGCCTTAGAACGAGAAACTTTTTTAGATTGTCTGCTAGGAGCCATTGCCCCAGAAATATCAGCATCAGAGGTTTCTGTTAATCATCATTGGCAATCCGATAGTCAGGAAGTGCCGCGTTTTTGCTGTGTTTTATCCCTGCGAGCAGACTACCTCGGACAATGTTTAGAAATGCAGGGGGGTCGCTTTAGTAGTTATCTTCAGGAAAACCTGATTATGATCCCACCAATGGATCGCCAAACGCTGCGGGACGTTATTGTGGAACCGGCTCAACAGGCCAATTTTCCCCTCAACCCTGATTTGGTTAACACGATTCTTCAGGATGCGGACTATGGCTCCAATGCCCTACCACTTTTACAGTATGTTCTCTTTCAACTTTGGCGACAGGGTAAGGATTTACAAGTCAGTTCTTATCGAGAGCTAGGGGGAATTAGGAATAGTTTAAATCAACGGGCTAATTTAGCCTATGAGGGGTTGACGGATCTAGAACAGGAAACGGCCCATCATATTTTTTTAGCTCTTGTCCAAACGAATGAAAGTGGTGTTCCTTTAATTAGAGGCGTAGTTAATCGTGATTTGGTGACTCCTCGCTACACCGTTGCCCTGATCAATGTGGTCGTCCAAAAACTGGTTCATGAGCAATTACTGACGACTGAAGCGATTCCTTTGGCAACAGGTATAGAGCAACCTTTTCTGATTCGCCTTGCCCATGAAATCATTGCTCAGGAATGGAAATTATTACAAAAATGGTTAAGCAATCGTCAAGATAATCTCCGCAAAAAGCAAAAAATTGAAGAAGCCGCCAGAGTTTGGCAAAATGTTCCCATTAAGGCTCAAAAGAATTATCTCTTGACTGGCACTGTTTTAAAGGAAGCCCGTAAATTTCAAGAAGTTCAACCGCAATTGGCCCCCAGCGATCGCGTTCCCCTCTCCCAGGTAGCCGAAGTCTTTATCCAAGCAAGTATTCGTGCCCAACGGAGTGATCAGGCGAAATTTGTGGCTCTCATTGGCATTGTTCCGCTAATCTTACTGATTTTTGGTGGTTTTCAACTCTACCAGCAAAGCCAATTCCAACGCTATTGGCAGATTGTCAAAGATAATCAAGGCAAAAGAGAAAGTATGCCTCGCCTTCAGGCTCTAGAAACCCTTAACCAGATGGGGCAATCCCTGAGTAATCAAGATTTTAATGAAATTAATTTACAAGGGATTAACCTTCCCAATGCCAATTTGATCAAAAGTAGCTTTACGGAATCCTTTTTAACAGGGGCCAATCTCAGTCAAGCCAACCTAGAAAAGGCCGATCTGACCCAGACCGAGTTAACTGGAGCTAATCTTACGGGAGCAAATTTAAGCCAGGGAAAACTCTTAAAAAGTTATCTCACGGGGGCAAACTTCAGTAAAGTTAATCTGGGAGAAGCCGATCTGAGTGGGGCGAATCTGATGCGGATTAACTTGACCGGTGCCAATCTACAAAAGGCAAAATTCACTCAAGCCGAATTAACAGGGGCAAATTTAGCGAAAGCGAATCTGAGTAACAGTAACTTAACGAAGGCAAATCTTTGGGGAGTTGATCTCAGTGATGCTAATCTAAACAATACCAATTTCAGTCATGCCGACCTAACTAGGGTTAACTTGGCTGGAGCAAAGTTGAAGGGAGTTAATCTAGAAGGAGCAAATTTGACCAATGCCGACTTTTCCGGCGTAAATGATATTCCTTTAGCCCAGGTTAAATCTGCCTGTAATTGGCAAAAAGCAACTTTTACAGAAGAAACAAAACGTCAATTGGCCCAAACTAAAGCAGCTAAATTCCCTGCCTGTCATTAGGTTGAAGAGTCACAGCAATTCTAGATTCAAACGTCAACATAAAATACAGAGGTAATCTTGCTTTGGTAATCTTGCTTTGTGGGTAGTGCTCCAAATCTGTGGAAATACATCTAAATGAGGTATCCAAATTCAACACGATTGATAAATAATTCAAGGACATATCGTGCATCACAACAGCTTTAGAGAAACAAATCGTTTTTCTCACCAATCATTTTATTCGAGTCCTCAATGTCAAGTGCTTTAGTTCGATTTTTGGGGTATTACACTTACCTAATTTTAAACTCAATACTATTATAGATTTTAATAAGGAACGTGTTAAATATTTACGCCCTGCTCAAATGCTTCTTTCTGAATACCAGCGAACTCCTCAGTTAGACTTTTGTTTAGATTGATAAACTCAATTGTGTCTGGATTAGTATTTTTTAAGCCTAAAAAAATGATCTGATTTTCTTCTGTCAAGTTGCTAAGTTTAATATTTAATAACTGTAAATCAATAGCCCGTTGGCGGGATTTTGTCGGATCAAGAAACTGACCAATTGTACCAACAACAGAACCTGTTATTGCACCAAAAAGCCCTAGAGATCTGCTAATATCACTCGTATTGACTTGCTTAATACCGGAAATACGATTAAGTATAGGAATAGGCCAAATCTCATTACTGGGAAGAGCAGCGATCGTAACGCCGATCAGTGCTGTTAAACCTCCCAATATACCATTTATCAATCGTCCTTTGCGTTTAAATCCACTGGAGCGATTGGCTTCGAGCTCACAAGTTTTGGCAAATTCAGACATTTTTTGCAAACGAGCAGCGATCGCATTCTGTACAAACTGCTTCTGCTCATCGTGAATTTGTAATGGTTCTAGCTGCATATACAATTTATCTTCATCCAAACAAATAAAAGCACGTAGATTCAAGAATCATGCAGTTATTATACAACAATTAAAATAACTTCCCTAGCAAGCTAAATCGAAGAGAGGCGATCGCCAATTAGCCGATTCATTTAAGCACTAGAAAAGCGATTGATTTTAAGCCGAAGTAGCCGTTCAAAAGGCTAAATTAATTGTTTTTAAACACAATGTTATCATAGATTCTAAAAGAGAAATTTCACGACTAATTGATACTAATTGTATGCAATCTTCTGGATTAAGATATTTACTAAAAATCCATTGCTTAAAATTAGATTTTAAATAATGCGCCAATTCAAAAATGAAGTGCATAAACTGTGGGCTTGACAGAGAAAGGCTCATCAGTTACAGTCTGGCCTTGACAATAACAAAACCCAATTTTTCTCTTTTTCTCGACTCCCTACATTTTTTGTCCTGTACTTAGCAAGGCATTAGCTACCCTTACCAAGAAAACTGTTTACCAATTAAAGTACAGTTTACTTGCGATTATCTCTGTCACCAACTCAAACATCCTTCTCTCAATATGCTTCTTGCGTAAGTCCTGCTTTATCTCTTGAGCTACCTGCGGAATGTGGGTTTACTAGTATGTTTAAAAAATTTCTACAACAAATCTTGAGTGGTTTTGGTCTTTTAACAGGAGCTAGTTATCCTTTTCAAACATTAGCCTTGTTTTGGCGATCGCCGTCTCTTTTACCCTATATTATTATTCCTCTCTTATTAAATATCGGCCTCGGTATTTTTCTTTATTGGCAATTATTTTCCTGGGAACAGAACACCATTGAGATTATCCTCCTAAATAGCCGCGATCAATGGCAGATAATTTACAATCAGCTACCGACTTGGTTACAGGGAATTGAGATCTTAATCCAGGCTTTATTCGGATTACTAGAATTCTTTTTGCAGTTAGCAATCTTGATTATCACTGGCTTTATTTTAGCCCAGATTGGTGTGTTACTGGGTGCGCCCTGGTATGGCCGTCTATCGGAAAAATTAGAATTTTTGCGCTTAGGGAAATGTTATATTCAAGAAGTCGGTTTTGTTCAGGAAATACAACGGGCGATCGCTTTTGAACTTAAGAAATTAGTGATCATTATTGGTTTGGGTTTTCCCTGTTTTCTATTCAATTTTTTTCCAGGCATTGGCCCACTAATCGCTACGATTGGAGGCATTACGATTACCACAACTTTAACCTGTTTAGATTTCTTAGATCAACCCTTAGAGCGTCGTCGCTTAAGCTTTCGGACTAAATTAGGCCTGATTGTCAAAAGTTTGCCCAGTAGTGGGGGATTTGGCCTCACCTGTTTAGGTTTAGTAAGTATCCCCCTCGTCAATTTAGTGACCATTCCTCTCTGTGTAGCGGCTGGAACCTTATTCTTCAGCGATCGCCTTTATCCCCACTATTTTGCCGAGTTAGAAAGTCAGTCTCCAAATCTTAAACCAGAGCAATTTTAAAGCGTTGCAAAATGGGGCCAATAGGACTTGCCAGAGAAAAGCCACTTCCCCCGGCTGCTAATAGGCCAACGGGTCGCAACGTCGCTGAATCCACCACCAGTGAGCCTGAATCTCCCACTTGACTAAAGGCAGTTCCCACATCACTAATCATAATATGGTCTTCTAGACGGGCAACTCTAGAGACATAGGGAATCGTCATATCGACGGCTGGATCACTAATAATACCCATCGTTAAGCCCGTCGTTCTGCCATTTTTGCGGACAGATTGATTGACTTTTGCGGCCATGGGATTCGGGTTAATGTTGCCAATGCCTTTAATATTAGGGGTGACTTGACCTGCTTGCAATACCTGAGCGATCGCAGCATCCATAAAATTAGGAGCACCACTAAAATTCATCACTTGAAAATCTGTCAACTGGGCAATCACCTGAGTTCCGCCATCACTAATCGCCGGTTGTACGATAAAATCTCCAATTTTTGCCGTGTTGAAATTAGCAAAGATGTGATTATTCGATAGTAAAAAATCAGCATTACTACTGCCATCTGTCTTCCGCACTAGACAGCCAATCGTGCCAGGTTTACCACTTTGATGACTAACAGAGACACCACAAGGCGTGCTATGGGGATTAACCTCGCCGACTTCGATGACATCAGTGGGAATGCCATTAATTTCCTTGGGGATTTTCATTTTCTCAGATAACTCAGACTCTAATAGTTTTGCTCTGACATAAACCCGAATAACCGGTTCCTCTCTGGCAATACTGCCTTGGGTTACTTTATGGCCAAATCCGACCCCAACAATGTTACTTCCTTCCGGAATTGCCTGGAGAATGCTAAGTTTTTCCGTCTCAGTAGGGGAGGATTCTGGCTGACCAAATAGATGCGCAATTAATTCGTTTTTATAAGCGCGAGCCTGGGCGAGAAATTCTGGGTTCATTAAATTGCTAAAATTGCGAGATGTATTGTTTTTCTGATTGTAGAATAAAAAATCGAGAAGTTGATAGAAAAATAGAAAAGTTTGCAATTCGTTATGTTTTTACGGGTATAAATACTTAATCTAGTCTGTTAGCTTTCTGAATCGCTACCAAAGCTCATAAAATAAAATCATCAGCCGTTTCTGGGGAAACAGGAAAAACGATGGAATTAAAACAAGTCATTATCGCCCACAAGGCAGGTCATCCCCAAAGTAAAGCTTGGGCTGAAACCTGTGCTAAACAACTGGAAGCCCGCAATTGTAAGGTCTTAATGGGGCCGAGTGGATTTAAAGATAATCCCTATCCAGTTTTCCTCGCTTCAGCAACCGAAAAGATTGATCTGGCGATCGTCTTAGGAGGAGATGGTACGGTACTGGCCGCAGCGAGACATTTAGCTCCCGAAGAAATTCCTATTTTGGCCGTCAATGTTGGGGGGCATCTCGGTTTTTTAACCGAACCCTTTGATATTTTTCAGGATACGGAAGCGATTTGGGAGCGTCTCATAGAAGATCGTTATGCAGTACAACAACGCATGATGTTAGAAGCGGGTCTGTTTGAAGGCGATCGCCATAATCCTCAATCCGTCAGCGATCGCTTTTATGCCCTTAATGAAATGTGTGTTAAACCGGCCTGTATTGATCGAATGCCGACTTCGACAATTGAAATTGAAGTAGATAGCGAGTTGGTTGATCAGTATCAGTGCGATGGTTTGTTAGTGGCAACGCCCACGGGTTCTACCTGTTATACGGCCTCGGCCAATGGCCCCATTCTTCACCCAGGCATGGACGCGATTATTGTTACCCCCATTTGTCCCCTCAGTTTATCTAGCCGTCCAATTGTCATTCCCCCTGGTTCCAACGTTAATATTTGGCCCTTTGGAGATTATGAGCTTAATACAAAGCTATGGACGGATGGTTCTCTAGCAACAGGCATTTGGCCAGGGCAATGGGTCGGTGTCTGTATGGCTAAGTATGCTGTCAAATTTATTTTGCTCAGAGAAAGCTACTCCTTTTATCAGACGCTACGGGATAAATTGCAGTGGGCTGGAGCCAGAATTCATTACGAAAATAATCATCCTAATTCGTGAAAATCCGTATTTTTCGCCAAAAATTGCTGCTTTTAACTGAAAACTGGTATTTATACGGATTTATAATCGACGATATCTCTCTTAACGTTAAATTAGATACCAAAACTCAAAAAAAAGATAAGTAGATGGGTCTTAAAATTTATCAGATCTCCCCGTCCTGCGGGCATCTCCCTTATCAAGGGGGGCAGAGGGGATCGAGTGCAAAATTTAATTGTAACCAGCTACTTAAAACAACTAACATAACTCCCTGAACAATCTCTTTTTGAATAGAGTAATAAGGATAAATTCATCTGAAATTTGCTCTCAGTAGGACTTTTATTCAATTGCAACCTTCCTGTTCTAGGAAAGATTTGGTTATTAGCTTTTTTCTGGCTAATCGCTAAGAATTTGCTTTTTCAATTATTATTTCTATTCACGTTTGTTTGACGTTACTCACCATTAATCTGAAAAAAAAGACCTGTAAAGCTCCTTTGATCAGCAATAAAGGAGAATAACGCTGTGCAAAATTGCCTGTATTTTTTGTACTAAAAGTGCGATCTTTTCCCAAGGAGTTGACAAAATTGAGAGAGTTGTTGTACATATGAATATATGGTTTTATTTAAGAGTGTTTTTTTGCGCAAATAATTAAATAAACATGAAGCTTGTTTTGACGATTCCTCGCTCCGGCATTTAATCTCAGCAAGGAAAATTCTCTAAAAAAAACTAATTTATTTATCGCTTTACCATCTGCAATCAGGATTATTGACGATTATGAAGAAAAAAATTAGAGTCATTCATCATTTAGCCAAAACGGGGGGAACAATTATTTCTCGATGCCTAGGTTGCATGGAGAATGTAACTCTACTCAGTGAAGTTCATCCCATTGATAATGAAATTTTGAGATTGATTGCTCATCCTCTCCAGCAAGCCTATTTCTGGTTTAATCTTTTAAGCAAAGAAGAAATTATTGCGATTGATCAGAAAGGGTTTATGAGCTTTATTGATAGTATTAAGTTGATTGATCAAAAAACCGTTGATCGACATCAAAACTTAGTTTTAAGAGACTGGAGTCATCTTGATTTTCTAGGAACGCCCTTTATCAATCCTAGTTATCAATTGACGACTAATCAGTATTTACAAAAAGACTTTGATATTTTAGAAATTGCCACCATCCGTCATCCTATTGATCAATGGTTGAGTATGCAGAAAGTTCCTACTTTACGTAATATCAGTATTAGCGATTATCTATTAGGATATGTCAACTTTGTGAAGGCTTGTGATTCCATGCCGTTTTTTCGCTACGAGGATTTTACACAATCTCCAACAATGATTATGCGAAGTTTATGTCACGTTTTAGAGATCAACTATGATGAGACCTTTATCCATAATTGGATGAACTATATAACCATCACAGGAGATGTTAAACAACTTAACCAGGACACCAACATTTTCTATCGACCTTCTATTTACGATCCCGATTTAGTAAGGATTTTTCGAGAAGAGGATAACTATTTTAAAATTATGGAACGGTTTGATTATTCTTCTCCCGTTTCCAATGCTGAATATTCCAGGTATTCCGATCCCAAGGGGTTAAGGCCACTCCAGTTAGCGTAGAACCGACACCAACCACATCAGCACGATGGACTAGGGGGATAACAATAAAATTATTAACTAATAAATCGTTCATTGTCATAAATAATTGCTGACGTTTTTTCGGATCTAATGCCTGGGTTGCTTGTTGCCAAAGTTGATCATACTTCGGATCGCAATAACGTCCATAGTTTTCCCCAGACCAATTATTAGCCCTCTGGGGAATGGCATGACAGGTAAAGGTTTGCATATATTTACCGGGGTCGGGGTTAGTATTGCCGGTCGTAAACATTTGTAGATCCGCCGTAAAATGTTCGACGGTATCAGTATTGGCAGGATCGCTAGAGAAAAAGATGCTGGGATCAATACTTTTTAGCTCTACCCCAATCCCCACACTTTGTAATCCCTGTTTAATTACCTGTTGGGTCTTTTGTCGCAGAGGATTGACACTGGTTTGGAAAACAACCCGCATTTCTACGCCATTTTTATCGCGAATACCATTATTATTGGTATCTTTCCAGCCAGCTTGATCTAGGAGTTGTGCCGCTTTTTTCAGATCAAAAAGATAATGAGTTTGGGGAGAATTATACTCCTGGGGCAAAAGTAAAATATTGGCTGTGGCTTGGCCAGTGACACCATAAAGCTGGGTTGCGATCGCCGCTCGATCAATGGCTAGGGCAAAGGCTTCTCTGACTTTTGGATCATTAAAAAAGGGATGGGGAAAAGCCAGGGTAGATCTGTCCCCTTTAGCATCTTTGTGATTGGGATCGGTCAAATTAAACACCAGGCGTTCACTCAAAGAACCCAGATTGGCAACTACTTTTCCTCGACCTGACGTTTCTAATGGCTTGAGAATGGCAGCCTCTACTTGTAAATTGAAGGCATAATCCGCATCTCCCGTTTGTAGAACAGCCCTGGCGGCGGAAGTGGCATCACCACCACCTTTGAGTTCAATGCGGTTAAAACCTAAAGATCGCGCTTCTCGAAACTGAGGATTAGCTTCATAGACCACCGTATCGCCTGGTTTAAATAACACGACTCGATAGGGGCCCGTACCCACCGGCAGCAAATTAGCGGGGGCCTGTCGAGCTTTTTCACCTTGAAAATCTACAAAAAGATGACGCGGTAAAATCATGCCGTCACTACCGACAAAGGGAATAAACCAAGCTGGATTAGCGGATTTAAAGGTTACTTTGACGGTTTGGGGATCTAAGGCCTCGACGGTTTTGATCGCTTCATAGCTCCCCGAACTGGTGGAGCCAACCTTGGGATTGGTAATAAATTGATAAGTAAAAACCACGTCTTCGGCAGTAAAGGGCTTGCCATCTGACCATTTAATCCCCTTTTTTAATTGCCAAGTTACCGATTTTCCGTCCGAACTGAGTCCTCCATTGGCCACTGTGGGAATCTCCGCCGCTAGAAAAGGAATCAATTGTCCCTGGCCATCAAAACTGGCTAATGGTTCTAAACTAATTCGACTCGCTTCTCCATCTTTAAAACCAGTGGAGAGATGGGGGTTAAGAATCGTGGGGGCTTGCCAGGCCAGTATTTTGAGCGTGTCTAAATTATTTTGGCTTTGAGCAGGGGAAGGGGAAGAAGAGGTTGGAAGAGAACGAGAGCAACTTGTCAATAACAGAGATAAAATGCCGCAACTGAGAGCCAATCGAGATAAATATCCCCTAGAAGGCAAAAAATTAATCTTCATAAGCAAACGTTAACTCCTCAACCCACTTTACATTGAATATTTCGTTAAGTTTTGAGAACTGTAACTTAGAATACGGAGCCTGGTGACTATCGATTCTACAGTGAATTTAGGGGAGTTCAGAAATTCACCCTTGGGTTCCTTGGGAGATTCTATCGTTGATATTCAAACTTAGTTCAAAAGGGACGCTTTTTGAACTACCGCAGGCCTTTCCCTCAAGGAGCTTTACTTTAAAGATAATTTCAAAGATCAGCTCAATCATTGTAAGTATTTAGCATTTTCCCTCGCTTCGCCAATGATATTTTTGATTTCAAGCATTTGACTCGGTTTCGTTCATTCTAATCAGGGAATGGCGGCCGGATTTGATCAATACCGTAGAGAAAAATATAATGCAACTTTTTCGTCCTTTCTCCACCGCAACCCATCCCCATTCCTTTTTTGAGCTACCCACCTTTCGGCCTGAAGTAGATGAAGCCTTTCCGGTCGTTTATTCTACTTTAGCTCCTCATGCTCTTACCCATCTTATTTTTCAACACTACGAGATTGAGGTTCCTAAGGGCTGCCGGTTTTGGCATCGGGGTTTGAGTGATGTTTATCTAGTAGAAACGCTTTCTCAGCCTTATATTTTAAGGGTTTCCCACCATCATTGGCGCACTAAGTCAGCGATCGATTTTGAGTTGGATTTGTTGACTTTTTTGGCAGCCCATCAACTGCCAGTGGCGGCTCCTTTACGAACGAAAAGAGGTTCCTTGTCGATTGAGGTGAATGCCCCAGAGGGAAAACGCTATGCTGCCTTGTTTCCGGTTGCGTCTGGTACGGTAGCGATCGGAGACTTGAATAAAACCCAAGGCTTTTTGTTGGGGGAAGTGGTGGCTCAATTGCATCGAGTCTCTCAATCATTTAGTCCTTTAGCCCATCGTCAACCCTTGACCCTGAGTTACTTACTGGATGATTCTTTGCATGCGATCGCACCTTTTATGAACCATCAAAGTCAGGAATGGGATTATCTGATGGAGACGAGCAGCTTAATTAAGGAGCAGCTGAAAAATCTCCCGAAGGAAGCTCCCTATTGGACGGTTTGTTGGGGGGATCCTCACAGTGGCAATGTTCATTTCACGGCGGACAATCAGTTGACCTTATTTGATTTTGATCAGTGTGGTTATGGCTGGCGTGCCTTTGATATTGGCAAGTTTTTACAGGTTTCGCTACAAACGGGCTTAAATCGAACGGTGCGTGAGGCTTTTTTAGCCGGTTATCAGACAGTTACTGCTCTTACCCATCAAGAGTTAGCCAGTCTGCAAAGTTTGACTCAGATGGCCTATATCTGGTCTTGGGCGATTCACCTTAACAGTGTCAAGCTTTACGATTATAGTCGTCTGGATTCCTATTATTTTAATTATCGTTTGCAACGTCTTAAACAACTGCGATCGCCGGATTGGCAATTATTCTAAGCGCAGCCAATCTTCTGGTGTATTACAGTTAAATAAAAAGCGACGATGACTGGTTGGTAATTCCACCACAGACTGTTGACTCAACCATTGCTGAAAAGAACGTCCTCCCTGATTCAGAAACTGGGTTAATTCTGCTCCACAAGCTGTTCGATAAAAGCCACAGAGAGGTTCCCAGCCTTGGCTTGAACGAGGCAAGATTGCCATTGTCGTTGCAGAAATAGGGCTGACAGAGATTAAATATTGGCCCATCGTTTGCAGATCCGCTACGGTTAAATAGGGCAAATCACAGGCTAATAATAATGCCCAGGTGGTTTGACAGAAGGGTAAGGCCTGACTAAATCCCCATAGCGGGCCCGGCGATCGCTGACAATTGGGGGGCCAACATTCGGGCAAAATATGACAATCTTCCGGCACAACGCTTTGATAACGTTCAACCCAGGGTGTAGCAACATAAACAGTTTGAGCAACGGACTGAGCGACTTGACAAATATGGGTCAATAGAGGCATCCCATTACGGCTAAGTAGGGCTTTATCTTGCCCCATCCGTGAACTTTGTCCACCAGCAAGGATAATAGCAGTAAGGTCAACCAAGGGAAAAATTGTCATGGCAGCGAATGACCCTTTTGGGGATAATAGACTTCAACGTTTGCGATTATGTCTTTATTTGATTCCAGTATTAGGCGTGATTCCGTCTTTATGGGTAGTAACTCAAGCGGGCAAAGAGTCTTCTCAGGTGAGAAGTATTGCTCGACGTTCCATTCTTTTAACAGGGAGTTGGCTCTTGATCTATGGATTACTCTGGTGGAGTGGTTTACAATCTTCAGAGTTGATCAGCTTACGTTTATTGTATTTAAATAGCTTACTGACCTCAGGCTATTTTATAATTTGTTTGGTGTTAAGTTGGCAAGTGATTCGAGGCAAAAGTTCTCATTGAAAAAGACAATATCAGAGGTATTATGGGATTCATTTTTTCGGCGATCGCGGCTTTAACCAGTTTGATAATTTTGATAACACTGAAAGGACGAGAAGGAGATAAGACTAACCAGATTATTCGTTCCCTTGCTTTAATCATCGGCCTAATCGCTGGCTTAACCCTGATTATCAAAACCGTTCTGCGTTTTCTGATTGTGATTCCCGCCGGAGAAGTGGGAATTGCTGAAACCCTGGGACAGGTATCGGATAATACCTTAAGCCCTGGTGTTCATCTCCTCAATCCCTTCAGCGATGTAGTTACTTTTTCCACTCGTTTACAAGATATTAAAGAGACGGTAGACACAACTTCTAAGGAAGGCTTAAATTTTAAATTAGATGTCAGTTTACAATATCGTCTCGATCCTCAAAAAGCCGGAGATGTTTATCAAAAATTGGGAGAGAATGAGAAGGAAATCCTTGTATCGCGCTTTCGTTCTCTGATTCGTCAAATTACTGCTAATTATGACTTACAGGCTATTTACGGTGAAAAACGTCCTGAGATTGCTCAACTCCTCTCTCAAGCGATGACCCAACAATTACAGCCTTTGGGTTTTATTGTGGAAGAAACGCTGTTAAGAAATATTATTTTACCGGATAATATCCAAGCAGCAATTCAAGCGAAGGTGGCGGCGGAACAGGAAAATCAAAAATTAGATCTAGAAATTATTAAGACGAAAAAGGAGGGAGAACGGAAAAAGGTAGAAGCTCAGGGGATAGCGGTTGCTCAGAAAATTCTCTCCGAGGGCTTAACGGATAAAATTCTCAGGCTGAAGGCGATTGAAGCAACACAAAAGTTAGCAGAATCTCAGAATAGTAAGATTATTATTATGGGAGGTAGTCAAGATAAATTGCCCTTAATTCTCTCGGACAAATAGAAGGTGTTACTTCTCTGGAGATTATGATCATTCAGTTACTCCTTATTTTTATTTAGATTTAGTATTTCATGCAGAATACTCGTTGGCTCTTCATATTTTTGCCCAATATTAAATCGAGATAACCGTAATTTAAATTCAATTTTTTTTAGACCATGATTACTATGGCGGTAATGAAGCATTGGTTCAATTTCTCTAAGCAAATCTACAGTTTCTTCCAGAGTATATTGTTCAGAGCGTAATTTTCGTTTGATTTTTTTGATGTGGCTGTTAAAAATAACTCCTAACAACATCCATAGTATGTAAAAAAACATAAACCCAATGACGATTCTTGATAGATTCTCTTGCAAATTAGTGAGAAAATTATGGTTATTAATAATGATTGGCAGTAGCCAAAGTCCCAACATAAATAGCGAAACAATCAAAACAACATCTCTTGATAGATAAAGTTTATCAAGTTTGTCATTGTAAAAATCCCGATTTTTTTGAATTTCCTCTGCTAATTTAAACAGATCAACGATATCTGTATCTTCTATTGTTTCCCACTGAATATTAGGATCAGATGTGTCAAGATCACTGGTCATGTGGCCTCACATAATGCTTTAATTTTTTGTAGAAAATGACGAATATAATAACTTCTTTGCTCCTCTTTAAATTTGGAAATAACTGTCTCTTTTCCTAAAACAAAATCGTCTAAACTACTACAAACAGGAAAAGCATCCCAAGTAAAATTATCACTGCCAACTTGATTACTTAATCTCTGAATTCTTGCTGTAAAATCACTTTCACCTCGATAGTAACGATCTCTTGCTGTTTCAATATCATCGTAATAGAGATCAATTTTAGTGACAGCAACTAGTAACCATTTTGGTTTACCAGAGCGGCGAATAGATTTACGAATTAATTCACAAATATTACCGAGATCTTCCATTTCCTGTACAAATTGCTTCTCTCGATAGATAACCAAACTATTTTTTTTCGCTAATAGTTCTTGAGCAAAAGCCGAACGGACATTGGTAAATCCATTGGCAACTACATAGATGACTCCATCAATGGGCGAATCTTGATCGAAGAGTTCATCTAAGGCTTGAAGTTTGTTAGGAGAGTCTTGACCTGGAACTGTCGCTAGACGGATATTGAGACTTTTGGTGGAAACTATGCCTTTTTCCAGCTTTTCTGATTTTCCTGGTTTTTGGTAATCGCGCTTGTAGGCTTCACCCGTTAAATAGTCACAAAGCACACTTTTCCCTGCGCCAGGTAAGCCAGTCACGGCAATGGTGGTATTCTTGCCATCGAAAAATTTCCTAAATTTATCCCAGTTTGTCGCGATCGCCTCCCGATTGTCGTAGGCCTCTTTGGCTACAGGGAGAATCCATGACCAGCTTTCTGCAACCATGCTTTTGTTCTCGACGCTTTGTAAGTCTTAATTTTAAGCCTAATTTTTGCGTTGGACAAGATCAATGATCGGTTTTCACTATTTTTGGCCATTTCCCTTTCCTAAAGTATTTATAAAATCATCTATTATCACAGGTTTAAATTACACTAAGAACGTCCTTTTTAAAAATAAGCTTCGGCAGAATCGGCATTAAATTCTATCGCTTGCTGATATTTGGCGATCGCCTCTTGATATTTTTTGAGAACACTTAGCGCACGTCCCCATCCGATGTAAGCTTCCACATGATCCAATTGAAGGACTATAGCTTGTTCATATTCTTCGCAAGCCTTCTCAAATTCTCCTTGCTGAAAGAACTTTTCTGCTAATTGAAAATGATTAGTCATTTTTATATCTCACTAAGGTAAAGCAGGAGTCTTTGTCAATGCGTAACTCCTAGCTTTTCCATTTTAACCTAGATTTATATACTATGCTACAGGGGATGCAGTCTCGAAGTTTGACTCGGATTGTGTACTTATTTCTAATCATCCCAGGTGTTATTAAAAATAGAGGTATCAGAAAATATAGAAATGTACCCGATAGGCTGCTGAAGCAATATGACTAACAGCGATCGCCCCTGTCCAATATTCAACCCAATAGGGTTATGGCCATTTAATTTTTAAGAATTTTTAAAAAGGTAAGCCAGGGACAGAAATGGGAAGAGAAGGAGTGGGAATGGGATAGCTCGGTAGGCCTGTGCTTGAGCAACTTAATCCAGGTAATAAACGGGAACAAACTTGTTGCAATGCGCTATCAGGGGTAATGGGAATATGAAAGTCTGAAAATAACTTCCCACTTAAAAGAGCCCTTATTTCTTCGGAAGTCATGGGAATCACTGACCCCAATACCCCTTGCAAAAGTTCAATTTTTTCTCCTGCACTAACCTCGATTTTTTCTGCTGGTTGATTTTTGTTACTCACCTGCACTGTTCCTTCTAAAACTTGAACGCTTCCTGAGCCTTGATCGGTTTTCTTTAAGATATATAATGTACCTTTCACTGCCACGCTTAATCCGCCCATACAGCCATTCACAGGGCCACTAATTAACAATTCTCCCCGTTCGACTTCCACACATTGCCCAACGGTCACTTTGGCGTTATTACCTAAACGACCAGCAGCACCATTGTTAAATAACAGACTGGCCCGTGCTTGTTGGGTTAAAACCACATCACCAAAATTCGCCTTATCATCAACTTTGGCTGGCTTTTCTTGGATAAAGACTTGATCACTGTCAATGATTTCTTGGACAATGGCTTGGCTAATTTGGCTATGACTGGGTAAGGGAAAAATTCCTTCAAGTATCACCAAAAATAGTCCCATCGATAAACCCCAGGATGATGAAGTCAAGGAATGTAATTTGAATCGAAAAGGGGTGGGAAAGTTAAAGCGCATTGGATTTCTCGAAAATTTCAGAAAAAGTTACAATAAAAATGAAAATGTTTAGTTTTAACTTCCTCTCGAAGGAAACTGGTTATTTTTTGAGTCAATTTCCCTAGAAAAAGAGATTTTTTTACTGTGAGGACTCTTCAACAATCCAGTTTTTAAAATGGATCAAGTATGGTGTTTTATTTAATCAACAAGAAAAGGCAAATTAGAAAGATGCGGAATAATGCCATTGTGTTGAGAGTCTGTTTCGCTATTGTAGCCTGGGGAAGTGTGGATTTGTCCAGAGCTACCAAGACGATCGCCGCTCCCCCAATCGCCCAAACTTACTTTAATCAGGGGTTAGCCCATTATCAAACAGGCAGTCTGAAGGGATTTCAAGCGGCCCAAAGGGATTGGGAAAAGGCTCTCAAACTCTGGCAAGATCAGGGCGATCGCCTCCAGCAATCCGTAACCCGCAATTTTTTGTGTTTAACCTACGAAAACTTAGGAAATTATACTCAAAGTCGGACTTGTTATCAGCAATTATTAGCCCTCGCCCGTTCCCTGCAAGATCCGCAAACCCAGGCAACAACCCTGATGGCGATCGCCCGCCTAGAAAATCGCCTAGGAAACTATCAAAATGCCATAGACACGTTGAATTTAGCTCTACCCCTTTGGCAAAGGGTCAAGTTTAAAACTGGGGAAATTTCTACGCAAAATGAAATGGGTTTAGTGTATCTCAATTTAGGGGATTGGGAGCAGGCTATTGAAATTTATCAACAAGCCCTGGACAAAGCCATCAATTTGGGCAATGCCGCCACGGTGGCTAGTCTTTATCACAATTTAAGTCAGGCCTATTTAGAAGCGGAGGATTGGGAAAAAGCCCTGACCACAGAACAACAAGCCCTGGAGCGTTGGCAAAGTTTAATCACTCAATTAGCTGACAAAGCCACGCCTGATATTCAACGGGGTCAAGCCGCCAGTCTCAATAGCCAAGCCTTTATTCAAACTCAATTAAAGCAATATCCCCAGGCTTTTATTCACTATGATCAAGCCCTCAAGCTGTGGCAAAAAATTGGCGATCGCAGTGGAGAAGCCAGCACTCTCAATAATTTAGGGGATTTAGCCCGTTTACAAAATCAATTGCCCCAAGCCCTGAATTTTTATCAACAGGCCTTAAAGCTTCGTCAAACCATCGGCGATCGCCCCAAGGAAGCCATTTCTCGTTATAGTTTAGCGAATTTATATTATCAACAGGGCAATTTACCACAAGCTAAACAGGAAATTGAAAAAGCGCTGGAGATTATCGAAATCCTGAGAAGTAATGTTAAAAATCAAGACCTCCGCACCAGTTTTTTAAGCTCTAAACAGGATTATTATCGTTTTTATATTGACCTGTTAATGGAACTGCATCGGCGATTTCCGAAACAGGGTTGGGATGCTAAAGCTCTAGCCGTCAGTGAACGTTCTAAGGCGCGATCGCTGTTAGATATCTTAGCGCAGACATCGGGTCAAGTTACCAAGGGTATTTCTCCTCAATTATTAGCTCAAAAAAACAATCTTGAACAACAGTTAGATGCCCTCGAAAAACAACGTATTCAACTATTTAATCAACCCAATACTTTAAAGGAGCGTGAACTTCAAAAACAGGAATTAGAGCAAGCTATTGAAAACTTATCCCAACAATATCAAAGATTACTGAATCAAATTAGTCTTTCCAGTCCCAGTTATGCGTCCTTGACCCAACCCAAGACTTTAACGTTAAGCCAAATTCAAGGGTTATTAGATCCGCAGACGATGCTCTTAGAATATGCTCTCGGTACCAAAAAGAGCTACCTCTGGGTGGTTACAACCCATTCTCTCCAAAGCTATGAATTGCCTGATGAAACGACCCTAACCCAGGGGGTCAAGGATTTTCGGGATAGTTTTTTAATGCCTAGTCAACGGTTACGGCAATCTCGGGCCATTCGCTCAGGTTATCGGCTCAAAAATTGGCTATTTCCCACCGCGTTAAAACTGCAACATCAACGATTGGCAATTGTGCCCGATGGAGCCTTACAATATCTTCCCTTTGCAGCTTTAAGCAATAGCGATAAACTGAGTTCAGATTTAACCTATCTGATTGATGATCATGAATTAGTTAGTTTACCTTCAGCTTCGGTCTTAAAACGGTTACGTCAGGAGGCTCGTACCCGCAAACCTGCTTCTAAATCCCTCGCGGTATTTGCCGATCCTGTCTTTAATATTAATGACGAACGCTTAAAATCTCTTGGCTTAAAAATTCCCGCTAATCTTGCTGCGGATTTAGTTCGCTCTGCCAGGGAATCAGGAGTTTTCTTTGAACGTTTGCCCTTTACTCAGACAGAAGCCCAGGGCATTTTAGCTCTTTTACCTGGTCGTAATCGTTTACAGGAATTCGGATTTTCTGCTAACCGTAGCCGTTCTTTAAATACCGAGCTTAGTGATTATCAGTTTATTCATTTTGCGACCCATGGTTTACTGAATAGTCAAAGCCCTCAATTATCAGGTCTGGTATTTTCTTTATTTGATCAACAGGGGCGATCGCAGAATGGATTTTTGCGACTCTACGATATTTTTAACTTAAAATTACCCGCCGAATTAGTGGTCTTAAGTGCTTGTAAAACGGGGTTAGGAAAAACGGTGAAAGGGGAGGGATTAATTGGCTTAACCAGGGGGTTTATGTATGCAGGAGCCAATCGTGTTGTGGTTAGCCTGTGGAGTGTCGATGACCAGGCAACTTCGTTATTAATGATCAAATTTTATCAAGGGATGTGGCAACAAAAACTCTCCCCAGCGGCGGCTCTCCAAGCGGCTCAAAAAAGCCTCAAAGCCGATAAAGTCCTCGCTTCTCCTTACTATTGGGCAGCTTTTACCCTCCAGGGGGAATGGCACGGTTTAAATCGTCTTCCTTCCTCGACCTTAAAACCTTAATTGCTTGCTTTTCTCGAATACCGATTCGGCGATGTCAATTTTCATCACTCCAGTCATTTGATTGTTTCTTAATAAACTAGTTTTTGACTAAGCATGACACAGCTTTTGGAAAATGGTATAAAATCTGCAAACGGCGGCGTTGAACTTACAAAATTTTTATCTGGGGGTCGAACGGACTTTTGAAGAAATTGCCAAACGGTGGATCGCACTATAACCTCATTTGCCCCAAATTCAATATCCTCACTTGAAACTGGTTCGGGTCTGATAGATGTTACTATCGGTAAATTCATTACTCAAAATTCTCTGTATTGGGGCTTTACGGTAAAAACGGATTTATCTACGAGTAATCCTCCTGCTGGGGAGGCACAACTTATTACTAATATTGACCAAGCTTTGACACTTTTACAAAATAACGTGGGCTTTCAGGTTGCCTTTGATCAATCATTGATTCCAGAGATGGCAGAATCCTTATCTCCTTTACAACAAATCGCAGAGGCGATCGCCGATTACGTTACTGTTAAAAATCGCTATACCCATGCCAAGAAAATACCTCTATAAAATTAATCAGTTCTGCCTTTGAGCAAGCAACCTTAATCCCCAAGAAATATACCTGCGATGGTTATAATATTTCGCCACCATTATCCTGGTCTGAAACTCCAGAAGGCACTCAAAGTTTTGTGCTAATTATGGATGATCCTGATGCGGCTCAAGTCATTGGAACCACCTTTGATCATTGGGTTTTGTACGATTTACCTGGCCATCTTAATCATCTAACCACAGGATTACCCAGTGACCCAATTTTAGAGAATGGTGGTATTCACGGTTTACATACTCGTTTAGAGACTGGTTATCGTGGCCCCTGTCCGCCCCCTGGTGCTCCCCATCATTATTATTTTCAGTTATTTGCCCTTGATTGTTTTTTAACCTTAGAACCTGGTAAGACTAAGGCAGAAATTTTACAAGCGATGCAAGGACATATCCTAGCCCAAGCAGAATTAATGGGGTTATACCAGCGTTAGTTTCGCTGTGATTGATCATTCCAAGACTTTAGATTTTAACTATTTTAAAATTCATTTATCTATACAAAAATTAAGGCGATTGCAGTTTGCATTTAGGGTTAAGGGGCATCGCCTTTTAAGTGAGGTAGAGAAGCACGATCCCCACGCTGATAAAGAGAGCGGCGATCGCAAGCATGATTTCAACTGACTCGCCAACATAACGCTTTAACTGTGCTGCTACTGACAATTGATCAGAGCTTCAATATCTGCCGCTACAATTTTCTCCAGATTTCGCGTAATTTTCCCAATGTTCCAATTCCACCAAGCGACTTCAATTAAGGCTTGGATAACACTATCATCAAAACGCTGGCGAATGCACTTCGCGGGGTTGCCACCAACAATGGTATAGGGTAAAACATTGCTTGCTACGACTGACTTTGCCGCAATGATCGCTCCGTCTCCTACCTGTACTCCTGGCATTATCATCGCTTCATAGCCAATCCATACGTCATTCCCAATCACCGTATCGCCTTTGTAGGGTAGCTTGTCTGGTTGAGGCTCTGTTGTTTCCCAACCATTACCAAAAATCTGAAACGGATAGGTCGAAAAGCCATCCATTTTGTGGTTTGCTCCATTCATGATGAACTTTACCCCCCGTGCCAAGGCGCAAAACTTACCAATGATTAAGCGATCGCCGACAAAGGGGAAGTGATATAAAACATTGCGCTCAAAGTTTTCTGAGTCCTCTGGATCATCGTAGTAAGTGTAATCCCCAATGAGAATATTAGGATTGGACACAGTGTTCTGAATAAAGCAGATTTGCGGAAATCCCTTCATTGGATATTTGTCTTTTGGATCGGCTCCGTACAAAATAATCTCCAGTTTTTAGAAGTGCCCTATTTTTGCATTTTAACCAAAAACTTAAACCCATTGCCTCAGCCTATAACTTGGGCAATCCAACGATAGGACTATATGGAAACTTTTGACGTATTACCCCCAAAATAATTGTATTAAAAAACCTAGCGTTGCTTAATCGGAGTATGAAATTAAGCTTTGCATACATCCAGAGACTAATGAGGGACAAGTCTTTTTTTAAGAGGGAATTATAGGAAATTTTCAGCTAAATCATTCAGGAGAAGACAGAAAACGGTTTACAAAATAGCAATTTTTGCTCGTTTTAGCCCTTCGATCATTAAATCAACGGCTAATCCTGCCTGTAAGACAGCAAAGACCCACCCCACAATGACGAGGGTAATAATATTAACTTTTTGGACAATGGCTTTGGCAAAAATCATTCCTAGCCAGTTCAACAAAATGACCAATAACAACAACGCAAAAATGATCATTTGCCGTTTGATGTCTCCCCCTGCTTGGCTGGTCGCCACTAAAATTGCCACAATACCGTAGGGGGTAATAATTGCGGGAATGGTTAAAGGGTTAATGGCGATCGCGGGAATATTTTCTTCCGTATAGGGTTCCATGTCAGGAGGTAAGGGTTTGGGCAGGCTAAAATTAGATAACATCTGTAGGGAAGCTATTAAAATTAAGAGTCCACCTGCGACAAATAGGGCCGCCGTAGAAACATCCCACTTCGCTAAAATGCCTTTACCAATGATCGCAACTGCAAAGAGAATAATGCTGGAAAGTGTGGTGGCTTTCAACGCCAGCTTTTTCGCAAAACTAGGCTCCGTTTTATAACAAAGGCGGTTAAAAATGGGAATCACCTTGAGAGGGCCAAGGGTCAAAAAGAAAATCACAAAAACATAAGCAAATGGGTAAACTTCTACAGTGTCTTGCATAAGAATAATCTGGAATTTAAGTTGGAATTTAACAGTTTTTTGTCCAAAGGAGCGAGAAAGTCATCAATTAGTTGATTCGCTGGGTATTAGTCAGAGTGGTAAAGTGTTAGTTATCTAAACTACATACGGGCAAGGGGTTTAAGCACCTTGTACAAAGCTCCCCAAAAATCACTATACAATTTAATACGCAACAGCTTAAGCTAGTATTAGTTACTCATTTTTTAAGCAAAATTTAAGACGAAGAAAAGAGAGCTTTTTCTGCTGATTTTGATTGCTCTTTTTCTAGTTCTAATTCAGCTTCTAGTTCTTTACTGAGGAAGTAGTTTAAAAAAGTACGAATCAGAGCCAGTAATCCGAGTTTTCCCAAGCTCTCTAAGGTCGGTGCGATCGTTGTGGCTAATATGTCTGCACCAAGTTGAAATTCGAGGGCGAGGGCCAACCACATCCCGAACCGAAGGCGGATTTTATTAAAGGAGGGGATGGGGGTACGTTGACGATTTAATTGATAGGCTAATTGCAAGGTTTTAATAAAGCCAACGACGATACAAATAACAGAAAAAGCTTCTAAAGCAAACTTACTAATTGTCACTAAATGTTCTAGAGCTTGCTCAAATATTTCTAGCATGGGTCGGTTTACCCTCCAATAACTAAGATACTAAGAAATGCAAAAACACCCACTGAAATAAGGGCGATCGCCACCACTAAACTTAGGGATAAACGGGGTTGATAGGTAAACTGTCCATGCTCAATACGTTTCAAATCTTGACGATGATTAAGAGCCGCGACTCCAAGAGCTAAAGTGCCAATAATAATAAATAATAACCCTAAAATTCGGGAGAGATGAAAAGAATCTAGATTGGTGTTAAAAGCACTATGGATAGCCGCAACAATCCGATCAATTCCCACACCAAAACTAATAAGAGAAAGACTAGTACGAATCCAAGCCATGAGGGTTCGTTCCGCCGCCGCTCGGTTCCGCTCTTTGGCTAATTCATTGGTCATGTTATAGGCATCAGGAGGAGAATTCATGGGTTTTCACAGGGAAATTGAAAAGGGACGTTTGTGGCAAAAATAAAACTTAAATAATTTGATGACTAGGTTGACTGGGGTAAACGGGTATTCTCTAAATGGGCAACATTTAAATCAACATCTGTCAGATTGGCATTGGTGAGGTCGGCATTGGTTAAATTGGCTCCTTGTAAATTAACCCCTTGTAAATTGGCTCCAATGAGTTTGGCTCCCGTCAAGTTTGCCTGAGTTAAATTGACATCTTGCATATCTGTATAGGAGAGTTCACTGTTAATTAAAATTGCTTTAGTTAAATTAACATGACGTAGATGAACATAGGGAATTGTCAGTTGCTCTAAATTAGCCCCCTCTAAATCCAAATTATCAAAATGAATTCCTGCTTCTCCGAGTATTTCTAGGGCTTCAATACGAGCAATACTGTGGATATGCCCTTGGGTATTATTAACAATTTCGAGGGCTTCTAAATTTTGCTGTTGTTTTCGCTTAGATTTTTCTAAAATATACATCCAGGCAGCCGTTACAATACTAAATGACTCTACATTCCCCACACTGATTAATGCTAAAAAATTAGAACTTAAACAGGTGGGAGCAAACTTTTGCTGGTTACAGATTTCAAAACGTTGAACTAGGGCAAGAAACCCCAAAGAAATACCCGACGCAAGCAGTAAGCGAAATGTAAAAGAACGATTCAGTAACCGAAAAAAAGGTTGTTTCTTTCTCGCTTGGTATTTCTCATACCAAGTTTTTCGTTTTGGAGGCTGTGTTATTACCATTATGCCAAGTAAAAAGTTAACGAAGAAAAGAACAATTAACAATATGAGCTAAAAAATAAAAACATATTGTTAGAAAAATGAGAAAATCAAAAAATAAACTTGAGATAAAGAACGACAATCACATTATTTATCGAGCCAATTTACCAAAGCCCATAGGCTTATTTTTAGCCCGATCTTTAGCCGCTAATTTGGACATAATTTCAGTAGCATCTTTACCTTGGCGGAGTAAATTTACCATCAGTTTTAAGGGTTTGTCAATGTGAGTAAAAAAAGTTTTATAACCCGCACAAAGGTAATTTAACCCTGGCTCACCATCGGGCGTATCAGTAAAACGATGTTTTGGACATTCCCCATGACAAGCAAACCGCACTTCACACTGTTGACAATAGCGAGGCAAGGTCGTTAACTTATCTTGACCAAACTGGAATTGACGCGAACTTCCCACTAATTCTGCCATCGAATTTTCTTGGATATTACCTAAGAGATAATCGGGTTCGACAAAATGATCACAGGAATAAAGATCGCCATTGTGTTCTAAGGCCACTCCAGAACCACAGGTGGGTGAAAAAAAGCACATTCCTGTTGGTAAACCCAGCCAACTCCTGACCGCTGCTTCAAAGGTTTGTACAAAAATTTTTCCCACATCTCGCCGTACCCATTCATCAAAAATTGTAGTTAAAAAAGTGCCAAATTGTTCGGGTAAAACGGAATTTTCTGAAACCTGTGTGCCTTTTTGATAGAGCGTTTTTCCATCGTCATTAATGCGCTCAACAACGGGAATAAACTGTATCCAACTGGTTTTTACTTCATCGCGTAAAAAACGATAAACCTCTAGGGGATATTGACTATTGACCCGATTAACGGTGGTTAAAATATTATATTCAACCCCATGTTTTTGGAGTAAGCGTAACCCCTTCATCACCCGATCAAAGGTAGGACGACCAACTTTATCCATGCGATTAGCATCATGGAGTTCTCGCGGCCCGTCTAAGCTTAAACCAATGAGATAGTCATTAGCTTTAAAAAATTCACACCATTCGTCGTTTAATAATGTCCCGTTCGTCTGCAAGGTATTTTCAAAGGTCATCCCTGGTCGACGATATTTTTCTTGGTAGGCGATCGCCTTTTTAAAAAAATCTAAGCCCATCAAGGTCGGTTCTCCCCCTTGCCAAGCAACGGTGACAACAGGCGTTTTATGGCTTTCAATGAGTTGGCGGATGTAGGTTTCTAAGACCTCATCACTCATGCGAAAATTACTATTGGGATAAAGCTCTTCCTTATCTAAAAAGAAACAATAGGAGCAGTCCAAGTTACAGATTGCACCAGTAGGTTTGGTTAAAACATGAATACGCGGTGGCAGAAAGTTTTCCATAAAAAAAGAGTCGTTTCGAGTTAGACAGGGTTTAATTTATAATTATTAATCGCTCATTTAATCCTAAAATTAAGTCTCAAAATTAAGATTGATTTGAGTTTAAAAACTTAAGATAGCCCAGACGATAGCCCAACCAACCTGGAATGGCTAAGGTCGCCACTAAAATTGTGGTCGTAGTGCTTAACCGACTTGATAGGGTACGAGCAGGATCAAGGCCTTCAAAAACGAATTTAAGGGCAACAATAAAAGCATAGGCGACGGTGGTTAACGCGCTGGCTCCTTTAATAAATTCCTTCGGACGCGGTATTTTCAAATCGTGGGAGCCTTTACCAATTAACAGCCCCGAAATGAAGCCCGCAATACTCAATAAAGCAATGGTCATTAAGCGATCGCCAAACGCAATTTTTGGCAATAATTCCTGGGGATCGGCAATGACTAAGGCCGTTCCTCCAACGGCTCCCGCGATCGCGCCTAAATTCGCCCACCATAAAATAGGATGGGTCTGACGACTGCTGGCTAAACCCGACAGGGTAATCACAACTACCGTACAAATAAACGCTGAGACTAATTCCGAAAAATGACTGGTAATGCGATAGAACATTACACCACCTGCGATCGCGCCCAGTAGTCGTAAGAAGTCAGTTTTAATGGATGTTAAATGATTCTGCATCGCTTTTGAAGTAGGATTGAAATCAACAACCAGTTGATCACTTTAAATAACAAAAAAATTTAATGAAATAAAATAAATCACATCTATTTTAGAAACTGGAGCTTTTCGCTCCCCAAGTTTGGTGAAAGATCGTCATCTTTAGTGTTTCAAAGTCCCCCAGTATTGGGGATTTTAGGGGACAATTCTCAAAAATTTGTTTTTTCACATTTCCTCTACTAAGTCTTAAAAATTTGTTTCCAATCTTGTTTCATACTGATAACTGACCAATCATTTTCCTTCGCCGCCGTCAGGGAAGCTTGATCCTTTTCTTGATAAGCAAACTCCCGTCCATCGTCATCATGGTTAACCAATAACTGTAAGGACGGAGATTGGGCTTGGGAATAGCGCAACATAGCAATATCTCCCCCGGATTTGACATTACCCACCGCTACAATGGGATGTTTGCCAATGTGTAAAGCGATGTTGACAGGCTTCGTTTCTTTGTCATTAATTGTTCCGATTTCGGGTAAACGCCAAATGACTCCTTTGCCCGACTGTAAGCGAAATTCTTTTTTCAGAGAACTACCAATCACTTGTTGAGGGGGAATCCCATAAAAAGCTTGGGAAATGATTCGCATAAAATCAATACCGCCGCCTGAGCAAATCCACGTTTGAAAACCTTGACTGCGTAGATAAGCTAACAGTTCTAACATGGGCTGATAGACAACACGAGTCATCTCAAATCCCAATGTAGGATGTTTGGCTGTTTGAAAAAAGGCTTCTACTTCTGCCCGAAATTGCCCATCGGTACGATTAGCAGAAGTGGCCATAATTATTTCCATTATGGTTTTTTCCCCCGCCTGGGCAAAATAGGCTGTATTCCCTGCTAAAGCGGCTTTATAGGGCTGCTTTTCCGCTATTTCAGGCTGAGTTTTAACCAGTTTTTGTAATTGATTTTGCAGAAAAATTAACTGAACATAGGGCTGTTCCGCCCAAAGCGTACCGTCATTATCGAAAACAGCAATACGGTTTTCTACTGGGACAAAATCAGGATGATTTGGGGTCGTTACACGTTCGACAAAAGCCAAAATTTTAGTTTTTACTTTTCCCGCTTGCCAAGAGGGCAGTGGCTCAATGGCAGGAGAAGAGGGGGCGGCAATTACCTGATGTTCTTTCCTCAGTGCCACAGTCGTCAGAGTTGTCCCCAAGGCAAGCGTTAAAAACTGCTGGCGTGTAAGTTTCAACATAAAAAAATTAGAAAAAGTAGGAGTTTAGTCTCCCAGTTCTGGGCTTTAGAAACTGAAAACTAAACCCCTAAAACCCGTCCATTTTGAGAACTGTAGTTTTTTCGATATATTCCAGAAGTCTCCTTTTTTAAGAGGAATCACCTTGGGTAATCAAAAACGATAGGTGTAGTTTTTTCGATATATTTCAGGGGCAAGTCCCCCTTTTTAAGGGGGATTTAGGGGGATCGCCTTGGGTAATCAAAAAACTATGAGTTTCAAGTTAGACGAGGTTTACTAAAGTTTTAGTACTGTTTTGGCAAAGAAATTTTGTCTAATTCGTCAAGCCAATTAAGTGCTTGGCATTCCCGCTTCCAGTTTTTCCAGCACATTGTCTAGACTAAAACTGGCGGCTTTTTGGCGAGGTGGATAATCCTTAAAGGTGGCCAAAAATTCCCCGACGATCGCCTGGGCAGGAACCAACATAAACGCTCGATCAATCATCCAATCGTAATAAGTATTGGACGTAATATCGGCTCGTTCGTAGGGATCAGTTAGCAAATTAAAGATTTTCGGAACTCGTAAAGGAGTAAACGGTTCAGCCCAAACGCGCAACGTCCCTGCCGCCCGTTGTTCCATGAAAACGATTTTCCAGTTGTCGTACCGCAGCCCCGTTAAATCGCCATCATCCGAGAAATAAAAGAACTCCTTACGCGCACTAGTGTCCGTTTTACCCGTCCAATAATCCAACTGGTTGTAACCATCTAAATGGATTTTGAAGTTTTTAGAGCCAACCTGATGCCCCTTCAGAAGTTTTCCCTTAATGTCGGGTTCTCCTGCGGCGGCTAAGAGGGTCGGCAACCAGTCCAAATGGCTGACAATACCGTTATAGACTTGACCAGGAGCGATTTTGCCAGGCCAACGCACCATTGCTGGCACCCGATAGGCCCCTTCCCAGTTGGAATTTTTTTCATTGCGGAAAGGAGTCATCCCCCCATCGGGCCAAGTATTCATGTGGGGGCCATTGTCCGTGCTGTACATGACAATCGTGTCTTCCGCCAGACCCAACTCATCAAGCAGATCCACCAGTTCTCCCACCTGTTTGTCGTGGTCAATCATGCAATCGTGGTACTCACTTTGCCAACGCCCTGCCTGCCCTCGGCTTTCGGGTTTGATATGGGTGCGGAAGTGCATATGGCTGGTATTGAACCAGAGGAAAAACGGCTCATCGTCTTTTTGGGAATCTCGGATAAAACGTTTGGCTTCTACGAGGAACTCCTCATCAATGGTTTCCATCCGTTTTTTGGTTAAAGGGCCGGTATTTTCGATACGTTGACCCCCATTACCATCGGCCCAGCAATGCAGAACACCACGCGGGCCGTATTTACCCTTAAACTCAGGGAAATCTTTGGGATTGGGATAATCTGCCTGTTCAGGTTCTTCCTCAGCGTTAAGGTGATATAAGTTGCCAAAAAATTCGTCAAAGCCGTGCATTGTCGGCAAATGTTCATCGCGATCGCCAAAGTGATTTTTGCCAAATTGACCCGTGCGATAACCCAGGGGTTTCAAGAGTTCAGCAATGGTGGGGTCTTCTGCTTGAAAACCAAGTTTCGCCCCAGGTAAACCAACTTTACTGAGTCCAGTGCGAAATACACTTTGACCTGTGATAAAAGCCGCCCGTCCTGCCGTACAACTTTGCTCTGCATAGTAGTGGTTAAAGCGGATGCCTTCGTTGGCAATACGATCAATGTTGGGAGTCATGTAACCCATCAAGCCGCCCGTATAGCAACTGAGGTTACTTTGACCAATATCATCTCCCCAAATAATGAGAATATTCGGTTTATTTTTAGGCATAAAAAGTTACTCCTAGAGAGGGTTAATCATTAATTTTCAGATGAATTGACTCATCGTGTTTCAGCAAGAAAGACCGAGAATACGTGTACTGCAATGCTTTGAGGCTTGTTTGTTTTCATATTCCCATAACAGAGACAACAGCTATCCAACGGTGACAAAAGTTAATCGGGCTTGACTTCGCAATAGACAGCCTGAAAGACACGACTAATTAGGGCTTGCTGAAAAAGTCAAAAAACGAAAGAAATGTGGGTTAGGGAAGTATAAACTGAAAAAGCAGAGATAACTTATACTTATGATGAGAAGTCAAAATACGAATTTTGTTTAATCTA
>JAYKJI010000271.1:0-14463 GCA_035285405.1 Snowella sp. | reverse complement strand
AACGGTAACGTTAGATCAGCTGTTAATCCCCTCCAATGCCTACAGACCGAAGGCTTAAGCTTCTCGTCATAAGGCTTTCAAAATAGCTTACTGATACTCTAAAGGTACTTCAGTTTATCCACTGGCCGACCGTAGTCAGAGCACAGATGAGCAACTAGAGTATCTGCCAAACAATTATCTTGCTTGATGCTTTTATGGTCATGTAAGACGAGGCGGTGTATGATGCGAAATATATAACCTTAAAGCGACTTCTGAAGGGAATGGCTGTTATCGAGCGATATCTCGGTGTTTATCCTTTCAGAATTGTCATTCATTCCTTTGAGAGCTTAAGAAACTTGATTGTCAAACTTCCAAACATACTTCTATGACGCAATTACCCTCATTACAAATCGGTCAACACATTGCTCGTTATCCCATTATTCAAGGTGGTATGGGCATTCGTATTTCTGGAGCACACTTAGCGGCGGCGGTGGCCAATGCGGGTGGGGTAGGGGTGATCTCAGCAGTGGGACTGGGGCTAAATTCTCCCTATTTTGATATTACTCAAACCAATGTGGGCAAACGCAGAGAACAGTTTTTTGCGGCGAATCGGTTAGCCCTGATTGATGAAATTAGAAAGGCTCGTGCCTTAAGTCCTCAGGGGATTCTAGGGATTAATGCGATGGTGGCAGTCCAGGATTATGAAACGCTAATTCGGACGGCGGCGGAAGAAGGAATTAATGTGATTATTTCTGGGGCAGGTTTGCCGATGCAATTGCCTGAATACACGACGGACTATCCTGAAGTGGCTCTCATTCCCATTATTTCCACAATGCGGGCGGCTCGTGTGATTTGTCGTAAGTGGGAACGGAACTATGGTCGTTTACCTGATGCTTTTGTGGTAGAAAATCCCAATTCAGCGGGGGGACATTTGGGGGCGAAACGGGAGGAGTTAGGCGATCGCGCCTTAGAGGCAGACCAGGTAATTCCCGAATTAGTTACCTATTTAGAGCAAGAGTTGGGTCAATCGATTCCGGTTATTGCCGCCGGTGGAGTCTGGGATCGGGAGGATATTGATCGGGTGCTGACTTTGGGGGCAAAAGGAGTACAAATGGGGACTCGTTTTATTACAACGAATGAATGCGATGCCGATGTTCGTTATAAAGAATTTCATCTGCAAGCTAAACCGGAAGATGTGGTAATTATCTCTAGTCCCGTGGGAATGCCTGGTCGCGCCCTTCGTAATGCCTTTGTTGAAAAAGCGATCGCCGGCTCTCCTGATTTGAATAAACGATGTTTAGCCAGTTGTCTTCATAGCTGTAAATGTCGTGACGAGCAAAAACACTATTGTATTATTCAAGTATTAGATAAAGCCGCTAGAGGAGATATTGAAAATGGTCTCATTTTTGCAGGCAGTAATGCAGGACGTGCGGGGAAAATCATCTCTGTTGCGGAACTTATGAAGGAATTAGTTGCTGCCTAGTCAATGTCGGCTAAAGCTGATACAATCGGTTGGCTATAAATTACCCTGAATACCCTACAATAACGATGATGTGGGAAAGTGCCGCTACAGCTTACGTACACTATCTCAGTTTTATGTTGGCATTTGGAGCCTTAGCCGTTGAAAGCCAAACCTTAAAGAAAGACCTCAGCTTAGAAGATGCTTGGCGATTAGTGATTGCTGATACAATTTATGGCCTATCCGCAACTACCGTTTTAATTACCGGGATTTTGCGCGTACTTTATTTTGGCAAAGGTCAAGATTATTACCTGAGTAGTCCTATCTTTTATACCAAAGTGGGTATTTTTGTGATTGTGGGCTTATTGTCTCTTTATCCGACCTTCTCGTTTATTAGTTGGATTAAGACCTTACGCGATCGCCAACCGCCTAATTTAGAATTGTCCAAGGTACAGATACTAAGCTGGATGATTAGAGGTGAATTAATGGGATTGGTTCTAATTCCTTTGTTTGCTGCTCTTTTAGCACGGGGATTTTGAATTTTAGTTCACTCTCAATAGTTCTCATTTCCTTGTAGCCCACGATCCTGATTTCCCCTCGTTTGGGTTAAAGTTTTTTTGCGGATTTAATTCTGTCAGATATACTACCTTCTCAAAAAAATGAGTATTTATTCCTATTGTCAATTAATCTACTATTTGGTTATATGATAAATAGAGCAATTAAGGGGTAGGTTGATGGGCAAGTTATTTAACGAACTTAAACATGACATTTTGTATGAGCATGGCATGAATGCCTGTCTCAATTGTGGGGTTTGTACCGCCGTCTGTCCAGCCGCAGAGTTTTATGATTACTCACCGCGAGAGGTGATGAATTTGGTGCAATCAGAGGACGATCAACTATTAGAAGCCCTCCTCAAATCCGATCAAATTTGGTATTGCGGGCAATGTTTCTCCTGTAAAACGCGCTGTCCGAGGGGCAATAGTACTGCTGCTGTCATTCTGGCTTTACGACGACTTTCGGTTCGTCATGGCTATTTTGCAGAGTCAGAAAAAGGACGACAACAACTGATTGCAAAACGGGTTTTTGGTGAAAATATGTTGAAAAGAGGTTACACCCTTCTCGGCAAAAATATTACGCCTGAACATTTTCCTGAATTAGGAGAAAATTGGGAATACTATTATGAACATATGGAAGAAATGCGTGAATGGTGGGGCGTACCAATGGATTTGGAAAATAGCCCAGGTTCCCATCGTCAAATTCCCGAAAAAGATTTAGAAGAAGTTCGAGCTATCTATCAGAAAACAGGTGCGCTTGCCCTTATGAATGCGGTTGAGCAAGGCATGGAAAAGAAACTGGGAAGTAAAGCCGAGGTTGAAAAATATTGGCAAACCTGGTTAGAAACGGCAGATAGCAGAAATTATCCTATGCCAAAGGAGACTTAATCCCTCTAGGAGATCAACTTTTCGCGAACAAGTCCCCCTTATAAAGGGAGATTTAGGGGGATAAACTCACAGAAAATCAATTAATTACAATCATCTAATTTATTCCAATTGGAGATAAAACAATGAAGTTTGAAGGCAAAGTAAAAGCATGGGAAAAACATCATAAATCTGTACCGACTGTCGATGATCCTGGTGGCAAAGTTTGGGGATGTTTTCGCAGTTGTTTTATCCAAAGCGCATCTCCTTATACAGAAGGAATTGCCTATAAAATTCTCAAAAATGATTTAGGCATGGAGTTACATGAAGCTCCTGGTCATACTTCCTGTGGTGCGATCGGTTATCACGGCGATGTTGCTAATTTAGAAACTCAAATGGTGATGGCAGCGCGGAATTTTTCTGTTGCTCATCATGATTTAGGTGTAGATAAGTTGTTTTCTTTTTGTGTAACTTCCTTTGCTAATTACACGGAAATGATTCAACTGTGGGAAGAGGAACCTGAATTACGAGCCTATACCGAAAAAACCTTAAAAGAAACCACAGGACGAGAGTTTTGGATTCCTCATGTTTTAGAAGGTCGCCCTTCTGTTGTCCATGCTTCCGATGTTTTCTTTGCGAATCGTCATAAATTAGCAGCCAAGGCAAAATATACCTTGAAAGGTGTTAAGGCCACCGATCACGTAGGTTGTCACTATGCCAAAATCTTTCCTGAAGAAGCCATGGGTGGAGCCGAATTCCCACAAATTCTCGTCGGAATGTTACAGGCCTTTGGGGCAGATATCGTGGATTATCCTGAAAGGCGACATTGTTGCGGTATGGGCTTTCGCCAAGGTGCTTTTCCCGAAAATCGAGACTACACCGCCGGTTCAGTTTATAAAAAGATGAAAAGTCTCAAAGAAGCCCATCCTGACTGCAAATTGATTTTAACAAATTGTCCAGGTTGCACCGTTTTTCTGGATGCAGAACAGGGAACCATTAAAGATGTTTTAGAGGAAGAATTTAACGTTAGTGTTCTCGATTATGCCCAATTAACAGGACTTTTATTAGGCTATGATCCTTTTAAAGATTGTGGTCTAAATGCAAAAGCTGTCGGGGTAGAACCGCTCCTTGATCAGATTGGGATTCCCTATGATCGCAGCAAAACCTTTGAAGAACGCCGTCGTCCTTTTTAAACTTTCAATCTTATTATTTTCCCGAAACTTAAACAAAAGTTCTATCCTTTTGAAGAGAGGGTAGGGAGGATAACATCAGTTATCGATCTTTTTTCACTATTTTCAGGATCATCTAGCCATGAATAAAAATATTATTGTTATTGGGGGAGGAGTCGCAGGAATGTCTGCCTGCGCTAAACTCATAGATTTAGGATTTGAAGTTACGTTAATTGAAAAAGATGATAGTCTAGGTGGTCATGTAAAAAACTGGTATAAAGTTTTTCCAGATTTCACTGATGCCTCAGAAATTCTTGATAAATTAAAGGAAGATATGGTCGGAACTCAGGTTTTAACCAATATCACTGTGACGGCAATTAATGGCATAACTCCTCATTTTCAAGTGAGTCTTTCTAATGGAAACAATATTGAAGCGGCAGCAATTTTGATGTCCACTGGTTTTCGACATTTTGATGCAGCTATCAAAGAAGAGTATGGCTATGGCGTTTATGATAATTGTATTACGGCAGTTGAACTCGATCTGAGACTCAAGCAACAGAGTTTAACGACAGTTCAGGGAAAAATTCCTAAAAAAATTGCCATGATTCATTGTGTAGGTTCCCGTGATCAAAAAGTGGGGAACTATTACTGTTCTCGTGTTTGTTGTACGAATACCATTAAAGATGCCATTGAAATTAAACAATTAATTCCTGATTGCGATATTTATTGTCTTTATATGGATATTCGGGTTTTTGGTCGTGGTTATGAGGAATTATATCGTACTGCTCAGGAAACTTATGGTATTCAATTTATTCGCGGTCGGCTTTCAGAAGCAGGTGAAAAAAATGATGGTAATGGCAGTTTATTATTGCGTTTAGAAGATACCTTAATTGCTAAACCGATGCGTTTAACAGTTGATATGTTGGTGTTAATGGTGGGGATGGAAGGGAATACTGACCTTGCCCAAGTAGCGGGTTTAGAAGTCGGCTGCGATCGCTTTTACACAACGGCTCATCAACAATATTCTAATAATACTTCAGCGCAACCAGGTATTTTCTTGGCAGGGACAGCCACAGGCCCGAAAGCGATTATGGAATCCATTACCGATGGTCGTTCTGCTGCTGCTGAGATTGCTGCTTTTTTAGCTTCTAGTCAATCTTTTACAAACTATAACGGCCAATCTGAAAATTCAAGAACGGTTGCTGTATTGGCAAGATAAGTTTTGGATGGGCAATTGATTCCCCTAAATTTCCCTTAAAAAAAGGGGACTTATTAGCTAAAGATTAAACCTCTAAATTGCTCTTAAAAAGGGGAACTTGTTAGCTAAAAATTGATCCTCTCAATCTCTCTCAAAGAGAGGGACTCTGTTCCTATTTAAAAAAATCTGTCAGGAGGCAAGCCCATGACCACAACAAAAACTAAGCCTAAAACCAAGAAAAGATGTTTTTTTGGCATCAAAAGCGATCGCCAGGTAGATGGAGATCGGATGAATGATGCTTTTCAGGAAAGAGTTAAAGACGAAGGCGGAGATAGTGCCAAAATTTCTGCCTGTATGCAGTGTGGAACCTGTAGCGGCGGTTGTCCTAATGTTGAGCGCATGGATTTATCCCCTCGAACTCTCGGCTTAATGGTACAAAGAGGCGAATGGGAAAAAGTCATTAACAGTAATACCCTTTGGCTATGTACTTCCTGTCATACCTGTACCTCTCGTTGTCCGCGTGGGGTCAGACCGTCCGAAGTGATTGAAGCTGTCAAAGCGATCGCGATCCGTGAAGGCATTCACAACGATTCCACCCGCTTTAACCAAATTTTTGTCAACGTTATCCAAAAGTGGGGCATTCTTTTTGAGCCTGAATTAATTCAACAATATGGCGGTCTGAAAGCAGTCCTAGAACAAGCTCCCCTCGGCATTCAGTTAGCTCTTAAAGGCAAATTATCGCCCCTGCCGACTCAAGTCCAAAACCGCAAAGCCTTCGCTCAAGCATTAACAAGACAGTAACACCATGAAATATTCCTACTATCCTGGCTGTAGCCTCCATACCTCCGCTAAAGAATTTGACCTGTCCACCAAAGTCGTCATGCAAGCTTTGGGCTTTGAATTAGAAGAACTCAAAAACTGGTCTTGTTGTGGCGGTTCGATCGCCAGCGGAATTAATCACGATGTTGGTATGGCCTTAGCAGCCCGCAACGTTGTTCTAGCCCAACAAAAAAGTCAAGATTTGTTAGCCTCCTGTTCAGGTTGTTACAACAAATCAGCCAAGGCCAATCAGGCCCTAGAAAATCCCGAAGAACGATCTAAAATTGCCACCATTCTCGAAGACATGGGCTTGTCCATTCCAGATAATCCCATCAAAGTACGCAGTGTCGTGGATGTTCTTGCCAATGACCTAGACATTTCTAAGTACATTAAACGTCCTCTAACCAATTTAAAAGTCGCTTGTTATTATGGCTGTTTGTTGACCCGTCCTGAAGACATCACCGGTTGGGACTCCCCCGTGCGTCCGATGGCGATGGATACCCTAGCTAAAACCTGTGGAGCCGAAGTAGTCGATTTTCGGTCTAAAACCAAATGCTGTGGTGGACCAATCTTAATTCCGAAAGAAGATGTCGCCTATGAATTAACCAAAAATCTCTTAGATGAAGCCCAATCCCTGGGGGCTGACTGTATCGTTTTAGCTTGTCCCCTCTGTTCCACAAATCTTGAACTTCGACAACCGGATATTGAAAAAAGGTATAATGTCAGCTATTCCTTACCTATTCTCTATATTACTGAGTTAATTGGACTGGCCCTAGGCATTAAACCCCAAAAGTTGGGATTAGATAAACATCTTGTCTCCACCAAGTCCGTGCTCAACAAATTAAAATGGCCCATGTTGTTGTAATTGGTGCAGGCATTGGAGGATTACCCACCGCCTATGAGTTGAGGCATCTGCTTTCCCATCACCATACTGTCACTCTGGTTTCAGATAGTCCATTTTTTACCTTTATCCCCTCTTTACCCTGGGTTGCCTTAGGTTTAAAATCCTTGTCTCAGGTACAGTTAGCCGTGGAACCCTTGGTACGTCGTCAAGGTATAGAGTGGGTGATGGGTAAGGTTAACGGTCTTGATCCGCAGACAAAAACACTTTGGGTTGGAGAAAATAATACATTACTTACCTACGATTATCTGGTCATTGCCACAGGAGCATCTTTAAATCTGCAAACTGTTCCGGGGTTGGGGCCAGAAACTGGTTATACGCAGTCTGTATGTAATCCCCATCATACCGTTCTGGCGGCCCAAGCCTGGCAAACTTTTCTGGAATCTCCGGGCCCATTGGTGGTAGGAGCTGTACCTGGAGCCAGTTGTTTTGGCCCCATCTATGAGTTTTCCCTATTAGCAGAATGGCGTTTAAGACAGTTGGGTTTACGCGATCGCGTTCCCATTACCTTAATTACTCCCGAACCCTATGTTGGTCATTTAGGGGTTGGTGGCATGGCTCAATCGAGGGAATTAGTCGAAAATCGCTTGAAACAACAACAGATTGTCGCGCTAGAAAACTCAGCGATCGCGGCAGTTGATTCTGAAGTGATTACCTTAGCGGATGGGTATGCGGTGCCATTTAAATATGCCATGCTGTTGCCATCTTTTGAGGGGCCAGCTTTCCTCAAAGCACGTCCAGATATCGCCGATGAAAAAGGATTTGTTCCCGTTTTACCGACCTATCGACATCCCGATTTCGACTCGATTTATGCGTTGGGTGTCGTCGTTAAAATTACGCCCTCTGAAAAAACACCGATTCCAACGGGTGTTCCCAAAACTGGCCAGATGACTGAAGCAATGGGAATGGCTGTTGCTCATAATATTGCCCTTTGTCTGGAAGAACATTCTCAAGCCTCTGTTATACCAACCCTTGCCGCTATTTGTATGGCCGACTTTGGCGATCGCGGTATTGTCTTTATTGCTGATCCAGTTCTCCCAGATGCCAAGACAGGAAAAAGACGAAAATCTGTGGCAGCAGAAGGACGTTGGGTTAGTTGGAGCAAAACCCTATTTGAGCAATTCTTCCTATTAAAAATGCGTCTAGGAATGTCCGTTCCTTGGTTTGAGCATTTAGGGTTAAAGCTATTCAATTTTAATTTAGTAGAACCAATTGATAATGCTCTCTCAAACAAGAGTCCCAGGGGAGAGGATTAAACCCAGACCAATTCTCCTTTAATTTCCCCTAGACTGCACCGAGTTACGACTGGGTTACGAGCGACTAAGTTACTGGGGCATGACTTTATCAATGACCTTCAGTTTGCCGTCGGGTTCCACTGTCCACACGTCATAGCTACCGACCACATCACCATTGGCATCAATATCCACATTGCCACTGGCTCCTTGATAATTCACTGGTTCACCAGCCTTCGCCAAAGCGAGGGCCTTGCAAGCATCGGTAACAGGTTCACCTTTTCCTGCCGATACTTCCCGAATCTTACTTTTAATCCCTTCTCCCGTATTGGACTTAGCAGCTTCGGCAGCCAACATCATTAAAACTGCTGCATCATAGGTATGGGGAACAAAAGCAGTCACATCTTTCCCTGTTTTTTCTTTCCAAACTTTCGTAAAACTATCTAGGGATTTACCATTGGCTCCTGGGACTGTTCCCAATGCACCAGCAATAATCGACTTGCCATCGGCTCCCTTACCAACTTTCTTCACAAAATCATCGGAATAAACCCCGTCGGTTAAGAGCAGAATAACGCCCTTGGTTAATCCCTGTTTATAGGCAGCTTGCAATAAAACGCTACCAGTATCGGCATAGAGAACAGCCGCTACAGCATTGGGTTTATTGGCAAAAGCTTGACCGGCTTCGGTGTCTAGGGTCGCGGCTTTGGGATCATAGCGAACGGGTTTATCTTTATCGACAATGGTTCCACCACTTTTAGCAACGGATTCCACAAAGACCTTTTCAAAACCGACTCCATAGTCATTGTTAATCACAACGGTTGCCACTCTTTTCAGCCCCTTTTTGGCGGCTAAGGAAGCTAATGCTTGGGCTTGGTAGGTATCTGGGGGGGCCGTTCTAGCCCAATAACCCTGAAAATCACCTTTTTTCGCCTGTTCAGTAAAGACGGGACTGGTACTGCCAGGAGAGATTAACATCACCTTATTTTTAACAGCAATGGGAACTGCTGCACTAGAAACACTACTCGCAAAGGAACCAATGACCCCTGCGACCTTATCCGCTTCGGCCAGTTTAGTCATGGCGGCGGCTCCGGCTGTGGGATCGGTTTGATCGTCTTCTATAACTAAAGTGACTGGTTTGCCATTCACGCCCCCACAATCATTGATGGTATCAACAGCTAATTTGGCGGCGACCGGCATATTCTGGCCAATGGAAGATAAATCCCCGGTAGCTGGCAGTAAAGCCCCCAGTTTTAATCCCTCTTCCCCATTGGTTTGACTGGCTTGTTCCGTTGGACTTGCGGCGGTAGTGGGAGAAGGATTGGTGGTTTGATTGGTTTGCTCACCACAGGCCGTTAAAAAACTGAGGCTGAGACTGGTGATCATTAAGCTTAAGGCGATCGGGGATTTTATTCGTCGTGAATTGACCAACTTACTCATGCGTTTCATTCCTGATTTCAATAATAACGGGACAGAATCTTCACCAAAACTATACTCTATCAAGCACTTTTTGCAAGTTATCAAGCACTGGGCGATCGCCTTTGTGACCGTACAACAAAATTAAAGACAAAGGATAAAAAGCGTCCCTTGTCTTTATTACTTAGAGGATATTAGGGTTTGAGTCCGATGGACTGGATAATCTGGGTTAAGGATAGTCCGAGCGATCGCGATTTAACGATCTATCAAACTACATCATGCCCATGCCACCCATGCCGCCCATGCCGCCCATGCCACCCATGCCGCCCATACCGCCCATGCCACCCATGCCACCCATATCAGGCATTGCAGGAGCAGGAGCCGGTTTTTCCACCACCAGGGCCTCGGTCGTTAGTACCATGCCAGCGATCGAGGTTGCATTTTGTAGTGCCGAACGGACAACCTTGGCGGGATCAATAATCCCCGCATTGATCATGTCTTCAAAAATGCCAGTGACCGCATTGTAGCCAATATTGGCATCACTTTCTTTGACTTTTTCAACCACCACAGAACCTTCTACCCCAGAATTATGGGCTAGTTGGAAGAGAGGAGCTTCTAACGCTTTGGCAATAATATCCGCCGCCACTTTTTCTTCATCGTTGCTTAAGGTTGCTTTAAAGGCGGGAATCTTGGAAGCCAGATAAATGAGAGTTGTACCACCACCAGGCACAATCCCTTCCTCGACGGCAGCCTTGGTCGCATTGAGTGCGTCTTCAATCCGTAATTTGCGATCCTTGAGTTCAGTTTCAGTGGCTGCACCGACTTTAATCACCGCGACCCCCCCTGCCAATTTAGCAATGCGCTCTTGGATTTTTTCGGAGTCGTAATCAGAATCGGTGAGGGCTAATTCTTTTTTCAGTTGTGCTAGGCGTTTTTGTACCGCTGCCGAAGCTCGTTTATCGGCCCCCGCAACAATGATAGTGTTATCTTTTTCGATGGTCACTTTCACGGCTTGGCCCAGTTGATCCAGGGTGACGCTATCTAAAGTTAGACCCACCTCTTCTGAGATTAAACTGCCGCCGGTAATAATAGCGATGTCCTGTAATACTGCTTTACGACGATCGCCGAAAGCGGGAGCTTTAATGGCAGCAATGTTGAGAACCCCTCTGGCTTTGTTCACGACCAGGGTTGCTAAGGCTTCGCCATCAATGTCTTCGGCAATAATCAATAGAGGACGACCGGCCCGGGCCACACTTTCCAAAACAGGAATTAATTCGGCGATCGCACTAATTTTTTTATCAGTAATTAAAATGAGCGGATTCTCGAATTCAACGATTTGCCGTTCACTATTGGTGATGAAATAGGGAGAAATATAACCGCGATCAATTTGCATCCCTTCAACCACTTCTAGCTCGGTGCTGAGGGATTTGGATTCTTCAACGGTAATGACTCCATCCTTGGTCACTTTATCCATCGCATCAGCAATCATGCGACCCACTTCCGCATCATTCCCAGAGGAAACGGTGGCTACCTGGGCGATCGCATCTCCTTCAATGGGTTTAGCCAGAGCCTTGATTTCATCCACCAGGAAGGTTGTCACCTTTTCAAGACCACGACGCAAAGCCACTGGATTCGCCCCGGCGGTTACATTCCGTAAACCTTCTTTGACTAAAGCCTGGGCCAAGATAGTAGCCGTAGTAGTACCATCACCGGCAATTTCTTTGGTTTTAGAGGCAACTTCTTGGATTAAACGTGCCCCCGTATTTTGCTGGGGATCAGACAATTCAATTTCTTTTGCGACGGTGATACCATCATTGACGATCTGAGGCGCGCCATATTGCTTTTCGAGTAGTACGTTACGCCCTTTAGGGCCAAGGGTAATCCGCACGGCATTGGCAAGTGTATTAATACCTTCTTCTAATGCCCGTCTGGACTCATCTTTAAACGAGATAATCTTTGCCATAGTCCTTAAAATGGGATGGGTTTTGCGAGTTTGTGATCACTCCAATTGCACTTTAGCACTCTTGGTGTGTGAGTGCTAAGACAATCAAGGTACGGTTTTCCAGTCCAATCCTTCAAATCTTTCAGGGATTAAGCTGGCAATGAGGCTGTGATTCGGTATGGTCAGTGGTAAAGGCGATCTGTGCCACCTAGTTGATTAACCTGACTAAGCCACTAGGGAAAAGTCTCCACTGCTTAAGTTCGGAATCCCGAACAAGACAGCAAACTCGGCTCCCGTTCCCAGTCCACTGACATTGCCATTTTGATTGTAGAAAAGACTACCGCTATTGCTGCTATAGACAATAAATGCACTACTGCCCCCCGCTAAAGCATCATCCTCCACAATGGCAAACTCGGTGGCCTGGCTAAAACCATTGCCGATCGCACTAGTAAGGGCGGTAAAAGTCGCTTTGCTCAGAACTAACTTATCAGCAGTGGTCGTAAAGTCTAATAGGGTATCTAATCCTAGATCGGTGTTGAGGAAAGCTTTCCCTGTGCTATAGACAAAACTGTCATTGCCCGCACCGCCACCGAGGAGATCATCTCCAGCCCCTCCGACCAAAGAATCTGCGCCACCGCCACCACTCAACGAATCTGCACCGCCATTACCAGAGAGCGTATTACTAAGATTATTGCCCGTCAGGCGATCGCTGCCATTACCACCGTAAACATTTTCAATGCCATCAATAGCCGATAATTTCAACGTCAGATTGCTGATTACAACGGTTTGATTAGTAGTGACACCCAGATTAAGCCGAATGGGGCTATTGGTTCCCGTAAAGTCTAGGGTATCCGTTCCCCCGGTAGTTGTTTCGTTAATCGTGTCAGTGCCTAAAACGGTATTGGCTACAAAAACATAGGTATCATTGCCATCTAGACCCGCAAGAATATTATTGGCACTATTGCCGGTCAGAACGTTAGCCCCGGCGTTTCCTGTCCCGTCAGCAACAGCAGTACCTGTTAAGGTTAAATTTTCAACATTAGCCGGTAAAGTCGTGGTGACAGAAGCCGTAAGGGTATCGGTGATGGTAGTGGTGGCAGTACTCGTTCCGAGGGTGGCATTAGTTGGACTAGTCAGGCTTAAGGTAAAGGTTTCATTGGCTTCATTGAGGGAATCATTGAGAATGGGAATATTGATTACTTGACTAGTCACCCCCGCATTGAAGGTCAAGAGGCCTGATGTGCTGGTATAGTCTGAGCCAGCCAGGGCTGTTCCATTGGCAGTGGCATAGTTCACCGTAATAGCCTGGCTACTTGCATTCGCTAACGTCACCGTGTAACTAACGGTTTGGGGATTGGTAAAACCTTCGACTACCGTTTGATTGGCACTGAGATTGATAGTCGGTTGACTGTCATTATCGGTAATACTCACTGTTCCCGTTTTTGCGGTTCCCAGGGTGTAACCTGTTCCTGTCGCGAGGGTTAAAATGACCGTTTCAGGAGTACTAGTCTCGAAAATAGTGTCATCCAGGGGATTAATATTGATGGTAGCAGTACTAGCATTCGCAGCAAAAGTCACCGTTCCAGCCAAGCTAGTATAATCACTGCCATTGATAGCCGTACCACCGATGGTATAGTTTACCGTTAAAGCACTAACCGTATTTCCGGTACGAGTAAAGGTAAAGGTGCCTGGATTAGGGGTAACACCTGTAGCAGTTTCGGCTGCACTAGCATCTGTCGCACTAACCGTAATCTCTGCTGATCCGGCTGTATCATTGTCATCAATATTAACGGTTGCACTAGCCGTTGTACCGAGGGTATAACCTGTTCCCGTTCCCAGATTTAAAATAACGGTTTCAGTTCCTTCAAAGCTACTATCGTCAATCGGAGCGATCGTAACCAGAGCATTATTGCTACCAGCAGCAAAAGTAGCTGTTAGGGGAATGGTGGTGTAATCGGTTCCATTGGTAGCTGTTCCGGCTAAGGTATAGTTCACTGTCAAGGCACTGGCTAAATTACCGAGTCGCGTTAGGGTAAAAGTGCCTGGATTGGGAGTAACCCCTGTGGCGGTTTCGGCTGCGCTGGCATCGGTAGCAGCAACGGTAATAACTGGAGTTTCATTATCGGCAATATTGACTGTCGCACTCGTTGTTGTGCCAAGGGTATATCCCGTTCCCGTTGCTAGAGTCAGAATAGCGGTTTCTGAGCTTTCGGCTACGGTGTCATCCGTTGGTGTCACTGTGACCAGGGCAGTACTGGCTCCGGCGGCAAAAGTAGCTGTTAAGGGAATCGTTGTATAATCCGTTCCATTGGTTGCAGTTCCCGTTACGGTATAGTTCACTGTCAAGGCACTGGCTAGATTACCTAATCGCGTTAGGGTAAAAGTGCCTGGATTAGGGGTAACACCTGTGGCGGTTTCGGCTGCGCTGGCATCGGTAGCAGCAACGGTAATAACTGGAGTTTCATTATCGGCAATATTGACTGTCGCGCTGGTGGTTGTCCCTAAGCTATAGCCCGTTCCTGTTGCAAGGTTTAAAATAGCGGTTTCTGAGCTTTCGGCTACGGTGTCATCCGTTGGGGTGACTGTGACCAGGACAGTACTGGCTCCGGCAGCAAAAGTGGCTGTTAGGGGAAGATTGGTGTAATCGGTTCCATTGGTAGCTGTTCCGGCTAAGGTATAGTTCACTGTCAAGGCACTGGCTAGATTACCGAGTCGCGTTAGGGTAAAAGTGCCTGGATTGGGAGTAACCCCTGTAGCGGTTTCGGCTGCACTAGCATCGGTAGCGGCAATGGTAATAACTGGAGTCTCATTATCGGCAATATTAACGGTCGCGCTGGTGGTTGTCCCCAGGTTGTAACCCGTTCCCGTTGCAAGGGTCAGAATTACATTTTCAGTAGCTTCAACGAGAGTGTCATCTGTCGGTGTGACTGTGA
>JAYKJI010000270.1:0-4349 GCA_035285405.1 Snowella sp. | reverse complement strand
TTACGGAATTAATCGCCCAATTCATATCAGCTACGGCCCCCAACATAAACGAGATCTATGGACTTTTACCCCTAAAGGAACACCGACTAAAAAAGGTTTACAATCATGGTTAGAAGCCGCTAAATCTGAGTAAAATCTCGGTTTTTACCCAAGTATTACCTAATTAGGGGTTGCTGAATAATGGTAAAACCTTTTTAAAATGTCGTCCTATAATTTGGTATCGACGACCAGCCCCCCAAAACAAAAACTTCGTACCTCACTATTAGATAACTGCTATAACTAGCCTCAATCGCTTTTAATATTTATTCCCTAGTAGTGGATTTTGAGATCATTTTTGTCTCTAAAAACTGTAATCCATAACTTCCACAACCAGCAAGGATAAAGCCCACAATAATCTGAATCTCTGGAGAAACAATATCCAGAGGAAAATGGCTAGGTAAATGGGGAGAATAGGGTTGAAGTTTTGTCAATAAATCAGGCCGATTAGGATACTTTTCCTTGACTTGAGACAGTAATTTCTGGAAAGATTGCTGCTGTGCTTGTTCTAGTTTCCGTTTTTGAGGTATCTGCACAACTAAAACAAGACTAAGCAGAATAGCTGTCAGAAAGGAAATACTACTCATCACTGGGTAAAATTTGCTCATAATACTAAACCTCAAAAGCAATCAATCTAGATCAAATCAAAATTACTGTCTATAGCCAATTAATTAGGGACTGTTGGCAGGAGTAGCAATCGGTTTAGGTTTAGTAGGTGCAGATAAAGACCCTTTAGCTTCCGCAAATTTCTGAGCAAATTTACCACCAAAAGCTGCTCCCAGAAAAGCGTAAATAATTGCCATTCCTTCTTCGCCTTTTTCTGTTTGATTGAGTTGGTCAAGTCGCTCCACACTGCTTATTATTCGCTCTAAATGAGGAGCGTCTTTCGAGACTTCTTGCTCGATTAACTTAAGGTATCTACCTTGCTCTGTGGCGTTTTCTATATAGTTTTGATTGATGCGCCAAAACACTGCACCGCTAAAGGCGATCGCTGAAAATAAAGATATAATTGCCATCAACCTCATAGATGAATGATTACCCTGATCATCTTGTAAAAATCCTACTGGTTTTGTGGTAATGTTAGTATCTTGTGGCGTACCGACCATGATATAATTCTCCTGTCTAGAGTAAAAATGATGAATTATTAACTAAGAATTTAGTTGACTGATTTCGAGGTTCTTTGAACAATTTTAGAGCCAAAAGCCGTCCCTAATAAAGCATAGGTTGCCTCTGCTTCTGCTGCCTGAGTATGACCTAAAACTGTCAATCCTCCCAAGATAATTGCTGCCAAGAGTGCCGTAAAACTGCCTAATCTCACGGGAGAGAGAGCATTATTAAGTTGATCATCTTGAAAAAAACCAGCTGGTTCCCAGAAATCTTCCTCATTTATCGGTGGTAACTGCACTATTTTTCCATTGGGGTTTACCACAGGAGTAGTAATTAGTGTTGCCGATAAACCAGGGGTTGGTTCCCAGATTTCCTCATCTTCTTCATAATTAGTAACCGGCTCTGAGTTTTCTAGTTTAGTATCCTCCCCCGATTCGATCAATTCTTCTTCTTGAGATTCTTCCTCTCCAGAAGAAGGTATGTCCTGAACAGAATTATCATGGTTAATTATAGAACCTGGTTCCATAACTTCTTCTTCCTCATCGGTATTAATCACCTCCGATTCTATTGGGTTTAGGTTGACCTTATTGTGATGATGACCACTAATCAAATCTCCGATTTTATCTAGAAAATTTTTTAGACAGGGAATCTGCAAATCGTAATTTTCTAAGGTTATTTGTCCCGTATAGCTCATGAGTAAAACCCTCCTGAATTGACTCGGTTAATCGAGCTTTAAACCTGCCTGTTGACAATAAAAAATCTCGATTAACCCTTTACTATTGTCTGAGAAAATTTCTCTTGTTGGATAGAAATTAAGACTGCTTACACAAATCTTTGACTAACTTTTTTGGTGGCATCACCCACAGTAACAAATCCTTTGACTGGTGGACCATCTAACCCTCGATTTTGCTGATAACTGATAGTACCTTGGCGGAAAAGCACATGATTTGGCCCCTTGCCAATAGCAGCAGGATAGAGAATTGCCATATAGACATCTTCTAAAGTTTTAAGGCGATTTCTGTAGGGCCAGAAGTATTTTTTAACGTAGTCGAGTTGTTTTTCTGGACTCATTCTTGCTAAGGCAGTGGTAGTTGTTCCTAAAGAACGGGCTGTGGGTCCCATAAATTGAATTAATCCCGTGGCACCACTACCGGAAAAACTGCTGATGGCAGGGCTAAAAGTCCCGCCAGTTTCAAAACTCATAGCGGCCATGAGGTGATTAGGATCAACTCCCAATTCTTTGGCGATTTGTATTACTTTATTGCGGAAGGAAATTGAGGTTTTGTCTATGCCAACAACCCGACGCAAATTGGGAGTGCTTACACTGGCAACAGATGCCGATTCTTTGGATTTGAGAACAATTTCAATAGCGGCACTATCAATCAGACGACCAGAGGCATCAATTCCCTCCGCAACAATTTTGCGAGTACCTCCCGTGCTGAATTTAAATTCGTGTTGCCAACGCCCATTATCTACGGGAATATCTTTTCCCAAAAAGAAATTTTTATCGGCAAAGGGAGTTCTCAATTGAATCGTCTGGATTTGAGTATCTTCGGCAACCCCCTCAAATATGACTGACGATTCTAAATCTAATTCTTGATTAATTTTGGGACTGGTAATACGGACAGTATCCACATCGTTATTACCATCGGGATCGAGATTAATGATCACATCTGTGCTGTCAATAACCTGATCGTTGCTATCTAGTCCCTCGATAAAAATTTTGCGATCACCACCCGTTTGAAATTGATAGGAGGAACGCCATTGACCATTAATAACGGGTACTTTTCCGCCTAGGAGAAATTCCGCCCCACCCCAAGTGGTGCAGAGTTTGATTTTGACCACACCATTTTTGGCACTACCACTAAATTGTACGGGATGGTGCAGGGGATAACGAACGCGATCAACGGGTTTATCCACAGATAAATTACCTTTAGATTGCTTGGGTTGTCGCCAAGAGGCGTTCCAAGTGTCTCGACCGATAACACCATCCACTTCTAACTTCATTTTTGTTTGGAATTCTCGGCAGATTCGCTCTGAATTCGGTCCATACTCGCCATCAACTTCGATATCGTAGCCGCGCTCTTTCATGCACTTCTGCCAGAGACGAATACTTTCCGATTCCATCGGGGGACTGGTCAGAGAGATATATTCTCCATTCCAAGAGGGAATAATTTCTCCCCCTTCAGTGTGCGCTGTGCCATTATAATCTGGTCGTCCGTAACCGAGAATCTGATTTCTCGTTCTTGTCCTTCGCATGACGGTGCCGCCGTTATCGTTGCTGGAAGTGCTGGTATTGCCTTCAATGGCTTGAATTTGACCGTTGCCCAGCACTTTCTCCACAATGCCCACATGGTCGGAAACCCCTCCTCTTTTATTAAACATATAGAAGACGACATCGCCGGGGCGGGGGTTTTCCGTGTGCCATCGGCCTTGGTCTTTAAACCACTTTACCCCATAGGGACAGTAAGCGAATCCCTTGTCAGTACCCAAATCTTTCGGGAATTTGAAGGTTAAACCCGCATTATCAAAACAGTAGGAAACAAACATGGCACACCAAGGAGCGCGGTCCATGCCGTACCACTTGCCATACTTGTTACTATTCGTACCGGGAGGACTTTCTTTTGTCCCTATTTGTCGGCGGGCAACTTGCAAAACGTCTTCTGCTGTAGTCATTGAGATTACCTCGACTTTCCTCTGTGTTGCTTATACTTCAGCTTGTAACAGATGATTCCGGAAGACTTTTGAAAACAACTACATCTTTTAATAATTCTTGATTATCTCCTCGAAATTATCGCTATTTTTTAACATTACTTTTCTATGATTGATATTTTTTAATATTTTTGATTGACAAGTTTTCAGATAAGTGGTTTACAAAATAAGTTTTTTAGTCCTGAGATGGAAAAGGGAACGGGCAACCGAAAAGAAATAGAGCGGTTCCAGCCTTAGGAGGAAATGGGCAATTAATTTTGTTTATAGCAAAGATCGGGGTGGTTAGGACAATCAATCGCTGAAACCCTTGACCGATAAGAGTTTGAAAATTGAAAGCGTCCTAAATAACCCATTTTTTGCTATATAGCTGGACTTCCCCGTTGACAAAAAGCCATAACCTGTGCTGTAGAAGGGATTAAGAGAATTTCCAGCACCCCGTTACTGGGTACAAATCAGGGAAACTCCCAATAAATCTAACGCTTTTTGTTGCAGTT
>JAYKJI010000269.1:0-6395 GCA_035285405.1 Snowella sp. | reverse complement strand
TGCCAATTATCAGCAAACTCAGGAAATTTTAAAGCTTTTTGCAACTAAGGGAGTGGCAAATTTTCAGTGGTTACTCTTGCCGCCCTTGGATGAACCTCCAACCACCAGAGGCATGAGTCCCAATGAGGCTTTGCAAACCAGAAGTATGGGTCAAGCGATTAATCCGTTAAATCATTTGTTAACGGCGATCGGCAGTGATGGAGATAATCCGCCGACGTTAACCCGCGCTATGGTGTATGAGAGTGATCCAGAAGCGGAATGGGTGACCAAAGAAATTGTCATCACGGTGCAATCTTAGAACTGACATCAAGGTGATCGCCATGGGCCATTTTTATGATGCGCCGCGAATCCCTAGTAAAATTCTCTAACGATCAGGGAGTCTCGTGTGTAATTTATGTCTGCCAGGCTAGTCTTCATTGATGGTTTGTGAAGAATTATTAACTTTGGTTCTAATCGTTAGACAGTTGATATTATTCAAGAGATTGATTAATGTTCGAGATTTATTTAAACGGATCAGTCGTTGATCATTCTGATTTTAGAGTTGTCTGTGGAAACTGTTGTGTGATTATTCCATTAGGAGTAATTTAACAACTTTCCCAATAACTCCTGGTCATACTAATTCAAAATAATTTATACGAGGAAAATATGGCAAAGCTTGTCGCAATTGGTGATAGCCTTACACAAGGATTTCAGAGTGGCGCTATCTTAAAAACGGAGTGGTCATATCCTGCAATGATTGCTCGTTCGATAGGTTTATCAGTTCCTACTGACTTTCGCATTCCGAGCTTTCATGGTAGCGGACTTCCCGTAAATATAGAAGAACTTTTAAGATTTATGGAAATTACGCTAGGAGATGAAATATCGCGGAATGAGTGGATTTTGCGTTTTCCATTTCTTTTAGAGAAATTTATTGATGAGGTGGAAGATTTGTATGAAAGGGGGAGAGGACGTAAGCCTTCAGCTTTCAAAGGGCAGTTTCATAATCTTGCTGTATGGGGATTTCGAGTATTAGACGCTTTCACTATTAATTCTGATTATTGTGATCAAGTGATTAAAAAAAGCGAAGGGAGGATTGAGGATGATTTTCTTGGTTTGCCAAGTGCTCCCATGCATCGGACTGCTTGTATGGTCTTGAATCCAGCTAAACAGAAAGATAAAAAAAAGTGGACTCAGATTGATAATCTTAAAGTTATCAATGATGCAGAAGGAGTAGAAAATTTAATTATTTGGCTTGGGGCAAATGATTGTCTTGGAACAGTTGTAGGTTTGAAGCTAAAGGAGATGCCAGCTAGTTTCTCCAGTGATGATCCTGAAGAAAGAAGAAAGTTTAACTTAACCCATCCTGATGTTTTTAGAAAAGACTATGCCACTCTTCTAGCAAAAGTTAAGGCGGCAATTTCTACTGAAACTCGCGTGTTTGTCGGTACGATACCTTATGTTACCATTCCGCCTATTACCCAAGGAATTGGAGAACTTTCAGACGATAGCCAGTACTTCAACTATTATGGCAGGTTCTTTGCCAACAATAAAAACTTTCATCCTTTTTTTAATAGTAAATTAACAGGAGAAGAGATTAGGAAAATTGATAAAACCATTGATAAATTTAATGAAGTAATCCGTAGTGAAGTTTCTTCAGCCGGTGGAAATTTTCATCTCGTTGAAATGGGGGATATTCTTAATAGTCTTGCAGTTAAGCGTAATCACTTGAGTAATGTCCCAAGTGAATCATTAAGAGAATATTATAAATCTTTTGGGATTGATGAACATCCACTATTAAAATTAGATCCTGTTCCAAGTGTCTTATTGTTTAAAACTCAAAATAGTACTCGAATAGGTGGTGGGCTTTTTAGTTTAGATAGCATACATCCTTCAACTATTGGTTACGGTATTGTTGCTGAGGCTTTCTTGAAAAAGATGAAAGAGGTAGGAGTTAAAGGGGCTGATCCTTCACATCTTGATTGGGGGCAGATTATTGCTCAAGACTCGCTTCTTCAGTCTCCACCTACCCTATGGGATGACATTGTTAACGGGGCTGAAAGAAATTCTATTTTTTGGGATGTGATTTTCAAAGTTCTTGGCTAATCAACTCTTATTGGCTTACCACAAGCAGGCTCAGTAACTTATCAAGGCGATCCTAACTAATCAAATCCCTGGCGATCGCCGATTGGATAGCCGATTGGATAACCAATTTAGCCGATTGGGTAACCGATGTATTTAAGACGTTGAATCGATCCCTTACAATGAAATTACTGATTTTATTAAGCAATTTGTGAGATGGCAAAATCCGATAAAGTCCCTGCCCCGATGCAGGCGAAATATGACAGTATTTGCGAATTGACCGATGCTTTCTGTGACGAATTTCTCAACGAGGAATATAAATTATTAATCCATCAGGCGATCGCCGCGTTATGTCGTAAGCGTCCTTCCCCATTAGCAAAAGGCCGAGTCAATTCCTGGGCAGCGGGGATTGTCCATGCGATCGGAATGGCTAACTTTTTATTTGACTCATCCCAAAAGCCCCACTGTAAATCTTCAGATATTTATACCTATTTCCAAGTGGCGAGTAGCACCGGCCAAGGTAAATCGAAGGAAATTCGGAATTTGTTGAAAATCAGTTATTTTTCGGCGGATTGGACGTTACCCAGTCGCATGGATAATAATCCGATGATTTGGATGTTAGAAATTAATGGCTTGATTGTCGATGTGCGGGCAATGCCCCTTGAAGTTCAACAATTGGCTTACCAAAAAGGGATGATTCCCTATATCCCCGGAGAAAAATAATTTGGCATTTCAATTACTCTGTTAGGTTAAATTTCACACTTGACAAAATGGCGATCGCCCTACATATTTTAAGTTAGCCCTACAGGTTTTAATTTAGAAAGAATTTAGAACCTAATCAAGAACAATAATTGCCAAATCAATCATTATTTATTATTCATTAAACCAAGTTGCTGTTTTAACGCATCGGGGACATTTTTAGCGGTATCCAAACCTTTTACCCCTTGCCAATTAGTTTCTTGATCCCAGCGAATATCTTTCAGATTGGCGTTGCTGAGGTCGGCGTCACTGAAGTCTGTACCAATGAGGATAGCGCTACTAAGATCAGCGTTACTGAGGTCGGCACCACTAAGTTCGGCATCAATGAGGATGACGTTACCAAGGTCAGCATCAGCTAAGTTTGTTTTATAAAGTGATGCCAGAGTGAGGTTGGCATCAACTAAGTGTGCGAAACGGAGATTTGCGAAACGGAGGTTTGCGAAACGTAGGTCGGCATGATAGAGGTAGGCGTTACTAAGGTCAGCTTTGATGAATATAGCATAACGCAGGTCGGCAGAACTGAGGTCAGCGTTAATACAAATGGCATGACGAAAATTGGTAGAATTGAGGTTGGCAGAACTGAGGTTGGCAGAACTGAGGTTTATATTGCGTAGATTAGCGGAATTTAGGTCTATATTACGGAGGTCAGCAAAACTGAGATTTACATCACGGAGAAAATGATCGAAATTGAAATTACTTAAAGTCATCCAAAATAGCCAAAAAGGAAAGGCGCCTAAACATTCGCTGTATCTAATAATTTTTAGTAAACGTTCACGATCAAATTCTTTGGCATTGTCAGGATGACTGCAAGGATAAAAGTTGATTTTTTCCTTTAAATCTGGTTGACTTCGGGCATGAGCACTAATTAACAACAATAACATCAAAATATTTAATCCCGTATAAACATCCGTCTGTCGCTGTCCTAATGGGATTTTATAGGATTGCAATTGCACCGCTTTATTTAACGGTAAGATATTACTTGAAGATTCTAATGCCTCAATGAACTCTCCCTGACTCCACCGTAAATAAAATGTATAAAGACGTTCAAAAAGACTGACCCAATCCGTTGCAGTAAAAGTGGTATTATTTCCTAAATAACTATTCGGCTCTCCTAATTTTAGTAAGGGCATCAAATAGCCTAAAATTTCCGGATTCAGCAAGCCATAGCCCAACAAATCATAAATTTCCCAATTGAGTTCCGTATCTTTAACCGTATAATTGATTTGACGCTTAGTGCTTTTTTCTGTCCACAACCAAAAATTTTCAGCTAACCGTTCGGCCGTCAAAAATTCCCCAAAACTTTTATGGAAAAATTCCACTGAATTATCCTGCCCCGTTGCTGCTTTCAAATAAAATGCTGCTAGCGCATTTTTCAAAGGATCTGTTTCCTCATTCTTTTTAGCTTCATCAATCAATTTTTGGGCCGCTTTATGCCCTCTCTCTACTAAACGTCTTTCGATCATGCTCACCAGAGCTTGTTCCGTTCCTGTTTGAGTAATACAAAGCCCTGTTTCCGCGAGAATACTGCGTAAATCCTCCGTTTCAAAGCCTGTCAGGTCAAAATTTAGTCCTTTGTCACGCTGTTTGGTTAAAACCCAGGCAATCACCGCCCGATAAATTTTTACCTTTACCAAGTCTCTATCCGGCGATTTCAATGTTTCTAGATCGAGGTGTTCGTCCCGGTGCATCGCCGCCAATAAATAGAGCAAAAGCGGTTCCCTTGCTAATTTCTGCACTTGGTTGGGACAACTTTTATCGCTTAAAAAATTTTGAAACTCTCGGGCTTCCGTCTCTCCCACTAACGTGCCCCAATTTGATCGCCATTGAGTTTGGGTCTCGTCATCCATTAGAGCAATATTCACCCATTGCAAATTGGATGGCATTAAGCGTTCAAACCCCAAAAGCGCCAACGGTCTCCCTGTGATTAAAACCCGATGTTGTCGCTCAAGATTGCTACCACAATTTCCCTGAAATCGAGCTACTTGATCCAAAAAATCTTTCACAGTATTGCCCTTGCCTCGCGTTAAAACTAACTCATCAAATCCATCTAATAGAAACAAAAATCGCGTATTTTGATCCGTTAACCAACCGCGATCTGTCACAAAATCCTGATTAATAACATTGGTTAAGGTTTGATCAAAATCATTGGCAAAATCTTCAATATCCTTGAGCTTAATTAAAATGGGAATATAAATCGGATAAAGTTCTCTCCGTACCTTATCGGCAAATAAACGACAGAAAATACTTTTCCCACCGCCTGGTCGGCCTTGAATAAATAAAACCTCCCTCTTTTTGTCGTCATCTAATAATAAATTAATTGCCCAAGTTTCAATATTTTGAGGTGTTTCCTTATCTTGAATTTTACCGTCCTTAACCGCCTGAACTTGCAACGGCACATAAATATCCTTAAAGCTAAAATCCTCATCAAAAACTTTCTCCTCTGAGCATTTAGCGATTTCCTTCAGATAACTATCCAAACTCGTATCCCGTTTTAACTCAGCTTGCCATTGCTGACCATAGAGTGCTGCCAATTTCGGCATTTTTTCTAAATTTTTCACAAACGCCCACTTGAGATAACGATAGGTATTTCGAGCAATACGTTGAGTAATAATCTCTGCTTCTATTTCCGTGAAACCAGACTCTTCTAATCGCGCTGTAAGTAATTCATTTGCTGAAATCGCCAACTGACTTTCCGCAAAACAAACGAGAGTATTTTCGGCTTCCTTTTGATCCAAAGCAAAATTTTCTCCAAAGGATTGAATCTGTTTTGATAACGCCTCTGAAACCTTTGTCTCTTTTACCTTACTTTCAATTTCAGGATGCTGCGTAAAAAAGTCCTTAAAACTTTCCAGATAGGCTCCCTGAGCGACAATAAAAATAGAATCCTCAATAGATAACTCCTTTTTGGTTTTCTCAATCAAAAAAGTTAATGAACCCGTCGCAATACCAATAAAGGGAATACTTGCCCCGATCACCTGACCGAGAGGAGAATTCAACACATCTAACAAAGAAGCCGTTTGCTGAAAATAGGGAACCCAATCGGCAAGGGACGCATTTTCCTTTTTATTCCAGACTTCCGCCAACTTAAAAATATTGTCCGCGCTTTCCACACCGCCCTTGATCGTTTCGTTCCAATCAAGCTGAATATCTGTATTTAAACGATCCCACAGTTTTTTCCAAAAGCTCATGATTGTCAATATTGAATGACTCTAATTTAATTAAAATATTAACATTTTTAGTTGTTGAAGTTCCGAGCAAATTTGATTACAAGTCGCCGCAATCAGCGAATCCCGTAGCCCCATTGGCGGATTGACAACTTTTTTCAAAGAGTACATTTAGGTTATCTAAACGCCACAGTTTAATCGTGCCATCATCGGCGGCACTGACGATTACTTGACCATCGGGATGAAAGACGGCTTGGCGCAGAATTGACTGAGGATGGGCATTCCAGGTGGCGTATTGTTGTTGATGGGGCATTGACCAGAGTTGTACATATCCCTGATTGTCGCCGCTGACCAAAAACTGACCATCGGGACTAAAGTTTAATGTATTGATTTCCGCCTCATAGACCTGAAAAA
>JAYKJI010000268.1:0-2696 GCA_035285405.1 Snowella sp. | reverse complement strand
TGCCAATAGAGATACCAACTCATCCCAGCTAAAGTCCTTAGGACGGGCTAACAGCCTTTTGATTAGCTTTTCCTTACGGCTCACGCCCCTCATCCAATAAACTGCAACTAAACCTAGTCACATTATGCCACCTTGTTTCCCCTAGATTCCCAACTCCTCGAAATTACGGGCGATCGCCTTGATCGAAGCTAAAATCCTGGTGGCGTTTTAGGGGTCTGCGTTGGGATGGCAATTGCTCAGAGATCAGCATTGCGGTGCGTAAAGATAATTATGTAATCAGTTACATACCCACAAAATAACAGAAGTAACTTAGTAATTAAATCCTGCCTGACACTAAAACGCATCGAAAACCATAGCCATTGTAGTTGCGGTCGGAACGACTACGGCGAGCGGAACGACAGTCGGTTGGGACACTGCGCCAAGAGCCACCCTTTAGTACCCGATAATTAGTTTGAAAGTGATTATTATTCCAAATACTCCCATCTGTTGGAGCACCTTGATAGCTATCATGCCAGTGATCCTTGCACCATTCCCATCCATTCCCATGCATATCGTAAATCCCCCAGGGATTTGGCGGAAAAATACCACATTCTACTGATTTCGCTCGATATTCTCCTTTTCTTTCTTCTGCACAAGTATAATTGCCATTATAGTTTGCCAGCTTTGTTGTTATAGTCTCTCCACAACTAAAAGGCGTTTTTGTCCCTGCTCGACAAGCATATTCCCATTCTGCCTCACTTGGTAGTCGATACCTTGTTCCTGGTTGTTTACCTGTTCGTTCTGATAGCTGACGACAAAATTCTTGGCACCTCTTCCAGCTTAATCCTTCCACCGGTCGGTTTGCACCCTCAAACCCAACCAGGTTCATTTCCTTGATTGCCATCCACTGAGCTTGGGTTACTTGATATTTCCCTATCCAAAAATCTGGCACAGTTACCAAGTGTTGCGGTCTTTCATCTTTACAGCTTTTTTGCTCACTCTCTGGTGCTCCCATCCAGAAACTCCCTCCAGCAATATACACCATGTCCAAATAGACCCCGTTCCCCAAATCCTCCCGATAATACTTCGCTCGCCCTGGTATCCGTTTGATAATTTCACCCTGCCGATTCACAGTCACACTTTCGTACTCATACCAGTCAAAATAATTCCTTAGTCTTCGTTGAATTGTCGGATCACCTATTTTCTCAAGAGTTTGATAGGCTAACCATTGAATTTCTAGGTTTCTTTCCCGCTCGAGTATCCCAAATAGTGCCTCAATTCCATGTCCCCCATAATTCAATGCCTGTAATATCCCCTGTTTCTTAACGGCTTTGTTATCCGATGTCAGTTTTTGTTGCACCACTTCGATTCCCCCTAGCACTGCGGTATCCAGGGAGTCTTGGGTTTGGCCGCTCAGGACAACACCGTCAGGCAGGGGTTCTTGGTTGGTCATCGAGGAAAGAGAAATTTATCTGCTTCATTGTACGATTTCTTACCCCATGCTCTTACTCAAGGACATCAAACGGCGATCGCCAAAGTAACCATGTGATCAGTTACATCCTTACAAAGTAGTAAAAGCAACTTTATACTTTCTCAAGAAGGCTTTCAGAACGGCGATCAAATGTCAGCAGAAAAGAGAGGTCAGTCAGTAGCGCTATTTGGAGTACCCTGATAGGGCTAACATGCCTTCTTAGCATGATCGGCAGAATTATTCTTGCGATCGCGCCTAGATGGTGTGATATGCCCAAAGTTTTCCTATAATACTATCCAGAGTGACGATGTACGGAAACTTTCCGTATAATGAATAGTTATACTTTCTCTAAGGTAATCATGAATGGAAAGAGGAATAGTCGTCTCGCCTTTTACCTTTAAAAATACTAATAATGGTTATTCCTTATCCGCCGATGGATTAAGTGCTGACAAACTAAGATATTATTTAGTGTATTGGGACAAAATAGCTGTTGCAGACAGTAATATTTTTAGCTCACCTGTTTCAGGAGAAGCGGCTTTATTAAAAGATATGGGCATTGTCCAAGAGGTGACGGGGAGGGTCAGTCTTAGTGGAACTATAGGTAGTGACGCAATGCTTCAAATACATCTTGCAGCATTGGCAACAGCCACTCAAAATCTAACTGCACAAAGTCCAGATCAATGGACGATTCATCAATTCGGAGAGAGTTTAGTTATTCCATCTCAATATTCGGAGCAATTGGCAACAGTTGATATTGAGTTAAATAATTGTCTTCCGGTGCCTTCACAAGATATTAGTTTAGACAAAATATTAAGTTTCAAAAGACAGCGTGCCGATGAACTACTCGCCCTACGTTTATGCTTGGATGACCTCTATTTAGAAATTAGCAAATCACAGGATATTCCTAGGGCAAAGAATACTGCAATTCAAAAACTTGAAGTAGCTATTCGAGATCTAAATACGGTTACAAAAGAATCATGGCTAAGTAGCGTTTTTGCCAGTCGAACAGTCTCAATTGATCAGGGGTTACGCATTTGAATTTGTATAGTTCGTTACAGAAAAAATGTCATTTGCAAATTTTTTCAGTTAAAGGTATATTCTTGAATACTTTTTGGTTCACTAGAACTCACTCCGAGTTCATTTCTGTGACTGCATACAACTACAACTTCTTTTTGTGCTATCAACGTGAGCGTTTAAAGGCTAATTTTTTACATTCTCAAGAAAAAATGGCTTATATAGATTTTTT
>JAYKJI010000267.1:0-3019 GCA_035285405.1 Snowella sp. | reverse complement strand
CCAGTTTATTTTGGCTAATGGCCTGCTTAATGGCTTGTTCCACCAGACTTTTTTGTCGGCTGGCTTTGGCAAAATTGGGTTCCCCGTAGCGGCTTTTGTAGTATTCCACCGCTAACCAATCCACCGTATTGACTGCTACGCCATTGCTGGCGGGATCAACCCCTAGCAGTTGGGTCAAAAGTTGTTGGGAGTAGTTAACCAGGGCATTAGTGTAGGTGGTGAATAAAATCTTTTGGTAGCCATTCCGGATCAATTTTTCCACCCGATACAGAGCCAAGGTAGATTTCCCCGTGCCGGGGCCGCCTTTGACTAAGACCGGGCCACCCGTGCCGAAATCCTTAAGTTTTTCCTGATCGGGGTCAAGTTTGAGCAAAAAGTCGGTAATGTCCCCTTCAATAAATTTGTCAAGATCTGTGGAGTTGGGCAAAACCAAACTGGGTTGGGCTTCAATTTCCTCAATGGAGCGGGGGAAAAGATTATCAAGAATGCGGTTCAGGTATTTTTCCGGCAGGGGGCTATTGAGTAACGCTTCTTCAGTTTGAATGGGTTGGAGTTGGGGCCAGTATTCCTGGGGAATGTGCCATTGCTGGAGTAATTCTTGGGTGAATTTTCGGGGTAGAGAAGTTCCGGGCGATATTACTTCAAGTTCTGGAGGCGGTGTGGTGGGGATGTCATCCGGCAGGGTTACGCTCAGAGCATCGGGGTCAGTAATTTGCGCCGTCGGTAGGGGGTCGTTACTGTCCTGGGGATTGCGATAGGTTTGGTCGTCCCGTTTACGCACGGTGAGGACTTTAACCACGTTTTCGCCAATGGTGTAAAAAATGCGGTAATCTCCCACCCGAACGCGATAAATATTGTCCCGGTCTTGGAGTTTTTTGGCGTCTCCCTCGGCGGAATAGGGATCGGTTTCCAAAATTTTTATTTTATTGGAAACTCGCTTACTGACTTTGCGGGGTAAGTCTAGTAATTCGTTGAGAAAGGTCGGGGAAAGGGTGGTGATCCAGAACACAGTATTTTACCAATCACTAATTTCAGGAAATTCAGTAAAAAAGGGGTTAATACTAGGTAATCTTTGCCTCTGTCTCTTTATTTCATACCAAACGCTAGGATAACGCATTTTTTTAAAGTCCCTTACAAAATTATTTAATTTCTCAGGTGTTAAGCCTGTTTTGTTTGCTCTATAGTCAAAAAGTCTAGCTCTAAAGTTAAGCGCAGCTTCCTTTCTACCAGCTAGTAAATACTCTCGATTAATATTTAAAACGGTAATTGTATAGTCTGCTCTGATAAATTCAAGGCTATCTTCTTCTAAAGAATATTGAGGTTGATAAAGAAAGGTTCCATCGTCAATATCATCCCCCAAATCCAGTTCAATAAAGTCTAATGGACTGTCTACTCTGGGATTTAAGAAAATATCTGCTCCAATTGGCGGTGCTTGTTCAGCGGATTGAATTTCAAACTTTTGACCATCAATAAAAATGGCATATTGATTATTTTTCCTGGTATTACATTGACCACACGCATAAAGATAATTATCCCAAACAAAAACGAATTCGGGGTAAAGGGATTTAGGTTTGATATGCTCCACTTCATCCGCAACAGAGTCTTCGCAGTAGTTACAGCGTCTATTCCCTGAACACATTTTATCTAGGACTTCGCAAACGTGTTTAAATGTTTTTGTGCTTCTTTTGGCAGCGTAATTTTGTTTAGCCCGCTCAGCTTTATCGACAAAGGTGGTAATTTGATTAATTTCAGATTGCCAAGTTTGTAGATAGTTTTCATATCTTTTTTCTAGGGGCAGGGGGGAAATTTTGAGCATAGGTAATCATTGATAGTTTGTTGTGTCAGGATTCGTGGGCATCATTGCTTTTAATTCGGTTCTTTCTTGACATTCATCATGGGATAATGTTTCATATTTAGCTTTTTGGTTAAGCTGAGCGAGTCGCTTTAATTTTTCTTGAGATAGTTTAGAACGGGCAACATTCGCACCAAAAGCCTCTGTGCCATAGGCATCTAAGACGTTGCCATAAAGTAAGCGGTCTAATTTTTGTCCTGTAATCATTTCACCGTTTTCATTGGTGCCAGGTTTAGGAAGGCGATAAACACTGCCCACTGTTGCGGCTTGGCAAATTAAGGGGCTATGGGTGGTTACAATAAATTGGATATTTGGAAAGTGTTCTCGAAACCAGAAGCCAATACGACGTTGCCAAGTGGGATGTAGATGCACGTCTATTTCATCAATTAAGACAACACCCGGAACAATAATCTTGGTTACATCTTGAGGATCAAAAATTTGATCTTGACCATAAACTCTAACCAATTGTTGAATAAGTTCAAAAGTCATGCTGAGGATAGAGCGATAACCATCACTCATTTCTTCCACAGGAATAATGCAACCATTGCCATCAACAAAGGTGACGCCATCAGAGGAAATAGAGTCAATACGGGCATTAAAGGGTAAGAAATTGCTTTGATTAACGAAGTTGAGGATTGATTCTAGTAATTGACCTTCTGCTTTCTCTTCAAGTTGCTTAAATCTTAGATTTTTGAGCCATTTTAGGCATTCAGTAAAGGCAACATTTTCGCCAAAAATTGATAAATGTGCTGCTAATCTGGGATGGGATTCTACTAACGATTGGTAAACTTCATCACCTCCTGTAAATCTCCTAAAGGGGCCATAAGCAGCGGAAAATAAACCACGACTTTTTTGGGCAGAAATAAATCGACAGGGATGGGTTTGATTGTGGGGATCATGTAACCGATCGCCAGCAATAATTTTACCTTCAATATTAGCTAAAAGTATCTCCAATTTAAAAGGATTAGGTGGTAGTCGTTGATCTTTAGCTAGAACACTAACGAAATTATCTAAATTTTCATCATGAATTAAATCTAAGTATATTCGACCATCTTCACTATTTTTGCGTATCCAATAATCAAAACTTTCTCGAAGTGCAGGAGATTCATCAAAGATTAATATTAGGGAGATGGCTCTTAAAAAGGTTGATTTTCCTGAACCGTTATC
>JAYKJI010000266.1:0-12214 GCA_035285405.1 Snowella sp. | reverse complement strand
GAGGATTCTTGGCTCAACGAAACCACTTAACTAAAGTACCTTGCAGTGCTTTAACCAGAGGTGGGATTCTCCCCAAGCGTTAAATTCGGGTATGCCCTACCCTATTCGTATTACTACGAGTCCTTTTTGAGTTGAAACGTATTTATTTCAAATATTTGTTTCAAAAACTGGTTGTCTAGTCCCATGAATCTTTTACCCACTGCTAGGAGAAACTAGAACAATGCAGTAGAACCGCCTAGATTCAATTGTCAAGGTTCAGCTTTATGCCGTTAGGCGACTAGGTTTTTAGACAGGTTGCTTACCTTTCCTGTTGTGGGATATTGTAGTATTAACTCTATCTCATATAAAGCCGTTGTAGAACGACAGGGTTTAAAACCCATTTTTCTGATAAGAATAAGAAAAGGTTAATGCCATTAAAGATTAGCTAACGATTTTTTAACCTTGGCCCGTCTTCCCCAGTCTAATTTTCAAACGCAGCCCTCCCTTGCTATGCCTTGGACTCGGATTGTAAGCGCGATTATTGCTATTTCCCTTGCTTTGGGAATGCTCATTCTGGGTGGTTGGTATTTTGCCACTGCGATCGCCCTGGTCATTTATCTAGGGCTAAGGGAATATTTTCAATTAGTCCGAGCCAAAGGAATTGCACCCGCCACCAAAACGACAATTGTGCTCTCGCTACTGTTATTAATTAGTGCCACTGTCACACCTCAACTTACCGATGCCTTTTTCCCACTGACAGGAACATTAATTTGCTTTTACCTGTTGTTTCAGCCGAAAATGGCCACCATTGCCGACATTTCGACTTCTCTCCTAGGTTTATTCTATGGGGGCTATCTACCGAGCTACTGGGTGCGACTGCGGTTAGGATTGCCCAATTTTCCTGAAACCCTAGATAGTATTACCAGCAATCTACCGCTCATGGGTTACTGGCCAGAATCCTGGACTCATCCCGAACTTTTTCCCTCTGGTTTGATGGTGACATTGCTTGCCTTTAGTTGTATTTGGGCAGCCGATATAGGAGCCTATTGCATGGGCAAATGGTTAGGACGCACGCGATTATCCGATATTAGTCCCAAAAAAACTGTGGAAGGAGCCCTTTGGGGAGTACTAGGCAGCATTCTCGTGGCAGAACTGGGAGCCTGGTATCTCAACTGGCCCTATTGGGAAATTACGGGAGCCTTACTAGGGATGTTGATTGGTATCGTGAGTTTGTTAGGGGACTTAACCGAATCGATGATGAAGCGCGACGCAGGGGTAAAGGATTCGGGAGAACTGATTCCAGGCCATGGCGGCATTCTGGATCGCACTGACAGCTATGTCTTTACCGCCCCATTGGTTTACTACTTTGTGATCTTTTTATTGCCATTTTTATCCTGAATTTGATCCCTCTCAAATAATCGTCCATCGGGAAAAAGTCCTTTCTCACCTATAATAGTTTCGACTTATGGCTAGGGGAAGAAGCAATTCATGGCACTGTTCAAAAAACTGAGAAAAGGCTTACTGTGGGGACTCTGCGGCTTATTCCTAAGCTGGTTAATCAGTTGTGGCGGGGGGCAAACGACGAACTCCAGTAATTCTACCTCCCAGAATTCGGCGGGGGGAGCAAATCTAGCCTTTTGGACAATGCAGCTTCAACCCCAACATACTACCTTTTTTAATAATCTGATTCGTGATTTTAGCCGTGATAACCCTGGGGTTCAGGTCAATTGGGTGGATATTCCCTGGGAGGCAATGGAGAGTAAAATTTTAACGGCCGTTTCTGCCAATACCGCCCCAGATGTTGTTAATTTAAACCCGACCTTTGCCTCCCAGTTAGCCACGAAAAATGCCTGGCTAAACCTTAACGAAAAAGTGCCTCCTGCCATCAAAGCGCAATATTTACCTAATATTTGGCAGGCAAATACCCTCAATGGAGCCAGTTTTGGCGTTCCCTGGTATCTCACTACCAGAGTGACAATTTATAATCAAGACCTTTTAAAACAAGCCGGTATTCAAAAACCACCCGCTACATTTGCTGAATTGGCCCAAACTGCAAAAACGATCAAGGAAAAAACTGGTAAGTATGCCTTTTTTGTGACTTTCTCGGCCAACGATTCGGCGGAAGTATTAGAAAGCATGGTACAAATGGGAGTTAAGTTAGTGGATGAGTCGGGCAAAGCGGCTTTTAATAGTCCTGAAGGCAAGGCGGCTTTTCAATATTGGGTGGATCTTTATCAACAAGGATTATTGCCCCCTGAAGTTTTAACCCAGGGCCATCGTCATGCGGTGGAGTTATATCAATCTGGGGCGATCGCCCTTTTGGGATCGGGAGCAGAATTTTTAAACAGTATTGCCACTAATGCCCCCACCATTGCCAAGATCTCGGCAGCAGCCCCCCAAATTACCGGCAAAACAGGGAAAAAGAATGTGGCGGTCATGAACTTAACCATTCCTCGTACCACGAAAAATGAGGAGGCCGCCCTAAAGTTTGCCCTTTTCGTTACTAATACTCAAAATCAATTAGCCTTTGCCCAGGCCGCTAACGTTCTTCCTTCCACCACTGATGCGGTCAAACAATACATTGCCGCGATCGCCAAGGATAAAAAGGTTTCTTCTGTTCAACAGGCCCGACAGGTGAGCGCAGCCCAACTCAAAGATGCGGAGGTACTGATTCCCCCCATGAAAAATCTTAATCAGTTACAAAAAGCAATCTATGAGAACTTAGGAGCCGCCATGCTTAAACAAAAAACCGTTGATCAGGCCCTAGAGGAAGCTGCCCAAACCTGGAATTCCCTTGGCTCTTAAAGGTAAAATACCTCCAAAAAAGAGAAAGGACGCACTTACCGCGTCCCTCAGTTAGAGTATGAAATGACTAAATTGCTTTGCAGAAAAGGAATGAACTATTTTTCAGGAGACAGCTTGACTAAAACCCTTTAGCCCTGGTGCGTAGGACTCTAGAACGTTACCAGTACTTGTACAATTAATCATGAGATAATCACAGACAGGACAAGCTGTTTCCGTCACATTTAGATGAATAATTTGTTGACGAATAGCATGATTACCGCAATTGGGACAACGAATCGTTTGAGAATGAGTCATAACGGTCTCCTGTCTTAAATATGTTTTTGTATCCAGTAATTTATTCATGGGAGGGAAGCTAGAGTCCTAAAAATATAGATATTTTATTAAATGGGGATCACCCTATAATTCATAACTTAACATGGTCAGGGATTGACCGACAACCTTGTTTTCGTTACGTTTTATACATTTTCTTGTTGATCCCCAGCTTTTTTTCTCGCTTTACCCAAGATTTGTTAGGGCCAATCTGTTTTATGAGGAATTGTTAATTTAATCTTAAATATTTATTTCACTAAACTTTACGAAGAAAATCTTGCTTTACTCAATTCCAATAGCCCTTATCACTGCTCAGTCAATATTTTCAATTTCTTAAGAATTAATTAATATTTATTTGATTATGTTTGGACTAGTGAGGTTTGGTAATGGGTAAGGGGCGATAAATCCAGAGAGTGCCCGTCTGAAGACTATCCACCTCAATTTGTCCTTTTTGTACCGTTTTTTGGCGTTGGGGATCATTGCCCACATTTTGCTGGAGCAGGAAAATCTGATGCCCAGAAATCCCGGGCACAATAGCTGTATGGTGAGCATAACTATTTGTCCAGGATTGCCAGGAACCATCAGGTTGAGTAATTTTTTTATAGGTTGAGACATTCCGAAACTGGACAATATCACCGATTTGCACTGGGGAGAGATTTTTTTGCTGAGGAGTAATGGTCGCAATCAATTTGCCCCAAACATAGTCCGCATCCAATCCGGTGGGCCCCAACTCATCAAAATTTTGAGCTTGAGCCGTTTTGAGCGCGTTGTAAGTCAAGGTCGCGCATTCTCCATCTCCGACTTGTTTTCCCAGATGATTGAGGGCATAGTTATAAATTTTTTGATTTAGACCCCCTGGCTTTGATGGAGAGGGTTGGGAAGATTGGGAAGTAGGAGAAGCAGAGGAGGAGGGTCTCTGGAGGGAATCAAAACATTCCTGTTTACCGGTGCGAGGATTAATGGCGTAATTGAGGCAAGGGGAAGCTTGAACTAAGAGGGGAGAACTTAGATGACCCAAAACTAAGATGCTAAAAAGTAAGGCCTGCGGCGATCGCCCTGTTTTTATCATTTTTGCGCTGTATTGATGGTGAGATGAGGATATTTTTATAGGATAATTCATAGAACTGATGTCGCTAATCAACTGGGAAAGCTGATACGCTGCTAGATCACTAAATTGGTTAGTATCTTAAACAGTAAGCTTAAAATCATTGTATGAAATACCTTCTGCTCGGATTGATTAAAGGCTATCGTCGTTTCATTTCTCCCCTGTTTCTCCCCTCCTGTCGTTTTCAGCCCACCTGTTCCCAATATGCCTTGGACGCGATCGCCGCTTTTGGCCCATTGCGAGGGGGATGGTTAGCTCTAAAGCGCATTTTACGTTGCCATCCTTGGCACCCAGGCGGTTATGATCCCGTGCCGCACTCTCACGATCATTAGTTCTTGAAAATGCTTAGAAAATTGTCATTGTTGTTTAAAGCTGGGCTTTTACCTCCTCTAACAAACCGCTACAGGCATCCAATAACAAATCAATAACCCGATCAAATCCCGCCTGTCCTCCATAGTAGGGATCGGGAACTTCTTTAAGCTGATGATGACGAGCATAACTACACATTAACTTCACTTTATCTCCGTAGCGTCCTTCCCGATCTAGGGCCATAATTTGGCGGTAATTGTCCTTATCCATTGCTAAAATCAGATCAAATTCGGCAAAATCCGATCGCTCAAATTGTCTAGCATGACCACTGGCCGGTAAATCGCGCTGTTTTAAACGGGCAGCCATACGATGATCAGGGGGAGAACCAATGTGATAACTAGAAGTTCCAGCTGAATCACACTGAATTTTGTCAGTCAGTCCTGCTTCCGCAATTAAAACATTCATAATATTTTCCGCCGCCGGCGATCGACAGATATTACCTAAACACACAAAGAGTAACTTATAGGCCATGGGACAAAAGACAAATTCTCTAAATTTTGACTCGCTTTTATTATGCCATTAATGCTAAAAATCATAAACAAAATTGATGATTATTCGGTTAACATTGAGGGCGGTGGACAAATAAACTCAAGTCGTTTTTGGCTACGGGGATGAGCAAAGGTTAATTGATAGGCGTGGAGATGGTAGCCACAATCACTGGGAATAGCAGGATGTTCGGAATCTGAAATCGCTTTGGCAACACCTCCCATCTCATAGAGGGGATCCCCTAAAAGCGGATAGCCAATTGAGGCCAAATGAATGCGAATTTGGTGAGGACGACCGGTTAAGATTTGAACCTTTAAAAGGGTATTGTCTTGCCTTCTTTTTAATACCCAACAATCACTTTGAGAGGCTTTTCCGTATGGTACTGCACTGTAAAGATAGCCTAAAATGGGATGGGGAATTTTGCCGATCGCTTGATCAATGGAAAAATAGTCGGGTAAGTTACTGGGGCCAATTAAGGCACGATAAATTTTTTGAATACGGCGATCGCGCATTTGTTGACTAAGATTAACACGAGCCAGGGGCGATCGGGCAATCACCATGATGCCAGAGGTTCCCCGCCCTAAACGATGGATGGGAATCGGATTTTCCTGAGGATAACGCTGTTGCAGAAGATGCAATAAAGTATGTTCTAAAAAACCGCCCCCTGCCAACACGGGCAAACCCGACGGTTTAGCAATAATCCAAAGATCTTCATCTTCATAAAGTACGTCAAAATAGAGAGGAACAGACGGTTCTTGCCAGGGAGGACGGTGATAACTTAAAGACTGACCTTTTTTTAAAATATACTCTGGATTTACTCTCCTTTGATTGACCAAAATTTGGCCTGCTAAAATACGTTGTTGCCAAGTTTCTCGACTGGAATGGGAATAATGCTGGCTATAGTAATCCAATAAACATTGTCCTTCCCCTCGGCGATCAACCGTGTCATGGTAGATCCAACCTTGATTGCTCATATTGTTTTTGCCAATCCTGAATTTTTGCCTGGGCGTGATGATAAAGTGCCGCTTGATCCTTGGGAACTAATTCTGCCGCCGCGATCGCATCCTGCAAATTTCCGACCACCGCTCGACCCTGGGCAATTTCGAGGATAATCTGACTCCAGAGGCTAATCTGGTTTTGGGCTTGGGGAAACATGGGGGCATCCGGGGGAATTTTACGCAGTTCGGCGATCGCTCGGATAAAAACGGAAGCCTGTTGCCATTGCAGATAACTTTTAGCCTGCTCTAACTGGGGAACTGTAGGGTTAATGGCAGAAGAAATCGGCATCTCCATTGTTTTAGATTTAGCTCGCTCCATTCCCACCAGCCAGCGACCGGCCTGGGCAATCACCCCTAACAAGATTACTAAAAGAACTAAACTTGCCAGCAAACCAACGATCCAAACCGCAGATTTGGTCACTAAAGGAGATGAAATGAGCGGCTCTAAAGCAATCTCGGCGGGTTGAGTAGTCGGGTTACGCCTCAAACCCCAAGCCCAGGGTAAAATCCCCGATGACGGGAGCATAGGCGACAGGCGATCCTGATGGCTTCGACTCAGAATAATCAAAGCCTCATCACTATAACGAGCTTCAAGTTTGTCCCTTAGATACATTTCTAATAAATCTAAGGTTAAGGACGGATGGTAATAGCCCATTGCTTCTAAAAAAAGTTGTCCTAGTTCCTGTTGCCCTCCTAAACGGCTGTTAAACTTGGCCACTAGGTTAATGCCGAGGGCCTTAGCCTGTAAAAGTCCCTGATTACTGACGGGGTTCCCTAGAGTTAGGGGAGTTACATCTAGTAACAGTAAAGGGGTTGAGGCATGATGATGGAGTAAAAAACTATCGAATAGCGATCGCAACGGAATGGCCGTTTGTTGTAAATTGTCTGGTTCGGCATCAATGGGCAGTAAATAGTCTTCACCGTTGAATTGAGTCGCATAACCCTGAAAAAAAATCACCTGAGCGCGTCGCTGTAGAGCCTTACGTAAATTATTCCCGTTCGGATAGATAATACGCCTTTTTCCAAAGGAACGGAGATCACTAAAGAGCAAAGCCTGTTTTTCGGAAAGTTTGAGCCGACGGTGCAAAAAATTTTGTAAATCCCAGAGACAAGATTCTGACCCGCCCAGAGGTGGAAAAAATCGATAGTGATGAATGCCAATGGTGACAAATCGGTAACTTTCCATTGTGCAATACTGTGCAATGACTAACGCGACACCGTAAAATGGGAAGGCTGTTCATATCTCATAATCTTAAACCGATGGCTGTTCCTAAGAAGAAAACCTCTAAATCAAAACGTGACCAACGTCGTGCCAACTGGAGACGGCAAGCTGCTCTAGAAGCAAAAAAAGCCATCTCGTTAGGTAAATCCATTTTAACGGGACGTTCTAATAGTTTCGTTTATCCGACGGATGAAGATGAAGACGAAGACGAAGCATAAAACATTGCTGCGGGTGGGATGATGGGCCTTAGTTTGCCCGCCTACTCCCAGTTCATTGGAAAAACTGGGTCTGAAACCCCGTCCTTTAGCGATAGCGGAGGACGGCTTTATATGGATGGGTTGACACCTTCAATAACGAGCCACTAAACTGTGAGACATGGAAAAAGCTTTCAGACTTAGATTTTACCCAACCCCAGAGCAAGAGTCGCTATTGCGACGCACTTTGGGTTGCGTAAGGCTTGTCTATAATAAAGCTCTCCATGAAAGGACTCAGGCGTGGTACGAAAGACAGGAGCGTGTCGGGTACTCCGAAACCTCTAGTCTGCTTACCAACTGGAAAAAAGAAGAAGACCTTGACTTTCTTAATGAAGTTAGTTGTGTCCCTTTGCAACAAGGACTTAGGCATCTACAAACTGCTTTCACCAATTTTTTCGCAGGAAGGACAGAGTATCCCACCTTCAAGAAAAAGAGAAACGGTGGTAGTGCTGAGTTCACCAAGTCGGCCTTTAAGTTCAGAGACAACGAGATTTATCTCGCTAAATGCTCTGAAGCTCTAGCGATTCGATGGTCTAGGAGGCTTCCAAAGGGATGCGACCCTAGTACTGTTACAGTGAGTCTCCATCCTTCAGGACGTTGGCATATCTCTATCAGATTTGACGATCTAACAATCAAGCCTCTCCCTGTCAACGACAATACGATAGGTATAGACTTGGGGATAACAAGCCTGATTGCAGATAGCAACGGAGAGAAGATTGCTAATCCCAAGCATTTCAAGAAGCATCAAAAACGCTTAAAGAAAGCTCAAAAGAACCTTACTCGTAAACAAAAAGGTTCTAAAAATAGAGAAAAGGCGAGGGTCAAGGTGGCTAAGATTCATCTTGAAATCTCCGATTCTCGAAAAGATTTCTTGCATAAGTTAACGACTCGTTTGGTACGCGAAAATCAAGTGATTGCCGTTGAGTCGTTGGCTGTTAAGAATATGGTTAAAAACCACAAACTCGCTCTTGCTATTTCAGGTAGTGGCTTGAGTGAGTTGGTTCGACAATTGAATTACAAGTGCCGTTGGTATGGAAGGAAGTTGGTCGAAATTGACCGATGGTTTCCGAGTTCTAAACGATGCAATTCTTGTGGGCATATTGTCGAAAAAATGCCTCTTAGTGTCCGTGAATGGCAATGCCCCAAATGTGGAACAAACCATGATCGTGACACCAATGCCAGTAGAAACATTTTGGCGGTAGGGCTTGCCGTTTCAGTCTGTGGAGCGACTGTAAGACCAGAACAGAGCAAATCTGTTAAGGCAGGTGCTAAGAAGCAGAAACCTAAATCGTGAGGTTTAGGAATCACCGTCGCTTTAGCGCGGTGAGGATGTCAATTTTAGCGGCTAAGGCCTGGCAAGGTTAGACTCATGTTAGGAGAGTTCTTTAAAAGATCAGACTCAAATTCCAGCGATCGCGTTCCCCCTGGTCAATACTTAACAGACGGTTTTCCGGTGTTGACCTATGGCCCCACGCCAGAGATCGATCTAGAGACTTGGCAATTTCGTATTTGGGGATTAGCTTCGCCCTTAACCTTAAATTGGTCTGAGTTTATGGCCTTGCCTCACCAGTCTTTTACAAAGGATTTTCATTGTGTCACTCGTTGGTCAAAATTGGATGTGCAATGGACAGGCATCAAAGTGACTGATTTGCTGAAGTTAGTCAGTCTAGACCCCAAAGCTACCCATGTTTTGCAGCATTGCTATGGCGGCTATACCACCAATTTGCTCCTATCAGATTTTGTTCGGAATGAGAATTTTTTTGCGTTTCAGGTCTTTGGCGAGTCCTTAGATCCTCAACATGGTGGCCCTCTGCGATCGGTGGTTCCTCATCTTTATGCTTGGAAAAGTGCGAAGTGGATTAATGGTTTAGAGTTTTTATCCCAGGATAAGGCTGGTTTTTGGGAACGTAATGGTTATCATCATCGTGGCGATCCTTGGCGGGAAGAACGTTATGGATAAATCAAAAAGCCTTTAACAAAAGGTGTTCCGAATCACGACTCAATTTAACGATAACTAGCTATTTATCTTGACAATAACTTTACAAATTCGAGACAGTCACTTTCAGTGGGGAAATCGCACCTATATCATGGGAATTTTAAATCGAACTCCCGATAGTTTTAGCGATGGCGGTCAATTTATTCGTTTAGAAAATGCCCTGCATCAGGCCGAGAAAATGATAGCAGCAAGAGTCGATATTTTAGATATTGGTGGCCAATCGACTCGTCCAGGAGCCGTTACCATTTCCCTGGCTGAAGAGTTAGAGCGCACCATTCCCCTAATTCAGCAGATACGATCGCATTTCCCCATTCCCATCTCCATTGATACGACTCAATCGGAAGTGGCTAAAGCCGCGATCGCCGCCGGAGCCGATCTGGTGAATGATGTATCTAGCGGTACTTTTGACGGTGAGATGTTAGGGACGATTGCCCAACTGCAAGTACCTGTCATTCTCATGCACCTGAGAGGTACACCGGCCACCATGCAACAACTTACCCATTATCAAGACTTAATCGGTGAAATAATCAGCTTCTTTCAACAGCAAATTCAAACCGCTTTAAGTTTAGGCATTGCTCCCCATCGGATTATGCTTGACCCTGGTATTGGCTTTGCTAAAACGGCGGAACAAAGTCTAGAACTTCTGCAACAATTGGGTCAGTTTCGTGAATTAGGTTTTCCGCTTTTAGTTGGCCCCTCGCGCAAAAGTTTTATTGGTCACATCTTGCAACAACCGGATCCCCAAAAACGCATCTGGGGAACAGCCGCCGCCTGTTGTGCCGCGATCGCCGGTGGAGCAGACATTTTGCGAGTCCATGATGTCACGGAAATGGCTCAAGTTTGTCGAATGGCCGATGCCATCTGGCGGAAACCATGAGGAATTGACACCAATGCGTTATCGCTCCTTTGGTAAAACTGGCCTACCTTTATCGGTCTTTTCTCTGGGAACCATGCGTTGCCTACAGTCGGAAGCAATGATGGCCCGCACTGTTCAAACCGCGATCGCCGCCGGTATTAACCATATCGAAACAGCCCAGGGCTATGGGGCAAGTGAAACCTATTTAGGTCAAGCTTTGAAGGGAATACCACGAACCAGTTTTTATTTGACCAGCAAAATCTGTCCCACTGCCACTGCCCAGGCCATGATCGCCGCTATAGACAAATCTCTACAACGCCTAGAGGTTGATTATTTAGACAACTTAGCCCTTCATGGTTTAAATACTGAGCAACATTTTCAGCTAATTAGTCAAGAAAACGGTTGTTGGTTAGCCATTGAACAAGCTATTAAGCAAGGCAAAATTAGACATATCGGCTTCTCCACCCACGCCCCCCTAGAACTCGTCTTAAAACTCATTAATACCGACAAGTTTGAATTTATTAATCTTCACTACTACTACTTTTTTCAACGTCACGCTGCGGCGATCGCCCTAGCCCATCAGAAAAACCTCGGCATCTTCATTATCTCCCCCGCCGACAAGGGGGGCCAACTCTATACTCCACCTGAACGGCTCCAACAACTCTGTTCTCCTCTCACCCCATTAGCCCTCAATTATCGCTTTCTCCTCAGCGATCGCCGTATTACGACTTTGAGTGTGGGGCCTGCCTGTCCCCAGGAATTGACCGAACCATTACAAATGGCCGATCAGGATCATCCCTTAACAAGCTTAGAAACAAGCATTTTTGAGCGGCTAGAACAGCAACTTGATCAAACCCTCAATCGTGATCGCTGTCATCAATGTTATCAATGCTTACCCTGTCCCGAAAACATTAATATTCCCGAAATCCTGCGTCTTCGTAATCTGGCGATCGCCTACGATATGACTGCCTTTGGCCAATATCGCTATCAAATGTTTGAGCAGGCGGGCCACTGGTTTCCTGGTCGCCGAGGCGATCGTTGCAGCGATTGTGGGGATTGTTTACCTCGTTGTCCCCACCACCTCAATATTCCCGACCTATTACAGGATAGCCATAACCGTTTAAAAGGTTCCCCCCGTCGTCGTCTCTGGGACAATTAAGGCGTAATCGTCACACTAAAAACAAAGCCATCATCCTGTAAGCTATTTCCCTCCAAATAGGGGATTTTTCCCAATCGTTGTCCCCAATCCAAACGGGCTGATACTTGGTTCCCATACTGCCACAACAGCCCCACCCCCACCGAGGCCAAAGTATTGATCTCAGGATTCGGAATTTTACTATTCCAACCAGTCCCAAAATTGACAAAAGGAACCAATTGTAAAACGGCTTTCTCTTCAGGAATTCGGTAAATGGGCAAGCGCACCTCCAGAGCCGCAAATAGACCGCTATCGGTTAACAAGATATTTTGACGATAGCCCACCACACTACCCAAGCCGCCCAGGGTAAATTGCTCTAACGAGGGCAGAGAACTATTGGTAATTTGCAGATCGGTGCGAACCACAAAGAGCGCATCATCGCCGATTTTTTGCAGCCATTGGCCTTGACCTCGCCACAACCAATAATTGGGGTTAGGAGCTGTGAGATTATATAAAGCATCATAGGGAACAGTCGGGTTAAAAGCATCCACCCCCAGCCCAAACTCCGAACGGAGGGCTAAAACACTGCGGTCACTGCGGTCTAACCATTCCTGGGATAGTCGTAAACTGGCCAAACGCATTTGTCCATCCGCATCGGCTCCCCTGGTCGGAAAGGGTTCTCCCAACAGAGTCGTCCAAC
>JAYKJI010000265.1:0-4920 GCA_035285405.1 Snowella sp. | reverse complement strand
ACGAGGATGTGGCATATTCGGGACTGGGGTGATGGCTGGCTTTCAAAAATAAGAATTCACTGCCGTTGCTGATTAAGCCAAAGGTGTCTTTTTCTTTATCAGGGTTGCTGAGTAGATAGGCAAGGGTCTGGGGGATGGCGCGGGTGACGGCAAAATCACTGCGTTTAGATTCGATGACTACGATCCATAATTGTGCTGTGATCACTAAAACGTCGATACGTCCCCGGATAGTAACCCCTTCATCGATCATCTCTAGATTGACGCTGGCTTCGGTCTGAATCCGAAAGGGGGGACGATAAAATCCGGCTAAGTCGAGTAATGGTGCGAGTACTACCATTTTGACGCTATTTTCCAGCAAGGGCGGGTCTTCCATTAGTGCCAGATAGTTGGTTTTAACCCGTTGTAGGAGTTGTTTTTCGGTGTCTTCTAATGCCTCTGGTGCGGTTGACCATTCAGGAAAAAAATTGGGATCTTGGCTGGCTTTTAGCCCAAATTGTTGCTTGAGGATATGGAGGGTAATGTCGGTGGCAGCAAGGGTGGAAGGCATAGTATTAATTAAAAATCTAATGGTTAAATTAATGGAGAAGATAAACCTAGGCTATCTGATACTTTTTTAAGTCTTTTGTCCCTTGTCCAGAGTTGAGTATTATCGCTATGGGAAACTGCTGTCAGTAAGTGAACATCGACCCAACCAATGCCTTTACTGATGAGTTGATGAGTTTCGATAAAAGAAATGACTTCTTTGTCTGCTTTGGTTGGAAGTTTCGGAAGGGATTTCAATAGATTTAGTACATTTTTTCGATCCTTAAAATAACCAAGGGCTAATTCACCGATCACCATAGAGTGGCTTAATACCTCGTTTGCTTTTAAGAGTTGTTCTAAGGCTTCATCTTGGCTACGAAAAAAATCAATCCACACTGAGGTATCAACTAGCGTAAGCATCCGAGTCATCCGTTGTATAAGAGCGGCGAGGAATGGGTTTTAAATCGGGCTGGGTTCCTCCCATTTCAGCTAATTGCTGGGCAGCATTTTTAACATCTGTTGAAACTGTATCTTCTTGGGGTACGGAGATTAAAGAGTTAAGCTGTAAAACAATAGTTTTTTTTTCTTCTGGCGATAGACTATCAACCAGTTTGATAATGGAATCGATCAGTTGGGTATTCATGGTGTTTTTCCTCTAAAGAAAACTCATTTGTTCGGGGGCGGGTCGATATTCGTTGGCGAGGCGGGAAATCTCTGGCCAGGAAATCACTAGGCTGTTGTAGCTGATGGCTTCCTGAGTCCAGCCTTTTCTGTCGCACAGGTTATAGAGTCGATAGGCTAAATCTCGCGCAATTTCCCCTTGATCGCCGAGTTTGGTGAGCAGTTCCGCTGCGCCGGTTTCACCTTTTTTGTCGAGGGCAAGGATGAGGTGTTGGGTCATTTCCCAGTGGGGGATACGGCTATCTTTGCCGGGGTTCCAGTCGGGGTCAAGTTCTTCGCGGGGCAGTAGGCGCACTTTTCCGGCTTTGGCTTCGAGGATTCCGGCATCGGCTAGTCCTTGAACGCTGGTGTTTTTGGCTTTGGATAGGGTTTCGGCGTCGCCATATTGGCCGGGGTTGAATTGGTATTGCTCGAACCAGGTGAGGGCCCAGCGGGTATCCCGATCAAATTCGCCTTCTTGTTCGGTTAAAAATTCGTCGAGGAGTTGGTTGATGAGTTGTAGGGCGGTTCTGACTTTGAGGGGTGAGCCATCGTTTTCGAGGACGGCGCTATAGCGGGAATAGATGGCCATGCCGGGGCCGATGCTGGCTTGGGCGAGATCTACGGGGGCGATGTTGCCTTGTTGGAGGGTTTTTAGGGCTTTGGGTAATTCCTGGTTGAGTTCTTTAATAAACTGGCGGCGGCTGGTTTTGGGGGCATCGGCGGGACGGGGACGGCATACGAGGACTATGGAGGAAGCAAGGGCATTACTGTTTTGTCCACGCATTCGTCTTGCAAGTTCAGTTCGCAGCGGCCAAGTTCCTCCAATACTGAAATTTGCTTGCATTAAGCCTTCTAAGATAGTTTCCCATCCAGTGGAAGCTATTTGCTCATTACTATCGGCCTCTGTTTGCTTAAGCGCGTAGTAAATTGTAAGAGGATAGTTGTCCTTTGTTATTTTATTTACACCATTAAATACTTTGACTAAACTTTCTTCAAAAAAATCTTTTGCCTCTTGACGGCTACCATGGCGAAACATATCAGCTACCATTTCTTGAGATTTTGGAACAAGTAAAGTACCACAAATATTAGGATAAATTTTTCCGATATTTCTTCTCATCCAAACATAAAAGAAATCGGAAAGATCTGCATAAGGAACTGCATCATAATAAGGAGGATCAGATGATAATAGAAATTTTTTTTCAGAATCTAATTCTGTTGCATTTTTGTGATCTACATTGCCAATGATATTTTGAGAATAAAGAGCTGATAAAATACCATCAATCGTATCAATACCGCCTTGGTAATTGCCACTGGAATCAGAAAAGATATTACTTTCAGCAAAATCCCATGTCATTGAGATTGCCTGTCTTGTAAAAGTATTACGAGCATGTTCTCTATTGGAAGCCCATGTTGCGATAGTTGAATTTCTATCAGCAATCTTATCGACGGTAAAAGCTAAATAAACAGCGATCGCCTCTCCATAAGCCCTTCCCCCTTGTCCCCCTTTCGCTAAGGGTTGATCATCATTGGGTAAACCGGCCGCTATGGCATCTTGAATCGCTTTTTCCTTCGCTTCCGTCACCAAATCACTAAAGGTTGTCAGAGCAACTAATTGGCGATCTGTAAATAAATCCCCGTGGGTAGTCATGCCATAACGAGGAGCAGCCATATATTGAGAATGAGTAGACAGTAGAGTGTCAGGTTTCCAGTCAGGTTTTGCTGAAAAAGCAATTTCTTCCTGCTCCGGCGTTGGCGACAAATAAACCCTTCCCCCCTGACCTTCTGCTACGATTGCCATCAACTGTTGACCCATGCGCCCCGCTTTTCCCTCACTGCGGACATGATCCAACGGCACAGGGGTTTCACACGCCAAACAGATCGCCCCTTTGCGTTCCACCGTACCCTCCGGCGCTTTCCCTTTCCCCGTTTTCACCTCAAAGCGAATCTTCGGCGGGCTTCCCTCTTCCACCACCGGCTCCACCCAAGCCTCCTTACCCTTCTTCGTTGAAAGCTGGAACGAGCGCACCAACGGCATCCGACAACCACAAGCCGGATTCGGACAAACCACCGTCCGCGCCCATAACCAAGCAATGACCGTCGCTTCCGTCCCCTGCTTATCAACCGTCACCTTTGGGTAAAGATGCCCAATGCGCTTAAACGCCTCCTCCCGCATCCAACTGCCATAAAACCGCACATCGTCCGCCAACCCCTGCGCCCCCGACCAAGACGACAGCTTTTGCTTACGGCGAGCATCAGGATTCACCGGAGCCTGATCCTTAAACCTCGGCGGAATTTCGATCAATGCCTTATTGATCAACACCGCCACCGGATTCAGATCACTCGCATGGGCCTCCAACCCCAACCGCTGAGCCTCCAACGGAATCGACCCACCCCCCGCAAACGGGTCATAGGCCGGCGGCGCATACCGGGCAATATACTCCCGCACCGCATCCGGCTTCGTTGGTGGTTCCTCTCCCCGCTCCCACGCCAGACACCGCGCAATCTCCCGCTGAGCCTCATGAATCACCGCCGGCTCCTTAATATCGTCCCAGGACACCAGCCCCCGCACCACCTGCTTAATACTTCCCTTCTTATCCGTCTGCGTCTCAAACCGCCCCAAAATATCAAACAACCGTTGCCGTTCCCGCTTTTGTGCCTCCTCCGTTGGGAACCGATCCGGCCAGCTAGACGGATCATCCACCAAAGATGCCCACAACACCGCCCGACAAGCCGCCAAGGGTCGCCGTGCCCACCACAAATGGAGCGTAGAGGGATGACCATGACGTATCGACTTCTCCCGCGCCGACTCCGCATTAATCGCCTCTAGGGGTAAAGCCACTTCGATGAGTTTTTTACGCATTTTTAAAGATCATCCTCAGACAAATTAGCTTGTTTTAAAAAGTGTCGTAGCAAACCAACTTTCAAATCTTGGTTGCCATGAATCGGGACAGAAATACGAATAGATTCTCCTGCTTTTTTATAAATATAGTGACTGCCTTTAACTCTCATTAACTGCCAGCCATGCTCTTCTAAAATCTTGGCGAACTTTTTACCAGAAATCGACTTCATACCGCAATTTCCATAACGCGGGCATTGTCCATTACTTCAAAATCATCTACCTCGATAGATAAACATCCCTCGATCGCTTCATAAAGATTTGTCAAGAGTTCTTCAAAATTATCCCCTTGGGTGGCACAGCCTGGAATAGCAGGAACTTCCGCCCAGAATCCCCCCTCCTCCGCTTGGTGAACAATGATCTTTAATTTCATAGCTTTTTCCTTGTTGATATAGCGTTTAATAATTTTGCTTGATCCTATAGAGAAAAATTACGTTGTTGGAGATCCCGCTTAACCGACTCAAAGACGGCGATCGCCATTTTCAGGGCAATATCGGCATCATCACGGGAGGCATCCTCCATCAAACTAGGATAGCGGGAGGCCACTGCCCAAATTGTTAATTCTTTTAAACTGGGGTAAAGTTGGCGAGATTCCCAATCTTCTGGGAGTAAAGCCTTGAGCAAATCAAGATCATGACGAAACGGAAACTCGACTTGTAAAAAAATCAAAGCCGCTTTTAAACTCTTCTCCGCTGCCTGTTGCGCTAAAAAGCAGATCTGTGGTGCAAAATCGCCCTCTTGCTCCCCCAGCGTAAAAGCTGCATCCAAATCCCTCTGAGCATAGGCGAGCCAGCGCTGGGTTTCACCTAGTATCTTGTTAGTCTCGCTCATAAATCACC
>JAYKJI010000264.1:0-4623 GCA_035285405.1 Snowella sp. | reverse complement strand
TATTTAGCCCTGTCATCCCCCGTATTAAGCGATCTTGTTTGAATATCCTTTCTATATCTAGCATTCTTGGATTTTCTGGTCATTGCTTTTTTTCTTATTATCCCTTATAACCCAACAAGTCTTTTCTTTTCATCCCTCGCTCTTTTGACCGTTTCTGCGCTAACTTGCCGACTCAATCGGTTTTATAATGCAAATTAGTTTCACCCCCCTGTCGAACCTATGGATTTACTGCGATCGCTGCCGATCGGACTCTATCTAGAAAAACCGATTACCTGGTTGCATCGTCTAGATCCGAGGGTTAAGTTAGCTTGGTTAATGACCTTTTTGATTGCGCCCCTGTTGGCTAATCCCATCTGGCGAGTCGGATTGACCTTCTTATTGGTGCTGATCAACTTTTCGGCGGGTATTCCCTGGCGTGCTTGGAAACAGCAAACGGGCTGGTTATTTTTTATCTGTGGCTTGGTTTTTATCCTAACCACCTTTAGTCCCGATGGCTTTGCGATGACCTCCCAAGCTCGTTTACCCGATGCTGCTAGTTTGCCCCCTGCTTCGGATTACCACTATGTTCTGTTTGAAAAGGGACGGTTTTTAGTGACGCGGCGATCGCTGGAATTGGGCATTCGCACTAGCACGTTGGTTTTTACTCTCATTTACAGTACTAATTTATTTTTACTGACCACAGCACCAGAGGAAATCACCTGCGCTCTAGAAGAATTAATGGAACCCTTAGAGCGTTTCAATTTACCGATCACGGAAATTTCTCTGACCTTAACCCTGGCTTTGCGGTTTATTCCCTTAGTCCTGGAAGAAATTCAAAACTTGACCCGTTCTATTCGCACTAGGGCCATTAACTGGAAACAATTGGGGCTGAAACGCAGTTTTCGGATTTGGATTTTGGTGGTTGAACGTTTGTTGGAAAATTTACTATTGCGGGCTGAACAAATCGCGATCGCTATGGAGGTAAGAGGTTTTACAACTCCTGAGCAACATCGAGTCCAGTGGCATCAACTCAAATTTTTACGGTGGGATTGGTTGGCCCTCGCAGCTTTACTGCCCTTTTGGTATGCTAGGGTTCTGATCGGAGGCAGTCCCTAAATGATGACGGAGCTTCCTTGGCACTGGCGGCCTGTTCCCCTACAAGAGCGCAAAGCCTCCCAAATTTTTGCCCAACTGTTTGGCGGCGATCAAATTGCCACCTTATTGGAAAGTCCCTATCCGACTCCCCTGGATTATCCTTATCTGGCCAGATATTCCATTTGTGCTGGCCCACCTCGGCGTATAGCTGGCCAACTGCGACTCTGGACACCGCCCATTGGCTCCATCTTTCCGCAGTTAAAACAATTTCTCTGTCATCCCCATATCCACCCTTCTACCCCCTCCCATCTTCCCTTTCAAGGCGGTTGGTTAGGTTGGCTCGGTTATGATGCGGCCTGGGAAATTGAAACTCTCCCCTATCAAAAAACTGATCAGCTTCCCTTTCCGGTTGCCTATTGGTACGAACCTGAAAATTTTGCGGTGCTGGATCACCAAGAACAAATTCTTTGGTTAGCAACCACTCATCCTCAGGATGGCGATCGCCTCATTGAACAATTAAATTATGTTTCTCATTCAACACAAAATCATCCCCCATCAGAACATATCGATTCTCCCAAAATTTCGGCTCCTTTAGTGTTTGAAACCCAGCAAAGTCAATACGAAGCAATGGTCTTACGGGCCAAGGAATATATTCGTCAAGGTGATATTTTTCAAGCTAATCTTTCCCTACGTTTTCATACCCAAATTACTGCTGACAGTTGGCAAGTTTATCAACGCCTACAACAGATTAATCCTTCTCCATTTGCCAGTTATTGGCGATCGCCCTGGGGAGAGGTTGTCAGTTGTTCCCCAGAGAGATTAGTACAGCTAACGGGAAAACAGGCCCAAACCCGACCAATCGCCGGTACTCGTCCGAGGGGAATGTCGCCCCAGGAAGAAGCCAGACTTTGCCATGAATTACGCAGTAATTTAAAAGAACGGGCAGAGCATATCATGTTAGTTGATCTAGAACGCAATGATCTTGGCCGGGTTTGTGTTTGGGGGACAGTGCAGGTAGATGAACTTTTAGCCATTGAACGCTATAGCCATGTGATCCATTTAGTGAGTAATGTTAGTGGAACCTTGCAACCAGAGCAGGATGGTGTAGATTTACTCCGCGCTCTTTTTCCTGGTGGCACAATTACAGGTTGTCCCAAGGTACGCTGTTTGGAAATCATTGAGGAACTAGAACCGGTACGTCGTAGTTTGTTCTATGGTTCCTGTGGTTATCTCGATCAACGAGGCAATTTAGATCTCAATATTCTCATTCGGACGCTGTTATTCACCGATAATCAGGTCATTGGACAAGTGGGCGCAGGCATTGTGGCAGATAGTGAGCCAACCCAGGAATGGCAAGAATCTTTACAAAAAGCCAAGGCTCAATGGTCAGCATTGTAGAGGCGTTAGACTTAAGGCGCGGATCTTGCCTTGACAACAATATGACCAATTGATTATATTATTGAAATAGATGGCTTGAATAGCGATCTCGAACTTATTTCATCCCAGGATTATTCACTATGACTACTGCTCAATTAGGGCTACGGCAAGAAAGTCCGTGGTCGCGGTTTTGCAATTGGATTACCAGTACCTCGAATCGTATCTATATCGGTTGGTTTGGGGTGTTGATGATTCCCACTCTGTTAACCGCTACCATTTGTTTCATCATTGCCTTTATTGCAGCTCCTCCCGTTGATATTGATGGTATTCGGGAACCGATCGCAGGTTCTTTCCTCTATGGCAACAACATCATTACGGCGGCAGTTGTCCCCAGTTCCAATGCGATCGGCCTGCACTTTTACCCTATCTGGGAAGCAGCTAATTTAGACGAATGGCTCTATAACGGTGGCCCCTACCAATTAATCGTTTTCCACTTTTTAATCGGCATCTTCTGCTATATGGGTCGTCAGTGGGAACTCTCCTACCGTTTGGGGATGCGTCCTTGGATCTGCGTGGCCTATTCGGCTCCTGTCTCGGCGGCAACAGCAGTGCTGTTAATCTATTCCATCGGTCAAGGATCTTTCTCGGATGGTCTGCCTTTGGGTATCAGTGGAACCTTTAATTTCATGTTGGTACTGCAAGCGGAACATAACGTGTTAATGCATCCTTTCCATATGTTGGGTGTGGCTGGGGTCTTTGGTGGAGCGTTATTCTCTGCGATGCACGGTTCTTTGGTCACATCTTCTTTGATTCGGGAAACCACTGAAGTTGAATCTCAAAATCAGGGTTACAAGTTTGGTCAAGAGGAAGAAACCTATAACATTGTGGCGGCTCACGGCTACTTTGGTCGTTTGATCTTCCAATATGCCTCTTTTAACAATAGTCGCGCTCTCCACTTCTTCTTAGGAGCTTGGCCCGTTGTTGGCATTTGGTTTGCAGCTTTAGCCGTTTCTTGTTTTGCCTTTAACCTCAATGGTTTTAACTTCAACCAGTCTATTTTAGATGCTCAAGGTTATCCAATTTCCACCTGGGCTGATGTTATTAACCGTGCGGGTATTGGTCTTGAGGTGATGCACGAACGCAATGTTCATAACTTCCCTCTAGATTTGGCTTCAGGCAAAATAAAAGCGATCGCTCTAACTGCTCCTAATATCAAAGGATAGTTTCTAAGCAACGAACCTCACTTTATCTCTTAATTAGAATTTGGCACTCTATTTGGGGGTGCTTTTTTCTATATTTCTCGTTCTGTACAAATTTGATTTTTCCGAGGAGTTTGCCAGAAAAGGGTTAAAAGTTCGGTTTCGGGTTCATAGTAAATTTTTATCTGTGCCATTATTTTTGTTGTCAATATTAGAAATTAAGCAAGTTGCAATAACTGACCAAATATATTCGGCTTGGGTAAGTTTTCGTTATTATTTAAGGCTGATTCAATTAATAGCTCTAAAACTTCTTTAGCATTTTTTAAGGCTTCTTCGTAGGTGTCACCATGAGTAACGAGTTGCATAACGTCTTCAAATTCAGGCAAAAAGACAACAAAGCAGTTATCTTCATCTGACCATTGGATTGTGATGCTATATTTCATACATTTTTAGATGACTATGAGTAAGATTTATTGATAAATGGTAAGAGTCATTTCTTCTGGGTCTATAATATTTCGTTGAGAAGCATTCAAAAATTCAAGACTAATCGGTTCGTCAGTTTCATCATAACTGATAATAACTCCCCCAGGTTCAGAGATAGCATTTACGGGAAAAGTATCTCGTAAAATAATCATAAGAATATCTGTTTCTTTGTCATATTTGATTTTCATGGTTTTCCTCTTGCCAATAACGGCTAATTTGATTTGTCCAGTATAGAGTTAGGATTCGTTTAGTGTTGCCAATGATTACAAAGGGAATTCTAAGTAGGGCTTGCTGAAAAAAGCTGAAACCCTTACGGAGAAAAGATAGTAGCCAAATTAAGAACAGCTAGAATGCAGGAAAATAGGCTGCTAGGGAGACAAGAAGGGTTAAAAGTCTTGTGTGGCAAAGACTACAGCAAAAAGAAAAAAGACAAGATACTCTGTAAAACAGTACAATGCTCCTCAAAAAGAACATGATAACAAAAGAATAT
>JAYKJI010000263.1:0-9384 GCA_035285405.1 Snowella sp. | reverse complement strand
TATTTAGCCCTGTCATCCCCCGTATTAAGCGATCTTGTTTGAATATCCTTTCTATATCTAGCATTCTTGGATTTTCTGGTCATTGCTTTTTTTCTTATTATCCCTTATAACCCAACAAGTCTAATGTAACCATCCCCAAAACATCTGCAAAAGTAGCCAGCTATTTAAACCGACGATTAAAGTCGCGACTGCCCCTGCCAACAGTTTAAGCCAGGTTGGATTGACAAATTCCTTCATAATGCGAGGGTTACCGGTAAAGCTCACCAAAGGAATGACGGCAAAGGAGAGTTGTAAACTGAGAATCACCTGACTTAATACTAATAAACTGGTCGTGCTACCCTCTCCCAAAAGCACAATGGTTAATAGAGCCGGAATAATGGCTAGACTACGGGTTAATAAACGACGTAACCAGGGACGCATTCGCAATTTGATAAACCCTTCCATGACAATCTGGCCGGCTAATGTTCCCGTCAAGGTGGAGTTTTGGCCTGAAGCTAACAAGGCGATCGCAAATAAAGTGCTGGCTAAACCTGTTCCCAATAGGGGGGTGAGCATTTGATAGGCATCTTCAATCGAAGCAATATGATGATGACCCGACTCATGGAAAGTGGCCGCTGCCAAAATTAAGATCGCCGCATTAATAAACAGCGCAAAACAGAGGGCAATAGTGGAATCTAAACTGCCAAAACGAATCGCTTCCCATTTTTTCGGTGTTGTCAATTCCCAGGCACGGGTTTGGATAATGGAGGAATGGAGATAGAGATTATGGGGCATAACAGTCGCGCCTAAAATCCCGATCGCCAGATAGAGCATTTCAGGATTATGAATAACGACTGATTGGGGAATAAAACCGGCGAATATTCCCGACCATTGGGGTTGGGCCAAAAATAATTCCGCTAAAAAACAGCCGCCAATCAAAGCGATGAGGGTAATCACCAGGGCTTCCAAATAGCGAAAACCTTTACTTTGTAGCGATAGCAATAACATGACATCGGCAGCCGTCAAAATCACACCAATCACTAACGGGATTCCAAAAAGCAACTTTAAACCGATCGCACTGCCCAACACCTCAGCTAAATCACAGGCCGCGATCGCAATTTCCGCCAAAATCCAGAGTAAAAAACTAACTTGTGGTGCATAGTAAGCTCGACAGGCTTGAGCTAAATCTTTTCCCGTGGCCACCCCTAACCGCACACAGAGCGATTGTAACAAGACCGCCATCAGGTTAGACAATAAAATAACACTTAGTAAGGTATAGCCAAACTGCGATCCCCCCGCTAAATCCGTAGCCCAGTTGCCTGGATCCATATAGCCTACCGCGACCAAATAGCCCGGCCCCGCATAGGCCAACAGCTTACGCCAGAATCCCTTCCCTGAAGGAATACCCACGGTGCGATGAACTTCTGATAAACTAGCCGCCTGGGGAGAAACAGACATTGCCTATACTTCTCATAATTCTTTCATAATCTAATCTAACATCTCGCTTCCCACTTTTTCATCATTCTTTCACAATCCTCTTTTGTTAAGAAATGTTACAATATTGCCATCATAGAGGCTTACCATCTTGACGGAATGAGATTTAGTCATTACATTAGTTTTCAATACCCGTTGGGTAATCTCATTTAAGTGATATGCAAGACAAGCAAAAGGTCACACTCTACTTACCGCCTGGCATCCATCGACAACTCCGAATCCGCTCTGCCATTGATACCGAATCGATGTCAGCCATTGTGGAAAAGGCCATCAACTTCTATCTGAAGTACCCAGAAAAAGTTGAAGAAGAGGAAGCCGCCGCCTACGGTAAAACACACCAGGTTCATATTTGTCCCGAATGTGATGCCGCAATGGTCATGCGAGAAGGGCAAATGGTTTCTCTTAAGAATCAGCCCAGTGTGATGAATGACGATTTCTCCTTGGAAGTTATCGAAAAAGTCCCAGTTACTAATGAATCTACCGCCGAAATGCTAGTTCCTTGCTAACTTTGACAAGCTGATAATTTGACCGTCCCGCCCTTTAACTCAGGTCGATCCCATGAAAGAAGAGCTCAGTGTTCTCGTTCAGGCTCAATATCCCCTAATCTATCTGGTTACGTCCGAAGAAGAACGGGCCGAGCAGGCGATCGCCAAAATTGCTCACCAGCAAACCCAGCATCATCGGGTTTTTGTCTGGACAGTGACGAGAGGATTTATCGAGTATGGTCAACCTCAAGCAGCCAACCATCACAACACTATCTCTCCTGAAGCGGCGATCGAATGGGTGATGCGGCAAAAAGAGTCGGGTATCTTTATTTTCAAGGATCTTCATCCTTTTATTTCCTCTCCGGCGGTTACTCGTTGGGTACGGGACGCGATCGCTAGTTTCAAAGGCACAGACAAACTCATTTTGTTAATGTCGCCCTATCTAGACATTCCCCTCGAACTGGAAAAGGATGTTATTGTTCTTGATTTTCCCCTGCCCGATTTGACGGAATTGGGAGAAGTCCTAGCCCAGCAATTAGAGCAAACTCGTACCCGTAGAACCTCGGTTGAAGTTCGGGAAAAACTGCTCAAAGCGGCCCTAGGCTTAACCAAAGATGAAGCTGAAAAAGTTTATCGCAAGGCCTTTGTCAAAGCAGGCAAACTGACGGAGGAAGAAGTTGATGTCATTCTCTCCGAGAAAAAGCAACTGATTCGTCGCAATGGCATTCTGGAGTACATTGAGGAAGACGAAACCCTGCAATCCGTTGGTGGATTGGAAGAACTCAAACACTGGCTGACCCAGCGTTCTGATGCCTTTACCGAGAGAGCCAGGGAATACGGTTTACCTCAACCCAAGGGGATGCTGATCCTAGGGGTTCCAGGTTGTGGAAAATCCCTCATTGCCAAAACCACTGCCAGACTGTGGGGATTGCCCCTACTCCGTTTGGATATGGGTCGTGTCTATGATGGCTCTATGGTGGGGCGATCAGAAGCGAACCTTAGAAATGCCCTTAAAACCGCAGAATCTATTTCTCCCGCCATTCTCTTTATTGACGAATTGGATAAGGCCTTTGCGGGGGGAGCCGGTTCGGGAGACTCTGACGGCGGCACCTCTAGCCGTATCTTTGGTAGTTTTCTGACCTGGATGCAGGAAAAAACCTCTCCTGTCTTTGTGATGGCAACAGCAAATCGGGTGGAACGCCTACCCGGAGAGTTCCTTCGTAAGGGACGGTTCGATGAAATTTTCTTTGTGGATTTGCCTAATCCCGAAGAACGTCAAGATATTTTTAAGATTCACCTTAATAAGCGTCGGCCTGATGTAGATCGTTTTGAGTTAGGCCAACTCGCCAAGGTATCTGATGGTTTTTCTGGGGCAGAGATTGAACAAGCGATTATTGCGGCAATGTATGAAGCCTTTGCTCAAGATCGGGAATTTACCCAACTTGACATTATTGCAGCCATTAAATCGACCTTACCTCTGTCTCGGACCATGATGGAACAGGTCACTGCGCTACGTGATTGGGCTCGACAACGTGCCCGACCTGCTTCCGCCTCCGTTGCTGAATATCAGCGATTGGAGTTCTAACAGACTTTCTCCTGCTCCCAACAGGACGAAAGGCTAGTCCTAATCGACTTAAGGCTAGCTTCTTCTCAAAAAAGCCGTTTTTCTTTCAATGAGGCGGCGTACTTCCCAACTCCCAATCTGTTGTTGTTGATTTTTGTTTCCTGGAGGAAATCTACCATGTCTCACTTTAGCACTCTTCGTACCAAAATCACCGATGCCGAAATTCTCAAAGCATCTCTACGTGACATCGGTATTGATGTTAAAAACGAAGCAGATGTGCGTGGCTACAATGGCCAGCGCGTTCGGGCTGACATCGTTGCCGTTCTAGATGGTGAGTATGACCTCGGTTGGTCTCGCAATAATGATGGCTCTTTTGATCTTATTGCTGATCTTTGGGGTGTCGCTAAAAAGCATAATCAAACTGAATTGATTAACTCCATCAATCAAAAATACGCCGTTAATAAAACGCTTTCGGAAGTAAAACAACGCGGTCTGCAAAACGCTAACGTTAAGTTAGTAGTTCAGTAACAGGATTCTCAGCGCGTTCCCAAGCTTCAGGGTTGACCAAGTTGGTTGACCCTTTTTCTTTGATGAGATGCTTTGAGTTTTTAAGGGGAGACGGTCTCTAAAATCTCCCCGATCGCCGTTATTACTCTGCTCTTATTCTGTTTTTATTCTTCTATGGTTTTATCTCGAACGCCGCGTACAATCCGAGACAGTTCCGATTTTTCATCCACACTAATGCGAGTGGGCGAACCACTAATAATGCGCTCATAGTTACGGAAAGAGTCTTTGATATCGGGGCCATCATGACTAATGGTATATTCTCGAATGCCTTTATCATGCCAAGAGCCACGCATTTTAAAGACGTTAATGGCACGAGACATTTCGCCCCGAATTTCTACGTATTGCAGCATGATAATGGTGTCGGTAATGGTTGAAATATGGGATTCCGTAATAGAATGAGCCCCCATAAATTGGTCAGTGGTATTGGTGAAAAAGCCGGTGATTTCTTCCTGTTTAGCATAGCCTGTCACTCCAATGACAAACTGACGGAAGGCATTGTTAGTAACCCCTCTGGCCAAAGCGGAGAGAGAATCAATGGCAATACGGGAAGGTTTAAACTCAGAAATTTCAGATTTGATCATCTGTAAGTGATCCTCTAACCCTGCCGATTCGGGATAGGTACAGAGCAATTTTAATAATCCTTTTTGCTCCATTTCCTCAAAGTCAATGCCCCAGGAAGAGGCGTTACGCGATAGTTGGGCCCGTGATTCTTCATAGGCAAATAAAATAGCCCGTTCTCCCTGACGGCATCCTTCCTGTAAAAATTTGCTGACCAGTAGGGTTTTGCCGGTTCCCGTTGCCCCCGTTGCTAAAATAATTGAATCTTTAAAGAAGCCGCCACCACACATTTCATCCAAGGTTTTGACACCGGAAGAAATGCGCGCGTTTGAGGATCGTTGAGTCAGACGCATCGCACCTAGGGGGAAAATGTTAATACCGTCATGGGTAATCGTAAAGGGATATTCTCCTTTCATGTGGGTTGTCCCCCGTAATTTTAGAATTTCAACGGTTCTTCTTCTGCGTTCGCCTTCTAAAACATTTCTCAAAATAACAACGTTATCGGATACAAATTCTTCCACTCCAAAACGGGCGATCGCGCCATATTCTTCGATCCGTTCAGTGGTCATGATTGAGGTGACATTTAGTTGTTTGAGACGGGCTACCAGGCGAAAGATTTCTCGTCTCACCACAGAAGCGGCATCATATTGTTGAAAAACGGCTGTTACAGAGTCAATAGAAACTAATTTCGCCTTATATTTACGAATAGCGTACTGAATTCTTTCAATGAGGGCGGAAAGATCAAAACTGCCCACCACTTCTTGCCCTTCAGGATCGGGAGAGGCATCTAGAATAAATAATTTGCCATCATCAATTAATTTCTGCAAATCCCAACCAAAACTATAGGCATTTTGAATAATATCGGTGGGAGATTCTTCAAAGGTGATAAAAAGACCTGGATAGTCAAAATGATGAATGCCATGATAGAGAAATTGAACAGCGAGTAGTGTTTTTCCTGTCCCCGACGTACCGCTCACTAAGGTTGTTCGTCCAATCGGTAGGCCACCATGAGTAATTTCATCAAACCCTTCAATAATTGTCCGAATTTTTTGTACTCCTTTGCGAGGCGTTTCAGCCGGCTCGGTCGTATTTAAAATAGATTGGTTCATTTTACGAATTTATCAAGGTATTTTAAAGTATTTACAGTGTCTTGTGATTCAGTATTGTACGATTGTGTCGTAGAGCCTGAATCCCTTTAGCCTCTACAGTGTAAGGTATAAGATTACAAGATTGATGTATCGTGTCGCGGTTATTAACTTAAGCTAATTAAAAAAGTTTTGATTGAAGATGGTAAGCTAATCTCAAGATTGGTAATCCAGGAAAGTGACTAAACCTCACTTTCTCGTTCACGAATTTCATCGTAAAGAAGATCTAAGCCAATCAGGACTTTTTCTCTATCCGAGAGATCGCCAATAATTTTACGAACGGGAGGGGGTAAGACCTTAGCTAAGGTAGGGGTCGCTAAAATTTTATCTTCCTCTGCCAGTTGGGGATTTTTGAGTACGTCAATCACTTTTAGGGCATAAACCCCTTTAAATTCCTGTTCTAAAATTGTCTTTAAGGTTTTTAAGGCTCGAACTGAGTTAGGGGTATTCCCAGCGACATAGAGTTTGAGAACATAAGTTTTTTTGAAATTACTCATTGTTAATGATCCTGAGGTTTTCGCTAGCCGCTAAAAATAAAGGATAAGAGTCTAAGTATAAAGGTGAGCAAGGAATAGGTTTAGGATAACGTAAATTAGTCCGTTTGATAGAAAACATCAAAGGGAATATCTTCCCTGGGAATAGAGCGTCGATACATTTCACCTAAATGCGCCAAAATATCAATCAGTGCTAAACGATAGTCTAATAAAATTTCTTCGCTGCGCCCTTCCAGTTTTAGGTGTTGAGAAAACTCATCCATGAGGTTAATATGAATTTCCAAAATTTGGGAAACTGAAATATCGGCAAAGAAAGCACTATTCACAAATTGATCAATCTCTTGGTTAATATCAACACTTTGGTTGAAATAGGTCAAGATAATTTCACGATATTCTAGGGCAAGCTGTTCTAGAAATTCTTGTTTTTCAGCCGGCTCTAGATTGCGATAGAAGCTTTTGGGGTTGCGCTTGTAATACACACCTAAATATCCCAATCTTTCTTTTAGCTTATCCGCCAAGCGACGTTGCTGTAGGAGCAAGAAGCTTTGTTGAGAGTCTTGAGGATCGCTTTTTTGAGTACTAGCATTGGGGGGAGGAATGGTGCAGCTAGGGCCAAGATGTAAATAATGGGCGATCGCCCGATCAATGACCGTCGGGATGGTTTGCCACTCTGATTCGGGTAAATGGATTTCGGCATTGTGGTAAATGACCGTCGGCGTTTCTTGAGGGGCGGATGTCTCTCGTTGGCATTCAAGAATGATGACTGGCAGGAGACAGCCTTGCTCGTAAAGTTGGTTAAAAAAGGGTAAGGCGGGACTATCTCGTAAGACGATCAGACAATCAATATGCTCTGTATGACTGCGAATAAACTCGATAAATTCATTAACAGAATAGACATAGGTCAGCCGATAGCGATCGCTCTTTAACATCTGGGAAAGTTGCTGGGCGATCGCCTCCGTTACAAAGAGGCAAAGGGAAAGAGAAGACTGCAAAGCGTTCTCGACAGGGTAACAGGGAAGGGCGTGAGAAATAGAGCACCCCATAGGGGGAGACTGACCATAGACATTTCTACACTACAAAAGCTAACACATCTAGGCAGTCAGACGCAGGAAAATCTAAAGAAAAGGTAAAAAAATGTCAAAGTTAGGTGGCTAATGGTCGCCGAGGATGGGAATTCAGTCCGCGATCACCCATGGACGATGGCTTTGAGCTTACAACTTGAACGACACCCAGCCCCAACCTAACTGATCTAAGGAGAGGAGACTAGAGCCTACCTTCATCGACGAGGGACTGAAAGTTTAGAAATTCACCTTTTTGGCTAAAGTTACACTGAAAGGGTTTTTTCCCTTGATTACCTAGATCGGCAGTTCCTTTAACATAGTAACTTCCGTTTTTATTACGCACTAACTTTTGTGTTTTGATATACATAGGCTTAGTGGCAAACTGACTAGAAGCTTCTCCTCGACAGTAAGCGGGCATATTTCCTGGCGCAATGGGTTTGGCGATCGCGGGAGATGAAAACAGGGTAGCACTAGCGAGTACAAGGGAAATTTTGTGGAAATTTTTCATGTTTACAATGACGAATTCGATCAAAATAATTGCTTATTATCTTTTTTAATCAGCGATCGCGCTTTTCGGTTTTTCTCCCAAGCTGTAAAGTAAATTGACCAATAGTTATGAGGCATAAAATTATTATTAAGGCGATCATTGAAAGCTCATTTAATAAGCATTGATCGCCTAGATTGAGATACTAAGTTCTAAATCTACTTTTTAGCACAGCGATCGCTGGAATTGTAAACAATGCTGCTGAAACGTCCTTCAGTGGTACCAACTTCTACACAATAACCCGTTTTATTTTCGACATAATAGGCACTCTTACCACCGTCAAAGGTAACGGTATTTTTATAGGTATAGCCCCGCGAGATCAAATCATCCTCGGCTTGACCTGCCTTCGCTCCTACTAAATCTTTTAACGCAGGAGGAACGGTACTGTAGAGATTTTCAGGGGTTTTACCCTTTTTCTTCATGGTGGAAGCTGAAGATTGAGAGTGTTCATTATTACTCGCTTCAGAGCTACTCGATTCTGAACAAATCCCATTACTCCGACCAGGCCCGGTGTAGGATACATCGGGTGTGCCATCAGGGTTAATGGTAATTGAAATCGTTACCCCTGAGCCTGTGGCCTCGTAGGCATTTTTATTGAATACTTTTAATTTTGCTTCCTTGCCATTAATATAAACCGGGCCTCCCTGATCCGCATGAACTTCAATTTTCCCAGGGCAAGTGTAGTTGAGCAAGGGAATAGCGGCAAAGCTGCTGGTTGCAGTAATGGCAATTTGAGAGACGGCAAGAGTAAGAGCAGAAGAAGCAATGAAAATTTTGTTCATAGGGATTGTTCTTTGTTGAAGAAATTTAAGTTTTTTGAGATTTTTCAGAGGGTAAAACTGGGATTTTACGTTGGCAAACGCGACAAAAAGGTATTCAACCAATCATTAATAGGGTACCGAATGCCATAACTTTCACTAGAAATTCAGTAAACTTGATTGTATTGATTAATTTTGTTCACAATTAGTCACGTCAACAACAACTTTAGCCCTTTTTACATTCAGAACAGCAAGCTTACCTAATTTTAGATCAACTTTTACCGGGGTGAGCAAATCCCATTATTTCGACCTGGCCCTGTATAGGATACGCTTGGTGTACCATCTGGGTTGATTGTGATTGAAATGACGACACCAGAACCTTTGGCTTCGTAGGCATTTTTATTGAATACTTTTAGTTTTGCTTGCTTGCCATTGATAAAAACAGGGCCTCCCTTATCAGCATGAACCTCAATTTTTCCAGGGCAAGTATAGTTAAGTAAAGGAATAGCAGCAAGACTAGTGGCCGCAGTAATGATAATTTGAGTGGTGGCAAGGGTAAGGGCAGAGGAAGCGATCAACAGCTTGTTCATAGAGAGTGTTTCTGAATTTCCTGCTAGGGAGACAAGAAGGGTTAAAAGTCTTGTGTGGCAAAGACTACAGCAAAAAGAAAAAAGACAAGATACTCTGTAAAACAGTACAATGCTCCTCAAAAAGAACATGATAACAAAAGAATAT
>JAYKJI010000262.1:0-3106 GCA_035285405.1 Snowella sp. | reverse complement strand
CATCTGTCTTCTCTCCTCTTAATGCAAGGGTTTTGAGCCATTTTAACCTATTTTCCTGCATTCTAGCTGTTCTTAATTTGGCTACTATCTTTTCTCCGTAAGGGTTTCAGCTTTTTTCAGCAAGCCCTAAATAGAGCAGGGTACAGTTCTAGTCTTCATTTTGACCGCAGTGGCAACGGGCGTTTTGATGGCCCGGATCAAAGCTATGGACTTCTCTATGTCGGTGATCAGTACAGTTCTTTTATTGAGTGTTTTGGCAGAACATTTGATGGGGCAGTGACGGTTACAGCCCTGAGAAATAGAAATCTTTTTAAAATCAAGAGCGATCGCCCTTTAGTTTTAGCCGATCTAACAGGGCCAGGTCTTGTCAGAATGGGAATAGATGCTCGAATTTCTTCAGGAGATTATGAGTATTGTCGGATTTGGGGTCAACATATTTGGAAACATCCCCAGGCAGTAGATGGCATTAGATACCGCTCTCGCCATGATGATAGCGTCTATTCTATTGGGTTATTTGATCGAGTGAGAGACCATTTAACAGAAGAAAACTTAGGAAATTTATTTGATAAAAATATTCCCTTGTTAGATAAAATTTTGGAGCATTATGTTTATGATCTTATTGTTGATTAATATAAAAATAGGGTAGTGTTCTGAATCTGTGGATAAGACAAATCAAAATGAATAAAATGACTACGTTCTAGAAATACGATCTACAGGTATAGAACATCATCAACTATTCATTATCAACCAGATCGAGCTTTAGATTCAGAGTTCAGGTTTAAGGTGCGATCGCTTTTTTTAAACAGATTCCAAACTATCAGATAAAGCCAAAGCAATTAGTTTCATCACACGGCGGCCAGGTGAACGAACGAAATAACAATCAATGATTGGTGATATTTTGTAACCCTTGTTAACCCAAAAATCTCCTTGATTTATGATTCATAACAAAAGTGGTTCACTTCCATTACAAAATTACAGGGCTTCAACTTTAACCAGGCCTCCCTCAACCGCATCAACTTGTAAGCGATAACCATAAAGCAGTGCCATTCCTAGCAGAGGTTCCGTTTCTGATTCTGCAATATAAATTTCGCGGTACTGCCCATCCCAAATTACAATCGCAGTGTATAAATCAAATAGTGTTTCACTACCGTCACCCAAAGTGACAATATCAGAAGCACTCCAAGGTAAGCCAAGACTAGTAATAATTGAAGACGGCAAAGACAAAAACCCACTAAATCCCGTGTCGATCACTGTATTGAACGCTTCCAGTTTTCGATTTGAGTTGCCAACTACAACCGTTAATGTGGCTTCACACCGTAAATTCACAACTCCTTGCATCATGGATTTTGTTTTAGACTCCTCGCACCAAAATGATCAACGGCACGATATCCAATCCTAATAACCCAGGGTTGAGCATCGGGATATTGCTCAAACAAGCGATTAGTTGCTGGCACAACATTTTCAGCAACTTCAAAAGCTCCCGTTTCAATATCGATCGCAACAATTTTACCTTCATTCCCAACTTCAATCTGTTGCCGAATACCGGATTCATAGAATTGTTGCCCACGTCGAGCGATTTCTTCTTTTGGGTAACGGCGTTGGCGGATAGTCATAAATTCTCAGTTTTAACACAACCTCTCTATTTTACCGAAAATCTCCTTTGCTTGACGATTCATAGCAAAAGCGATCGCTTTTTTTACAACTATCAATTAATCGGCGATCGCATTCCCGACATAAACTCTTAGCTATTCATTATCAACTATCGATTAATTGGCTATTACGATTGATGTTTAACATAGGTTAGCAACACATCGTTAATAAGGGCCTGATAACTTTTTTCTGTAGCATGATTCCTAAACTATTTAAGTACTTCTGCATCCAATGTGATACTAATTTGCTCTGTTTGGAAAGTCGGTGTAACCAGTTTAGCATTCTTGAAAAATTCATCATCTAGGGAGGGACTATCTGAATAATCAATATCCTCATCGGACATTTTCATGAATTTTTTTTGTCGCTCCTCAAAAGACATCTCAGGTGAAAATTGATTGTTGCTCATAGCGTTTTCTCTCCCGTTCATTGGCTTTTCTGGCTGATATGAGACGAATTGCTCGATTTCTTTGGGTATGGATAACCACGATGATCACTTCCTTTTCTTGGGTAACAAGTGTTATTTGCCCTATTGAAACAAATCTCGTTTCTCCATAGTTGAATCGGACATCCTCAAAAGTCAGGATATTAGGATCATCGAATATAGCGATCGCTTCCTCGAAGCTTATACTGTGTTTGGTGATATTGCTTTGATTTTTGTTGTTGTCCCAATTAAAGTCCATATCATATATTATGTACATGATTGTGCATACAAAATCAAGTAATCTAACAGGCGATCGCTTTTTTTACAACCATCAATTAATTGGCGATCGCTTTTCGATAAAAATTGAGACAGCGATCGCCCTTCTACTCACCATATTCCGACAAAAATACAAGAAAATCTCTCAAGGCTGCTCTGGTGTCTGGTGAATTTTCGAGTTGATGTTGTATTTGGAGAATAATCCATCTATTTTGGATTCGAGTATAGCGAGTTGCTCGTTTTCTTGCCTCGTTTGCAAGAGCATCCTGTCTAGCCTCTCGTTCAGCTTCTCGTTCTCTTGCCTCGTTTGCAAGATCATCTCGTCTAGCCTCTCGTTCTCTTGCTGCAAGATTTTCATCCTCAATTCGTGTTCTTGCTGCTGCCGCTTCCCTTCTATTTCGATTTCCAGCGTGCCACTCAAGGCCGAGATTAACCACCAAAGACGCTGACCCCAACGCGAAGACCAGAAGACTCCCTTGGATTGTGGTGAAGGGGAAGAAAGGGACGAGGATGGTGTCTGAGTTTCCATAAAATCTTAATAAAGCCGCCACTGCATACAAAAATGTCGTCAGTGACTTTGGCAACAGTTTGAGCAACTCCATCATAAAGGTATTTTATCGGCGATCGCTTTTTAAAATAGACTTGTTGGGTTATAAGGGATAATAAGAAAAAAAGCAATGACCAGAAAATCCAAGAATGCTAGATATAGAAAGGATATTCAAACAAGATCGCTTAATACGGGGGATGACAGGGCTAAAT
>JAYKJI010000261.1:0-6697 GCA_035285405.1 Snowella sp. | reverse complement strand
TTTACTATTTAGCCCTGTCATCCCCCGTATTAAGCGATCTTGTTTGAATATCCTTTCTATATCTAGCATTCTTGGATTTTCTGGTCATTGCTTTTTTTCTTATTATCCCTTATAACCCAACAAGTCTCATCTAATATAACCCAAGTTGCGGGTAATGAAAAAAAAGTAACTCAATCAAATTTAGCCAGCAGAAGTCACCCAAAACGGAACTGTTCCTTTTGAGTCTAATCAAATGCTTAATTTCTTTCAACTAATAAAAGCCATTTCTAATGTGAATACCATAATAAACATCGTTATTTTCAACAAAAAGCCATCCATTGTTACTGCATGAATGTTTTTCGGGAAGCGACAGGTAATTGCACTAAATACTGTTTCAATGTAATGCCGTGTCACTTGCTTTAGATACGCTACCCAAGGTGCATCCTGACGTTTAGAATTTCGTTTCCTCATTACTTGTAAGTTTAGATTATCTGCTTCCTTCATGTTATCTTCTACCAGATAATCTGTATATCCCGCATCTGTGTAAATAGAGCTTCCTTCTGGCAGATTTAACGGCAAGGCCTTTAACCCTCTTGTATCGTTTGCTTCTCCCGGTAAAAAGGTGAATTCTACGGGAATACCTTCTTTAGTACTCAGTAAGTGTACTCGGATACCATAAAAATAACGTTTTTTCGAGGCGATATAACCACGATAATCTTCTCCGTGAACTAGTTGGCATTGACCAATCCGAATATTGTCACAAACTGCTACAGGAAAAGAATCTAGCAAGTATTCTGCTGTTTCATTCATGGATTTTAGAATCATCCCCAGATAATCAAACAAATCTAGTAATGGCAAAAATAAGCGATGCAAGCGACGGCAAAAACGTGAAGGGTCTAGCATTTTTGGCATATAACCCTCTTCTTTCAGGTATTCACACGCTTCCTTTTGATTTCCGTTAAAAAAGCGGGCTGCTACCAAGGCTGCTGATACTACCTCGGCATCGCTCATCTGGACACGGCAATCCTCACTATGTCCTATCGCTTTTAACAAATCGTCTGTTATCGAATAGAGAGCGGTTATTTCAGTAATCATTGCCCTGCTCCTTTTCTGCTTTTCTATATTTCTATCTTATACCCTTGCTTTTTCTTGAGCCAGACTAACTAGCAACTTGGGTTAACTACAGAAAAATATCGAGTTAACCCGTAAGTCATATTGGAGAAGCCACGTATCAGTTTTGAGACACGTTTGCCTAGTATATTCATTCACATCTCAACCCCGCTAGGGCGAGTTTAATGGACGCTATCAATAGCGACTCAAGGGGCCCTTGATTTACGTTTTTAATTTTTGCCAGAAATGAATGCACGAACATTGTACTAAGCCATTTAAACTATTTTGTTGCTATCGAATCACTACCGAACGAACCTTTGGTTGATCAAGCACGACCAACCAACCCAAGCAGTCAATTGATTCCCAAAATCTCTCTTAAGACTTGGGAAAACGACGTTTTTGTAAAAAGCCAGGAATATCGGTCTCACGACGAGGGGGATTCTCGACCGGGGCAGAGGTTAATCCTGATGGGGAAGGAGCCGCCGGTTTGGGAGTAACGACCTCAAGTTCCTTGACCGGACGATGATCGCCGCTAAAACCCGTTGCAATCACAGTAATGCGCATTTCCCCTTGCATTTTCTCGTCAATAACCGCCCCAAAAATAATATTGGCATTGGGATCAACCACTTCATAAATCGTTTCCGCCGCGACATTCACCTCATGAAGGGTTAAATCATAACCGCCAGTAATATTAAAGACAACACCCTTGGCTCCTTCAATAGATGATTCTAGAAGCGGAGAAGAAATCGCCGCCGTCGCCCCTTCTTTGGCCCGAGACTTACCTGAACCCACACCAATTCCCATCAAGGCCGAACCTGCATCCGCCATAATAGCCCTTACATCCGCAAAGTCCACATTGACTAAACCCGGAATAGTAATAATATCGGAAATCCCTTGCACACCTTGACGCAGAATATCATCAGCCACCCGAAAAGCCTCTTGTAACGGGGTTTCGGCGGGGATCACAGCCAGTAATTGGTTATTGGGAATGACAATTAAAGTATCTACGCGGGACTGGAGGGCATTGATCCCGTCTTCTGCTTGAGAGGCTCGTCGTCGGCCTTCAAAAGTAAAGGGACGAGTAATAATACCAACCGTTAAACAGCCCATTTCTTTGGCTACTTCGGCTACAATCGGGGCCGCGCCAGTACCCGTACCGCCACCCATACCAGCCGTAATAAAGACTAAATCTGTATTTTCTAAGGCTTTGGCAATATCTTCACGGGATTCCTCCGCCGCCTTTTGTCCGATCGCCGGATTACCACCAGCTCCTAAACCCCTGGTTAATTTTTGGCCAATCTGTAACTGCTGGGGAGCAGCCGCTTGCATGAGTGCCTGGGAATCTGTATTAATGGCCCAGAATTCAATTCCCGTTACGCCACTGTTAATCATACGGTTGACTGCATTACAACCGCCACCACCAACACCAATTACTTTAATTCTGGCAACACTACTAGGCACAATCTGACTTCTCCTTGCATCTAACTGAATCGAGGTTTTGGGATCGGCAGGAGTAGAAAAGATCGCTAAATCGTCTTGATCAGCAAACAAGTCTTCTAAGCTATCAGACGACTCCCCACTCTCTGCTCCATTGAGACTGGGATGATCTAGGGAAAAATCATGGTTAACGTCATTGTTAAGAATCATTGTAGTGGTAAAAGGTGAAATGCAGTACGCTATAAAATTTTAGAGGCGGAAATTAAGATTTGAGAATAGGGTCAGTTTATCTACAGTATCACTAGAGTTGAACAGCAATTCTATAAAACCTATGAACCTTTTTTTATCTACAAATTGTTTAAAATTGCCTAAACTCAGCTTTACGTCCTTAGATTAGAAACATTGCTGAAGTTTGTCAATACAAAGAGAGATGATTCCGGTAGGGCAAGTCTAGAGGGCATCAATGATTGTCATGGACTCTTGACGTTATTGGCGGGTGATTGCTTTGGGGATGGCATCGTGATTTGGACAGAAGGTGCTTTGGGTTGAGTCAAGTCAATATAAGCAACTCGATTGGGGGGCACACGGGAGGGCAATTGTTTCATGCGATTTAGCACCTGAAGTTGTTGAGGGACTTGGGAGAGGTTTGAGCCAAGGTAAACCATACCCAGATCGGTTTTCATGGTTAGATTGCTGGGATTACGACCGTTGATAACGTCAATCTTGACTGAAGATTGGGCTAAAAGCGGATATAAATTTTTCCAGAATGTTTGATATTGGGGATCATAGCCAAGAAACAAAGGCGATTTGGGGAGTTTGGCTTGGATCGCAGTTTTTTCATAGGAAGAGGCGGGAATAAAAATGCCCTCTCTATCTAGAAATCCCTTCCCTTCGGTTGTCATCGCTAGGGCCACAGGGCGACGTTCCATGACGGTGATGGTTAATTGGGCTGGCAATAATTGACGGGTAACAGCCACCTTCTCCAAAGAGGGAATGGTGGACATTTTTTGGCTAATCTGCTGGGTAGAAAGTTGCCAAATGGACTGGGGATAGGTCAAAGGCACTTGCTTATATAGTTGGTCAGAGGCAACCCATTGATTCCCCTTTAACTGGACTTGAGTACGATCGCGAATGCTCCATTCCGGCCAACTCATCAGCCAAACTAACCCCCCCACAGCACCACAAAGTACAGAAAAACGCCAAAGCGATTGCCATACCTTCAACTGACGTTGGTTTTTTAAGGTTCGCCGTCTATCTTTGAGAGAATCAGACACAACTAGATCCGTCATACAATCACTACAACCACTATCCTGAAATGTTATAACTAGATCGGGTGACTATTTCAAAATAAAGTAGTTTTTTTCTTCATCAATCTTCACCGTTGGCAAAAGGAAACATTATGGATAAGCAGAAACGCGGGCTAATTTTGGGAGCAACGGCCTTGTTGTTAACCACCGTAACGGTGACAGGCGTGGGACTTCGTTTGGCTCGCTCTCAGGCTTTCTTTCAGGATAATCCCAAAGAGGTGGTGGATGAAGTTTGGCAAATTGTGAATCGAACCTACGTGGATGGCACGTTTAACCAAGTCGATTGGCGGGCCGTGCGTAAGGACTATTTGGGTCGTACCTATAAGAACCCAGAGGAGGCCTACAAAGCCATTCGGGAAATGTTGAAAAAGCTGGGTGATCCCTATACCCGCTTCATGAACCCAGAAGAATTTCAGGCCATGCAAATCGATACATCTGGGGAGTTATCGGGTGTGGGTATTCAGTTAGCGCAGGATAAGGATACCAAAAAATTAGTTGTCATTGCGCCTATTGAGGCAACCCCTGCCTATAAAGCGGGCATTTTAGCTAAAGACGTGATTGTCAAAATTGATGGTAAATCGACCCAGGGGATGGAAGTGGATGATGCGGTGAAATTGATTCGTGGGAAGCCGGGAACTCAGGTGGTTCTCACCATTAAACGGGGCGATCGCAACATTGATTATCCCTTAGTCAGAGCCAAGATTGAAATCCATCCTGTGCGGGCAGAAGCAGAAGATACAGCGATCGGCAAGATCGGTTATATCCGCCTCAATCAATTTAGTGCCCACGCCGGCGATGAAATGCGGACGGCTATGCAAACGCTAGAGAAACAAAATGTCAAGGGTTATATTTTGGACTTACGCTCTAATCCAGGCGGTTTACTCTATGCCAGCGTCGATATTGGCCGTCTCTGGTTAAAGGATGGCAAAATTGTCTCAACGGTGGATCGCCAAGGGGAAGTTGAGCAGCAAAGTGCTAATAATCAGCAATTAACCGATAAACCTCTCGTGGTTTTAGTGGATGGGGGGTCGGCCAGTGCTAGTGAAATTCTATCGGGAGCCTTGCAGGATCATAAACGGGCTGTGATTGTGGGGACGAAAACCTTCGGTAAGGGTCTGGTACAGTCGGTTCGCAGTCTTGGTGACGGTTCTGGTTTAGCTGTGACGATCGCCAAATATCTAACACCCAATGGACGCGATATCAATAAGCATGGCATTGATCCCGATGTGGTGATTGAGTTAACCGATGCCCAACGTAAAGCACTGCAAAAGGATCGGGAGAAAATTGGCACCTTAGCTGATCCCCAATTTGCTAAAGCCTTTGAGATTCTCAAACAACAGGTTGCGAAGGGGGGAAGTTCAACGGTTCAGTCTGCTGCCAATTAGAGGACTGGGGGACTGGGGGACTAGGAGACTGGGAGAAGGGGTAAGCAAAACGCGAAGGTTGCCCCTTCTGAACTGGGGAGCAGAGCAATTTGACCGTCGTGAGCTTCAATAATTTGACGGCAAAGATAGAGGCCCAATCCTAATCCAGGGGTCTTGCCAATATTTTTTCCCCGTTGATATCGTTCAAAGAGCAATTCAACTAGGTCAGGATGGATTCCTACACCGTTATCTTGGATCTGACAATGGAGAGATTGATCCCGTTGTTCGACCTGGATGGTAATCGTGAGATGACTAGTATTGTGTTTGAGAGCATTGGCTAAAAGATTTTCTAAGACTCGCCATAATAAATTGCTGTCGGCGGTGATTAGGGGGAGGGGATCAGCTATTTTTAGGTTTAACTGGGCTTGGTGTTGTGTGAGGATGGGTTCCCATTCCGCCGCCAGTTGATGAAGCAGTTGGCCAAAATCCAAGGACTGGCGGTTGAGGATAACCCCTTTGATATCAAAATGTTGGCTTTCCACCAAGGAATTGATCAGTGCTAATTGGCGATCGCAGCTTTGGGACATGCGCTCTAGGATCGGACGGGGCAGGGAAATCTCAGAGGCAGAGGTTGGATTTTTTAAGAAATTTTTGAGAATCATGGCCATGCCCAAGACCGGATTGCGTAGATCATGGGAAACAATGTGGAGATAGATCTGAAGAGCTTGTTCTGCCTTTTGTCGCTCCGCAATTTCCGCTTGTAATTGGTGTTTTTGTCGCTGAATAACTAACTGATGTTCAATTCTTGCCAACACTTCTTCTCCTTGAAAGGGCTTGATAATATAGTCCGAGCCACCCACTTGAAAGGCCCGCACTTTATCTAACACGTCATCTAAGGCACTAATAAAAATAATCGGAATATCCTGGGTAAGGCGATCAGCTTTAAGTAACGTACAGACTTCATAACCGTTCATTTCCGGCATATTAATATCCAGCAAAATCAAATCTGGTAACATTTGCTGAACTGTTTTCAAGGCCATCTGACCATTGAGGGTTTTTCGGACTCGATAGCCTTGTTCCGATAACATAAGGGCTAACAAACGCAAATTATCTGGGGTATCGTCAACAACGAGGATATTACCCTTCAACTTTTCTCCTGGATTGTTATTAGCCCTGCTGCTGTTGCTCATCATAGGTTTCAATAAGAGCGAGAATGCGATCAAAACGAAATTCCTTCGCCCATTCCCCTAATGCTTTGGCCAGGTCTGATTGCCGGAGGGTTAGGGAATCGAGTAAACCGAGAATGGCATCATCACTGCATTCTAAGGCCAGATTCTGCAATTGTTTGAGCCAATCTAGGGGCAGGGATTGGAGTTGACCAAGCAGCTTATCTAGGTCGAGAAGGGGGGAAGAAGACGAATCCAGGGGCCCTTCGGGATCAGCATAGCGATACTGCAATCCTAGATGCTCGGACATTTTTTCCCAAAGGGCTTCCTATCG
>JAYKJI010000260.1:0-12827 GCA_035285405.1 Snowella sp. | reverse complement strand
AAAATTGTTATTCGTGTTAGTGATGGATTTTCTCTTGCCCAATCTATGACCAAATCTATTCAGGAGGCTCAGTCCCATCAAACCGATTTAGCGGCGATCGCTTTAGATCAAACGGGAGTTATTGCCTGGGGAAAAACCTGTCCAGTGTTGTTGGGGGCTTACCATAATGGCACAGCGATCGGGGATACATTGGAATTAGCTGATAGTGATACAGTGGGCTATTTGGAATAGGCTTTTGTCAAACCATGATTTTCTGACACGAACTTGTTCAGATTTCAACTTTACAAATCTTGCGAGACTAGAGAAATAGGATTGAGAAGAAACAAACTGGCTCTTTGGGCTGTGTCTTTTGATAGTTGAATCGGTTGCAATTTAACTAAACCTTCCGCAATAAAAGAATCTCTGACTAATACTTTTTCACCTTTATTAAAACTGGTCTCATAAAAAACTTCTTGAATGCCCGCCGAAATAATTAATTTTAAACAGGAAATACAGGGTTCCAAAGTGACATAAATACTTGCCCCTTGAGTAGAAATACCATGTTTGGCGGCCTGGGCGATCGCATTGGCTTCGGCATGGACGGCACGAGAAGGCAACGTACTGGAAGCAGCACAGGTTTCGAGGTCAGGATAACAGTAACCCTGGGCAGTACAATGGGCTGAACCAGAAGGAGAACCGTTATAACCTGTGGCTAATAGCTGGCGATCTTTGACGATGACTGCACCCACAGGAAAGGCTAAACAGGTGGAGCGAGTGGCCGCTAGTTTGGCCATCATTAAAAAATATTCATTCCAGCTTGGTCTTTGGACTTCAAGATTCGGCATAAGTTGGGCGGGCTTAGGTAAATTGAATCGGCAACGATTTTAACCCACTGATAACACCTCATTACCCAAATAAGGTCAGTGCATTGCTCTTAATTAGATTTTAAACTAGAATAAGATTAAACGACTAATCTTATTTTATGTTGGAAATCGCTAAGACCGACATTCTTAACCGTCTTCGGTTTGATAATCCCTGGTGGGAAACGGGCCAGCAGGAAAAGATTGCCTATGAGCATACCCCACGTCGTAAATATTTTGAGCCATTTCATCAACAAATTCTGGATCGAACAGTGCGGCGGGCGATCGTATTGATGGGGCCAAGACGGGTAGGTAAAACCGTGATGGTTTATCACAGTATTCGCGCTCTTCTTGATGCAGGGGTTGAGGGCAACAGAATTTTATATTTATCTTTAGAAACGCCACTTTATACGGGATTACCGCTAGAACGCTTAGTTAATTATTTTCAAGAATTGTTTAATCACAAGCGCGATGATCAATTATTTATCTATTTTGATGAAATTCAATATCTTCGAGACTGGGAAGTTCATCTCAAATCCTTAGTTGATTCCTTTGCAGAGTATCGTTTTGTGGTTACGGGTTCAGCAGCAGCAGCACTACGTTTAAAAAGTAATGAATCAGGAGCAGGGCGTTTTAGTGATTATATTTTACCACCGTTAACTTTTGCTGAATATTTAATGTTTATTGGTCGGGAAGCTGAATTAATAACCTTTAAAAATTCTGCATACGAAGAGGAAGAGGAATATTCTACCCAAAATATTGAGAATCTTAATCAAGAATTTGTTAATTATCTCAATTTTGGTGGTTATCCTGAAGCCGTTTTTTCAGAGACAATCAAACAAAATCCTGGACAATATATTAAAAGCGACATTATTGATAAGGTTTTACTGCGCGATCTTCCTAGTCTTTATGGAATTAGTGATATTCAAGAATTAAATCGGCTATTTACAACATTGGCTTATAATTCAGGTAATGAGGTCAGTTTAGATGCTTTATCTAAATCATCGGGAGTGGCAAAAAATACGATCAAACGTTACTTAGAATACCTAGAAGCAGCTTTTTTGATTCGGCGAGTAGAGAGAATTGATCAAAACGCTAAACGCTTTAAACGTGCAGTCTGTTTTAAGGTTTATTTAACTAATCCTTCGATGAGAGCGGCCTTATTTGGAAAACTTGACACTGATTCTGAGGCGATGGGGGCCATGACTGAAACTGCAATTTTTAGCCAATGGCAACATAACAAAAATGCTGAACTTTACTATGCTCGTTGGGATACGGGAGAAATTGATATTGTCTATCTTGATCCTGTCTCGCAATCTCCCAAATGGATTGTGGAAGTGAAATGGAGTGATCGCCCTTATAAAGTTAATTCCGAGCTTGATAATTGTGTCAAGTTTGTCAAAAAACATCCTGACTTGTCTCAACCTATTGTAATAACTAGTCGGACTCTTACCGATAAAAATATTTTTTATCAAGAAATAGAATTTGAATTTAAGCCAGCGAGTTTATACAGTTATGAACTTGGGACTAATCTCTTGAGGGTTATTTAGGAAGTTTTGCATAATAGAAAATTAATAACGCAAGTTGCTAGTTACTCGCCCAAAATGTATAACAAGATACGAGAACAACAAGTTTATGTGTTGCATTATACGATTTTTGACCGATTTGAAGCCAAGTTGAAGGTGTTTTAGATAACTAGCAACTTGGGTTAATAGAGATTACAATTCGACAAATTGTTATTATTAAAATTCATAGGGGCCAAGAAATCTTTCCCCATTAAAATGAATCATATGCTCTGGCTGATCGGCGACCCAAACTTCAGTTTCCCAAGAAATTTCAGCAAGATAACGAGTCATTTCTTTGCGACTTGAAAAAGCTGTTACAAAAACCAATCCCTTCTGGCTGCCTTGAAAAAGAGATTGTAATTCATTACGACGTTTCAAATTGACAGGGCCATGACTAGTGACGGCTTCTATTAAGATTAACCAGTCCTGTTGCTGATAATAAATAACGACATCAGGCATTTTTCCATGAGGGTCTAAGTTTAAGCCCATTTCTTGAAATGTCTTATCTTCATTAATAATAAATTTGTTACCAGCATCTCCTACATAAAGAACTAAACTGCCAGGAGTAAAGCGAGGACAAAATTCTTCTAAAATAGCCTTAATTAATGTATTCTGTCCGCCCGATGATAGCTGGATTGCTCGACCATTAGGTAAGCTTACTGGCATCATTGGTAAATTGCGCTTTTTGGTAATTAATAAATTGCTAACAGAAACAGCATAATTTTTGGAGACTTCTAACCATTCTTCGGAACCATAGGATTGCAATAAAGATAAAACTTCAGGATGTAGTTGATAACACCATTTAGGACTGTTAATTGGACGATCGGGCTGATCAGGATTTTCAAGAATCATTCCCATCTGAACAAACTGGTGCATAGTATTTCTTCGGACAGTCTCACGGGTATTAGGCGCGTACTGTTTACCATAATGCTCTTGAAACCAGTTCATCATTTCTGTTATTCGGCGTTGTGGAGCCGTTGCTTTTTGCCAGGAGGTATCAGGTTTAATATCCGCTAAGGCTAATAAACATAAAGCTGACCGCTCATTTTGTTGTTCTTTGGGAGCCGATATTGCTTTAAGAATAATTAGGGCTTCTTCAATACGTTGACTAGCTTGAAGCGTGTGGGTAACTTCTTTCATAACTGATAAGCTTTGATGAACAAGATGATCTAATTGGTTTTGTTCTAGATCGTTATCGCCAATTTCAATACCTAATTTAATTAGAGTATCTCGATCAGGATATTTTATTCTACGTAAATCCGTTGCATTAATTTGGGTGTGTCCGCTAAATTGTCGGAAATATCGATCAAATAAAGTTGAATTTAAAAATGCAGCTAGACCTCTTGCGAGGTTAGGATTCATCTCTTTATCTAAGGCATGATAATAATTGAGATGATTTTCAATGCCCAGCATTGTTGAATTCAGAGGAGAATAAACGGCGGCGACAATACGACGATTTTCTTCTTTTGCCGAGAATCGCTTTATGAGAACATACCAATCTGATTTAATAAGCCATTTATAGGTATCTTGGTTTTGTTCAATTGCAATAAATTTACGAGGGTTTTTAGGAGGAAATAAAAATTTGCCCGCTTTAATTGCTTCAGGATAAATCAGGGGAACATTAAAGGAATCTAAAGAATTTCTTAAAAATGATTTTAATCTAAAATCAACAACAGGCCCTGTTGATACCGCTAAACCTATTTCTTTTAAGGTAGATGAAAAATTCTCCATCTGTATAGTTAAGAACTCTTCAAAAGAGTTAGTGGTGATATGAATAACGGCTTCTTGATCCTGATTTTTAATAACTTGATGATAGGGAGTATAAATTAATTCTGAAATTTCATCTAATTCATTTTTTTGATTGCTAGTAATAACAACGTGATCTGGTTTTTGTTGAGTTTTTACTCCATGAAAAATAATATTTTCTTGTAATACTTTGTCTTCTATAAAGGTAGTGGAACGACTTTCAAAAATATGGATTTTCTGAAGTCTTATTTGATCTAAAAAAAATTGACGAAAGGGACGATAATAGGAGCCATTACAAAAACTTCTGGGAGTGATTGCCACGATCTCACCTTTATTTGCCAGTTGTAACCCTACTATCCAAAGAAACGCGCTGTAAAGATTGGCAGTTTCAATCCCATTTTGAGAAAGAATTTTCTTTTCAACAGACTGATTATTAATTTTTTTGTAGGGTGGATTTAAGATTACGTGGGTAAAATCTTTAGGAAATTGCTTAAACAATGGTAAGTTTAATTTTTCAAAAGTTTCAATAAAACTTTCTTCTCGTAAACAATAATTGGTTTCAATACCCGCTTTTTCCAATACGGTACAACATTCTATTAAACATTTCTTTAAATTTGGAATAAAACTTGTTTCAATTTCATAGGCCGTGATTAAACAACTTTTAACCTTTTCTGGTTGGGCTAATAGGTTTTCAACAAAGGCTGCGGTTAAAGCTCCAACCCCTGCTCCAGGGTCTAGTAACCTAATATGACCTGATGGGGGACTAAATTGCTTCGCCATAAAACGGGCGATCACAGCAGGAGTTAGAAATTGACCGAATTGACTACGCTGTTGGCGATCAAGTTTTGAGGATAATTGGATTCGATTAATATCAGCTAAATCGGTCAGAAAAAAGTATTGATTTGGTCTTATTCTTGCCTGTTTAAGATTAACCATAAATTAGATTTTAATATTTTGACAATGAATTAATATTTCTTGTAATTGTTCTAAAGCATTGTCATAACTAGTAAATTGAATTTCAGCAATTTTTGTGGGAATGCCTCTGGGAAATCGTGAAATAGTTTTACCTTTTTCGTAGAGTAAAATCACGGGAATATTTTCTAAAGCAGCAAAGGCAAGTTCCATTCCGACACCAAAGGAAGGGATTCCTAAATAAGCAATCACTAAATCAGCATTAGTAACATGATTTCTATCGGTTTGATAAACTTCTTGGGGGGTAATGTCAGGATTGGCGATCGGATCAGTATTAAGATGAGGAACGTAGGATTGAAAACCCAGTTTTTGGCAAAGAGAGCCAATAGATTCATAGAAGTTTTTGATTGCTTCAGGATTTTCAATTCCTGTCAATGCGCCAGAGATATAAATTAAATTAAATAACACTTATTTTTTTTCCTTTTCTGTATTTGGGACATTAGGAGATATTGTTTCATGTTTTGAGTTCGAGAAAAGATTGATAGTCTTTTTTGAATAGTTGACAATTATGGGCAATGCCATAATAAATGTAAAAAAAGCAGTTAGTGCCAAAATCCAAACTGTTAAATTCCATTCTGAAAAATACTTAAAGAAAAAACGATAGCGTATAGATTTTGCTCTAAGTTCTGACTTTGCCTTATCAAAATAGTGTTCTGAATATAGTTTTTTAATGATTGTATCTTTATCTCCTTTTCTCCAAGGTTCATCCGTGTCACCAATCCAGTCAATGAGTTCTTTTGGCTTATTGAATCCATGAGGAATTGCATCGTCAGTTTTACCAGAATGATCACTTTTTTGAGAGTATGAAGATTTTGAACTTAATTTATAAAACCTTAAATATGCTATTGTGTCTCCGACTTTTATATGAATATCATGATCTGAAAGATTATGTAATGCAATAGCAAGAATTCCTCCCCAACTTGAATTTACTCTTGTTCCGATATGCCCTAATCCTTCTGATACAAGCTTAACTTTCGAGTGTATTGAACCACAAAAATATTCACCTAAAAATACTGACTCCTGAGTCCAGATTGTTGCTATTTTTCCCTTTGGAATCTCAATGAATAGCTCACTACTTTTGTCTTTAAGGAGAGATTGTATTTCAGATGTTGTAACTTTGATAAATGATTCATCCTTTTTCATTTTAAGAAGGTGCTCTACTTGAGAAGGTTTATTATTTTCGTAGCAAAACATATAAGCATGAATACTAGCTGTCAAACATAAACAACCACCTCTTAAGCTTTTTTCTATTGTTTTAAACGGATAAAATACAATTCCTCTCCCTAATTCGTTGATTACATCCCATTCGCTTAGAACAGACATAAGATCTCCTTTTATTTATTGATCTTGAAGGTAAATTTTATTATTTTTTAAAGCATTATTAGCTTTTTGTAACTCAATCCCTAAGTAACCAATATGGTCAGGTTGAATTGCTGGAGTCGCTGCACAAATTTCACGAACTAATTTTAATGGATTTTTGCCCGCATAACAAGCTACTACTTCCCCACTCCCCGCAGTTGTTTGCTGAACCTTAATTTCTCCATCTTGTAACTCAATCAAAAAATTACCCGAAGGATCAAAATAGTCTCGTTGACGCATGATTTGATCATATTGAGTAGCAATTAATTTATCTACATTTTCCCAGGTATCATCATAAATATGGGCTGATTGACTAATGGTAATTAATGGCCCCATTGCTAAATCATATTCAGAACGTTGGGCAATTTGATCTCGAATATGCTGCTGTAATGCCCGTAAACCCATCGCATTTGCAGGCCAAGCCGCGAACATATCATTACTTCTTAACGTTGCGGTTAAGGATAATTCATTATCTACCACCCGCACCCAAAGATGATTTAAACAAGGACTACCCCCTTTCTCGTGATCCTTCACATCCCAAAGTGACATTACCCCACTAGCCGCATCAATTTCGCCAATTAATTTCAAAATAACCTGCTCAATTTGATCCCGTCCAAACCACGATCGCAGCCGTTGACCATAGGTATATTTAACGCCTTCGGTGTAGGGAGCATCCTCTAAAATTTGGGGAATATAGTCTTTAATAAAGTCGGGATCAATGGGTAAAAAATTCGGCTCAGGAAAATAAAATTCCTTCGGTTCATCGGTGATAACTGCCACTAAGTCAATTAATTCTTGCCATTTACCATCGTAGCCTGTCGGTCGAATGGTTCCTGTGGTTTTAATGCGATGTAAAAGTTTTACCCAGGTTTCCGCAATGGTTTTACCTTCGATGCGATGGCCATAACGGGGGCCGGGTAATACCGTCGGAATAGATTCAGCTTGCGGAAATAATAAAGCTTCTCCCCAGGGTTCTAAACTTGGTTTACTGGCTAATTCCTTAACGAAAGCGATCGCCTCTTTACTGGATTTAAGCAATGTATATTGAACAGTAGCCCGTAATTGTTCCAAAATATCCGCAGGAATTTCAGGATCAATATAACCTGTGACGGTGGAATTAATGATCCAACAATCTCGCCCTGTATCGGTCTTACCCGCTCGAAAACCTTGCTCAAAAAAATCGAATAAACATTGACATCCCCCCGCATTTTTATCTTCTCTCGTGGCATCTAAAATCACTAGATAACGCACATGGGGATTGGCCAACAAATTACGAATTAAAGGACTAATTCCCCTGGTGGGACTGTAGAGATTACCCACCACCGCGTAGTCTTCAGGGGTCAACTGTTTGGCGATCGCCTGTCGCACTGTCCAACCTGTAATCAGAGCCGTTTGACCATGACCACAGAGGAGTTGATTGGGTTTGTAGTGGGGATTGTAGGTAAACATCAGGCTTTTTTTGTCTGAAACTGGAAGGGGATATTATTATAATCGTTGTTAGAGGAGAAATTTCGGGTCTATTGACTCTGGATAATTATCCCCTCCGAAGTTAGTGACTGAGATTAACAAATTGAGCCAATATCATCGATCAATTCTTTGACTTGAGCCGCGTTTCTTGTTGTTGTCCAATCCACCAGAGAAATTGTACTGTTTGCAGTAGCATTTGTAAAAATTGTAATTGTCTCATCAGACGCTGATAGCGAATTCTCAGTTGACGGGTTCCGACCTGGGCTTGGTGCAGATTTGCCGGAGCCGGAGTAAAGACACGATGAGTACACTGTTCTAGACGAATTAGGTTTTTGGTCAAACGCTGGAGATCTCCTCGCCATTGCCAAAGACGAACGGCCAGATAACTATTCCCGATCGCCAATAACAGGTTAAAGCAGATGACAAAGAGCAACATTATTGTGATATAATACCGATCCGATAAGGGGAATTAGCTCAGTTGGTAGAGTGCTGCGATCGCACCGCAGAGGTCAGGGATTCGAGCTCCCTATTCTCCATTCTGCAAGATAAGGTGATACTATTTTGAAACAATTTATCACAAACTCTTTCTCTCAGTGTGGCTAAGGTTGTTCTAGAAAATCTTTATAAAAGTTTTCCGAGTCAGGCGGGGAAGAAAACGACGCATCCCAATGATTCGACGGTCGCTAGTCATTCCCCAGGTTCTACGCCCAAGGTGGTGAGTGTGCTGCGCTCTATTAATCTCAGCATTGCCGATGGCGAATTTATGGTTTTAGTGGGGCCATCGGGTTGTGGCAAAAGTACTCTGTTGCGTCTTTTGGCCGGACTAGAAGAGGCCACGGGCGGTAATATTTGGGTTGGCGATCGCCTGGTGAATCAGATTCCTCCTAAGGCTAGGGATATTGCCATGGTTTTTCAAAGCTATGCCCTCTATCCTCATCTCTCGGTCTATGACAATATTGCCTTCGGTTTGCGGCGGATGAATAGTTTTTCGGAGCAGCGATCCTCATCAACTTTGCCCCCCTGGCTAGAGAATCGTTTAAGCGGAATGACTCGCACATTGCCGAAGGGTTTACGTTATCGTTCATCCCAGGATGCAGCCATTGAACGACAGGTAAGAGAAGTCGCCGAACGGTTACAAATTGAGGGACTCTTAGACCGTTTACCAAAACAACTGTCAGGCGGTCAAAAGCAACGGGTGGCCCTGGGAAGAGCGATCGCCCGTAACCCCCAGGTTTTTCTGATGGATGAACCGTTATCCAACCTCGATGCCAAATTGCGGGCCGAAACCCGTAGCCAGATCGTTAAAATTCAGCGACAGTTAGGCATTACCACTATCTACGTTACCCACGATCAAACCGAAGCCATGACAATGGGCGATCGCATTGCGGTAATGTATCAAGGCGAAATTCAACAGTTAGCTCCTCCCCTAGAATTGTATAATCGACCGGCTAACCGTTTTGTGGCCGAATTTATCGGCTCTCCTCCCATGAATTTTCTGGAAATGGCAGTGGAATCCGCCCAATTATTAAGCCATCCCCAGTTTTCTCTCACCTTGCCAGAGTCTTGGCATTCCCTTGTCCGTCTTTACCCAGGGCGATCGCTGTTATTGGGCGTTAGGGCTGAGGATTTTACCCTTGAGGAGGCAGCCCCAGAGCATCTTGCTGCTGAAGTGGATTTGGTAGAAGCATTAGGGAATGATACTTATCTGTTGGTTCATCTAGTGGCCAATCCGGCTCTTTCCCTACAAGTTCGCGTTGCCCCAGAGCATCGGCTGCGTTTAGGCGATCGTCTTTGGTTAGGAATTGCGATCGACAAGATTCATTTATTTGATGCCAAAACCGAAAAATCTCTCAGAAGCCTTTGATTTTCCTAACTGGTTAAAACGGGATGAAAAAAGAAAGCTAATCCTAAAATGACATAGGAGGCTAACAGTAAAATTCCCTCTAACCAATTGGAGCGGCCATCACTGCTAATCGAGTTGACAATCAGGACAGCGACGACCACGGCCACTAACTCAAAGGGATTAAAATTCAAATCCATCGGTTGTCCCATTAACCAACCCGCAATCACGAGAACAGGAGCGACAAAAAAGGCAATTTGTAAGCTAGAACCCATCACCACCGAAACCGATAGATCCATCTTATTTTTCATCGCCACTGTGACTGCTGTTGCGTGTTCTGCCGCATTACCAATAATGGGCAACAAAATCACCCCTGTAAACAAGGACGTTAGACCTAAACTTTCTGTCGCTACTTCCAAGGAGTCCACCAGCAGTTCCGACTCCACCGCCACACCCAAGGTCACGACCAACAAGACCAGGCTCCAAAGTACTAAATTAGGTTTATGGTGTTCAGTCTGTGTTTCTATTGTTTCTGTTTCTAAATCGGCTACTCCCACATCGTAGAGATAGGCATGGGTTTTCATGGCAAAAAATAGAGATAGGCCATAGACCATGATTAGTACAACCGCCACAGCCACCGAGAGTTTTTGAATACTAGCTTCTCCTAATCCCGTTGAGGTGTATTCGACGGCAGTGGGTAAAAGGAGGGCAATCACAGCTAAGTTCATGACCGAGGCATTCATCCGAGCCGCAGCAGGACGAAATTCCTGTTCTTTGTAGCGCAATCCGCCTAAAAACATGGCGAAACCCATGACCAGTAACAAATTACCAATAATTGACCCCGTAATGGTGGCCTTAACCACATCGATCAAGCCTTCTTTAAGAGCGACAAAGGCCAGTATTAACTCAGTGGCATTGCCAAAGGTAGCATTCATTAATCCGCCTAAATTGGGGCCAACCACGATCGCAATTTCTTCGGTGGCAGTTCCCATAAACGCGGCCAGGGGAATAATGGCAATACAGGCAGTGATAAAGACGAGGGTTTCTCCCCAATGAAGATAGTGCCCCGCGAGAGAAATCGGTAGAAAAAGAAGAAGGGCAAAGAAAATGGTGTTTTTGTTGAGCATGGAATCTCACCGAAAGGCTAGGAAAGCATTATTGCTTATTTTACGAGGTCTTTTCCCTAACGCGATCGCCTGCTTCGCTCTTCTTGATAACCAGTATAAAGTGGTATAACCCAGTCTTAAAATGTTTGCTACCCACATTCAGCAGGTTGCAACTTTGAAAAATATTTCAGAAAAAAATTATGGAAATAGCCGGAAAAAAGAGACAGTACTTAAGAATTATTGCTAGATTAATATAGGTTAATTATTTGTCTAAATTGATTGATCCTTATTTTTGATGGGTTGGTCTTCCGATCAAACGATGAGTTGATTCCTACAGTGGAGTGTACTTAGCTCGGACGGTCTTAGCGTCTCCACCAGACCAGCAAGTCCTGGTTCAGAAAAACAGCTTTGATACGTTGTTGAGATTCATAAGTCCATTCGTAGGTACTTAAAGAGCATAGCTGCTCGATCAATTCTCCCTGCTCCCCAAAAAGGCGATCGCAATCTGTCTTCGTTTTCGCATTACTTAAGTGGAAAGAAGGAGTAATAGAGTGGGAGGTAGAATAGGGAATAGAAGAATACATAGGAGTCACCACTAAACAAGGTCAATTTGAGAGTGTGCTGAAGTAAGGAACGAAATAGAGAGAAAAAGGTCTGCTTAGGCCGCTTGAGGATGAAGAATACGCCCCAATTGCTCTAAACCCTTATTGAGATGACGAGTAACCGTCATAGGACTTATCCCAATTTGCTTGGCCGCTTGTTTGCGCGGAAGTCCCTCAATAAAGACGTAATTGATTGCCGCCTGGGTTCTAGCTTCTAATTGACAAAGCGCGCCCTGTAACTGAGAACTATCCTCTTCAAAAGCTTGTTTAACTTGGCCGTGGTAATCCGGCAAGGTATCAGCAAAGGTGACGTAATAATCAGAAGAGTTATTAATGGTAGTATCTAAACTCATGACAAAGCAATTTTGAAAAACCAGTTGGCATTCTTTCCATTCTTCCAAGGAAATGGCGAGAGCTTGGGCAACTTCTTTCTCTTGGGCGGGTCTGCCTAACTTCAGGGCTAATTGTTTACGGCAATTTTTTCCTTTGGAATAAAGTTCTTGCCAGCGTCGCGGAATGCGTAGAGTGGTTGCCTTATCTCGTAGATAGTGTAGAATTTCGCCTCGAATGTAGGGAATGGCAAAGGAGCTAAAAGCGACTCCTTGATGGGATTGGAATCGCTCAATTGCGAGAATTAAACCCAGATAACCGACCTGTTCTAAATCCTCGTAGGGTTCCATACATTGGTTACTTAATCGGTGGGCAACTTGACGCACCAATCCAACATTTAATTGCACTAATTGATTCCGTATTTCGATGCAGGGGTTACGGCGATATTGGGCAAAAAGTTCTAGTGAACGGACAGGAGAGTATGATGTCGTCATAGTACCTAACATCCAAGCTGGGTAAAAAAGGGTTAATTTTTCGGGATAAGCCAAATCAGTCGAAAGGCTTAGAGCCTTGGAAAGTTATCACCCATCAGCAGGGTTTTAATTTCAGTTTCATTGTGCAATGCCATCACTCCAGATACTATCGGCATTCTACGGAAATGACTGGAACTGCTTTGAATCATCTCAGTTAAAATACGGAGAAAGATCTTTATACACTACGCAAATTCTGATAGTGCCTCGTTCTCATACGGTTAGTTCTTCTCGGTAAAGATGCTTGAAAGGAAGAGATAAGCGAGTAATTTTACGGGGAATGCTCCAGCGACAAGACAAATATTGTTTAGGATTGATGAAGATGCTCCTAGGAACCCAATATTCCCTGCTAGGGAGACAAGAAGGGTTAAAAGTCTTGTGTGGCAAAGACTACAGCAAAAAGAAAAAAGACAAGATACTCTGTAAAACAGTACAATGCTCCTCAAAAAGAACATGATAACAAAAGAATAT
>JAYKJI010000259.1:0-38259 GCA_035285405.1 Snowella sp. | reverse complement strand
ATGTATGAAAAAATTATTCAAGAGCTAATGCAAATTAGCCGCCATCGGTTGAAGGATTACATTCGAGGTAAAAGGGCTAAGTTGCTTGCTATGTCTGTCTTCTAGCTCTCTTGTCGCCCCACCAGCTGAATTTCAACTATTTTCAAGAAAATTATCAAAGACCAGGGCAATGCTAACAGAGTTAAGATTTTTTGACAATGCTTGGATGATAATCTGGGACGTTTACAAAGCAACGAAGGTAGGAACAATTTAATCTGAAAACTCATCGGTTATCCTGATAAACTTGATGAATACTACTCAGCATGAAGCCATTTGCTTGTATATCCCTCGTTACCATGACGGCGATCGCCCTTGTGGGTTCCCAACCATTATTCGTAGCCAGCCAGACCACAAACCCGACTCTTGCTCAAGCAAAACCCTCTCCACAACAGGGGTTTTCCGTCAAAAATATGGATTTGTCTGTTGAACCTCAGAAAAACTTTTATCAATTTTCGGCAGGTAACTGGCTGAACCAGGCTGTGATTCCCGACGACAAAGTGGCTTTAGATAGTTTTAATGAATTAATCGAACAGAATAATCAAAAAATTCAAAAAATCATCCTAGAAGCCCAATCCCAAAGTTCTCAATCCCCTAAAGGTAGCATTATTCAACAGATCGGCGATTTTTATACTGCTGGCATCAATACTGAGTTACTTGAGCAATTAGGAACAACTCCCTTAAAATCTGAACTAGACAAAATTAAAGCCCTAACTTCTAAAAAAGATTTAATTCCCCTACTCGCTCATCAGAATTTAATCGGTGTTAGTTCTATTTTGGATCAAGGTGTAGTCGCCGACAAAAAACAAGCGACAATTAATGCTTTATACCTCACTCCTGCAAAACTGCCTGTTGATAATCAAGAATTTTATTTAAGCCCTAATTTTGAGCCTCAACGGAAAGTTTATCTAGCTCATATTGCCAAAATGTTATCCCTCATTGGGGAAGATCCCAGTCAGGCAGAGGCTCAGGCAAAAACTATTTTAGAGATAGAAACAGCCCTTGCTAAAGCGACCCTTTCTCCGACGGAAGCGCGAGATGTAGATAAAACTTATAATAAACTTACCCTAGCTCAATTGCAAAAAAGTTATCCCAATTTTGATTGGCAAAATTATTTTTCTTCCCTTGGCTTAACGAATGTCAAAGACGTTGTTGTAACCGACCTCCGTTATTACGAAAAAGTCAACTCTCTATTACAAGAACGTTCCCTAGAAGATTGGAAAACCTATCAACGCTGGCAATATTTAACGGCTAAGGCGGGTTATCTCAGTGATGCTTTTATTCAAGAAAAGTTTAACTTTTTTGGCAAAACAATGTCAGGAATTATCGCTCTACCAACCCGCGATCGGCTTATTACAGAAGTTCTAGTATCTTCCTTAAATCCTCCTATTTCCCAACTATTTGTTAAACAATATTTTCCTCCTGCTACCAAGGCTAAAACTGAAACAATGGTAGCCAATATGAAGGCGGAATTTAAACGCCGTTTAGAGCAGAATCCTTGGATGAGTGAAATAACCCGTCAAAAAGCTTTAGTCAAATTAGACAAAATGAAAATAGCAGTTGGCTATCCTGAAAAATGGCTTGACTATTCGGCTATTGAAATTAAACCTGATGATTATTTTGGCAATAATCAACGCCTTGTTGAATGGAAAAATCGACGAAATTTAGCAAAATTAAAACAACCTGTTATCACGGAATATTTTGTCAGTCCCGATACTTTTCCAACTCAAGTGAATGCTGCCTATGAGCCAAGTAGTAATAGTATTGAAATTCCGGCCGCAATTTTACAACCACCTTTCTTTGATGCCCAGTTAGATAATGCGGTAAATTATTGTTCCATTGGTGCAGTCATTGCCCATGAATTTACCCATGGTTTTGATAATCAGGGCCGTCTTTTTGATGGGGATGGTAATCGTAAAGATTGGTGGACAAAGGAAGATGGGGAGAAGTTTTCCCAAAGAGCCGATCAATTAGTCAAACAGTATAACCAGTATGAAGCGTTACCGGGATTATTTGTCAACGGTGAATTAAGTTTAGGAGAAAATATTGCAGATTTAGGTGGAATTACGATCGCTTCTTCTGCGCTAAAGCGTTCTTTAACCAAGGAACAACTTTCCAGTAAAATTGACGGATTTACCCCTGAGCAACGCTGTTTTATTGCCTGGGGACAACTCTGGAAAGCCAAATATCGTCCTGAATTTTTACGTCAAATCGTCCAGACAAACGAACACCCTCCCAGTGAATTTCGAGTCGTTGGCCCTCTGGTGAATTTACCGCAATTTTTCTCTACTTTTGGCATTAAAAAAGGTGATCCTTTATGGCGCGATCCGGCTGATCAAGTGACGATTTGGTAGGGGAATCTTACAGGCGATCGCCACTCCTAAACTCTTTTCAGAAAGGCGATCACTTTTTAAAGATAGCAAAGTAGAAACTGTGAATCAGGACTTTGAGCAAAAAACTAACAAAAAAGTGATTTTTTACAGATTCTTATCATCTAAGCGGTGATCGCCAATAATTCATTTAAGTGATTAATACGATGATCGGCATCCAAATCTTCCGGTAAACAACCAAAGCCATATTCTGCAAAAATTGTCGTTGCACCACAGGCGTTGCCCATACGAATCCCCACTTCTGAATCTTCAACATGAAATAGGGTTTGATGATTATAATCCGCTAATAATTCCTGCATATAATTAGGATCTGGTTTACTAAATTGGGAATCATCAGAGGCTTGCATTTTTTCGATCGCATCCCATAGTCCGATCCCTTTTAAAGCGGCGGTTTGAGTACGGCGATCTCCAGAGGTGCAGGCCAGAATTCGATAGCCCCTTTGGGTCAGTTCCCCTAAAACCGTGTTTGCTTCAGGCATAGGAGCCGCTAGACGGGGCAGGTGTTCTAGATAAAAGGGTTGTACGTACTCATTAAAGGTCTCTTGTATCTTTTCCTGGGGGCATCCCAATTTTTCCAGCATGGTAGTGGCCTTGAAGCCAACCAAATCAATAACCGTTTGGCGGTCAGGTCGCGGCAATCCCACTTGTTCAATACCGTAGGCAAAGGCTTGATAGTTGGCTTCTTCCGAGTCAATTAAAACACCGTCTAGATCAAAAACAATGATTTTAGTAGTGGTCATAAAAAATAACTTGATAAATGCTTTATCCAAGGATACGCAGAAAGGTGCAAATTGTCTGCATTGAAATATTGGCAAATTTCTCGGCGATCGCCCTGGAGAGGAAAGCAAACACAATAGACTGAAATTGTTATTGAAAATTTGAGTGACTTAATTTCAACGCCCAATTGCGGGTCATAATCATGCGAGGATGAATCGTTTTCTGCTGTTTTAAAAGATGCTGCAAGACATAATCGCAGGTTTTCCGCACACCTTTATGGAGATTCTTCTGGCTTACTCGCCGCATTTTGTCTAAGACTTCACTATCTCCTCGATTCGGTTCCAGAACATCAGCCACAAAGACAATACAGGATAGAGGACTCATCTCTGGTTTACCAAGGGTATGGTTCCGAATCGCTTCTAATATCTCCTCATCTTGAATGCCAAACTCCTCCCTCGCAACAATCGCACTAACATCGGCGTGCAGCAAATGAGGATTGTTTAAGAAGATGTCATCTAGTGTCATTTTCTCATTCTGGGCCAGAGTTAATAAATGTTGCGGTGGGAAAAACTTGGCCAGATCGTGCATCAATCCGGCCTGGGCCGCTTTTTCTGGATCTACACCATGAACCTGAGCCAATTCCCGACCCATTTGTTCAACCCCTAAAATATGGGTGAGTCGATGGGGAGAAACCTGGGTTTTCAGCCAGGTAATAACTGCCTTTCTGGAGGGATAAATTGCCATCTTTACCAGATCCCAGACCTATTTTTAGCCAAAATTATAGCGAAAACGAACGACTAATCGGCGATCGGGTTCCTGTCCCTGACTCTCAGTTTCTAAATCCGATTCATTTTGGAAAAAAGTATGAATTTGTCGTCTTTCTGCGGAGGATAATTCCGTCATTTCCACTGGTTGCTTCGTTTGACGAACCTTGTCCGCAATTTCCTGACACCAGGCTAACAATTCAGCTTGGCGGCGCAGACGATAGCCATTTAGTTCAATGGTAAAGGTATGATGGTGATCCGTTTCCGCTCCCAGGTTCATCTGAGCATTAATCAAGTACTGCAAAGCATCTAGTCCCTTACCTTTATAACCAATCAAAATTTCAATCTGTTCGGGACTAAGATGACTGCCATCAATGATCAGCCAAATATTAGGAAGATTGGCATAATCTTTTTTCTCTTCAACTTTAACCGTCGCGGTAAATCCCATTAAAGCCAATAACTCTTCTAACCACGTTTTACTACGTTGAATATGTTGCTCCATGATCCAATTAACTACCTGATAACATGACTGGAATTAATTCTGGGGTGGCAAACCCCATTTTCCCTAAGACGTTTTCTCTTTTTTCTTGCCTTTTTTCTCGAAAGGCAGAGCTTGCCGTGATTCTGCCTGGGCTGCTTTCTCTTGCTGTTCCACCAGTTTTTGTAAGTTTTCTGGTAAGGGTTCCCGCATTAGAATTACCGTTTGCAAGGTTTGTACTAAATTAGCAACGACGATATACATCAAAACTCCCGCCGGTAATGGGAAAAAGAGAAACATCGCGCTAAAAATCACTGGTGTAATTTTATTAATGCTTTGTTGTTGTTGAGCTTGGGGACTGGGATTGGAGCCGGAAGCACCGGATAATTCTTGGTTCACATAGATGCTAATCCCAAAAAAGATGATCATGCCGAGAATATCCCAGTTGATCTCACCATTTTCTCCCGTTACGCCCACCTGACCCAAAGCTTTAATAAAGAGGAAACCCGTTTTAGTGGCGAGACCAGGAATTGTTACCTGAACAGTAGCTTCGCCAGGGATAATCGCTTCTAAGCTGCCATCAGCTTTGACTTGTATCCGATCTTCTCCTTTAATTACACTGTATTGAGGGGTCAGATCAGCCGTTTGGGTTTCAGGAATAATTTGGCTAAAGGGTTTTCCCTCTGGGGTTTGCAGTTCAACCTTGGTAGTCTCTCCTACGCCTAAACTGTTGCCTCCAGGCAGGAAAGCGGCGATCGGATAGTGAATGCCTTCATCAACGTAAATATTCTGGGCTTTGGTCGCATAGCTTTGAGGAGCAACCCGTTCAATCTGCTCCTTGGGCAAGATTTGCAAATCGACAGTGTAATTAATATCCGAGAAAGGTGAACCCCGCAGTGTGGCAAAAAGGGCAAATAGAATGGGCATTTGTAACAGCAGGGGCAGACAGCCTGCCAAAGGATTGCCAAATTCCTGCATGATTTTGGCCATTTCTTCCTGTTGTTTGGCCGGGTCATCCTTATAGCGACGTTGAACTTCCTCTTGTCGCTCTTTCATTAGCGGTTGAGTAATCCGCATTTTTCTCATATTGCGAATCTGGCCCGCACTCAAGGGAAAAAGTCCGAGCCGAATCACTAACGTCAGAGCAATAATTGCAAATCCATAGCTATGAACTATCCTAAAGAAAAAATCTAGGATAGGTAGCATGATATTCGTTGAAATAAATCCAATACCGAAGTCCATTCGTTTAACTCTGAGCCTTTTAAAGTTGAAAAGTTTATTTTTCTTTAAATCTATTTATTGATCAGGGAGAAAGTTAGTTACTGGTAATTGCCTCTAGGGAACGGCCAGTCTTGGCAGCCACCCGTTCAGCCATATAATCATAGACTTCTCGAAATTTGGGCATAGCTCGCAGTTCTAAACGGCTTTTGTCATTGAGAACGACGACAATATCTCCCCATAAACCGACTCCCCTGGGAACTTTGATCATTTTACTAATTTCACCATAGACGATATCGGTGCGATCGCGACCCATCCAGCCCCCTGTAACAGAGATTCGCCGATCCGTAATTTTATAGCGCAGCCAAATCGCTCGAACAATAGCACCAACGGTCAAGGGCAGGCAGATGACTGTAAACCCCAAGAGGACATTAATAATCAAATCACCGATGTGAGGTCCACCTTCATAAAAGTTAGTTTCTCGAATGCCCATAATTACTAATTTCAGCCTTGTTAAACAACTGCTCTAATTCTCGCAAAAAATGTTCATATTTGCACATTACCGCATTGGGCAATACCACAATGACAATATTCCAGCCAGAAACAACTCCCGGCAACAAGGCACGGATAGCGACTCGAATCTGACGCTTAATGCGATTACGAATGACCGCTCTTTTACTGACTTTTTGGCTAACAGCGATCCCAAAACGACTGGTGGGCAGCGTTTCATCCTTTTGGACTCTCAGAAGTAGGTGAGTCCCCCGATAACGTTTGCCCTGCTGATAGACAGATTGAAAATCTTTCCAGTGCTTGAGTCGAATAGCTTTCGGTAATCCCACGTTTAATTTAGATTGTTATCCTACACTGAGGTGATGACCCATCAGGGGTTAGCCGCAATCTCTTAGAAACAGAACGAAGATTCCTTAAACCGCTAGTTGATGCCGTCCTTTTTTGCGTCTAGCCTGAATGACTTTTCGGCCATTAACCGTTCGCATCCGTGCTCGAAAGCCAGAGGTTCTTTTTTGTTTGCGATTGGTTCCTTCTAGGGTACGCTTGGTCACGAGTTACTTCCTCTATAAAAGACACAGCTTTTCATCTTAGCATAAATTTTATCTACTTTGAGGAACTAGCTGATTGAGGAAATGAAGATCAACGGCACGGTCTGATTTAACGCTCAATACTGACAATCCAGGTACCGACATAAAGACGTACCGGAATATCCCCAGAAGCCAAAACATCGCAGACTAAGTAATAGGTTCCAAAATCAGGATTCTTGACATTAGACAGTACAATATCAGCCTTGGTGTTGGGATCAATGGGTTTTTCCAGCGTAATTTCTAAAAAACGGCTTTCCTTATCCCATACCACCTCCTTGATAGGTACCGGTCCGTTCTTGCCTCTGACCTCAATGGAATTGGTGTTAAATTGACCATCGAAATTGGCTGGATAGGAAATATAGAATTTGCTGGCTCCTTGGGAGAGTTTTTTGCCTGGAACGTAGAGTTTATAGCGATCCCATTCCTTGGGACGACCATCATACTGCAAGTTGTAATCCAGAATATCTTTCCGATCTACCCCACTAAAAATGGTCAGACCTGGATTCCCACCGGCGAGGGTCAAGGCTGGCATCCCCACTAGTAACGCACCACTCAGGGCGAATATTGAGAAGGTTTGTTTGGTTGATAATTTGGGCAATGGCATAGCTTTTAGGAAGTTGAAAAAAGTGATAGCTTTCGTCAAGCCTAACACAGCTCTTGAAGATGATTATTACCCTAAGTATCCAGCCTCTAAAGTGTCTATACTACTTTGACTTAACGTCGCCAGGAAACTTTGGGAAGAATCTGTCCGCGATCCACCCGTTCTTTATATTTATCGGCAAAATTTAGCAGGGAGTCAAGTAAAGAATCGGAAAGATAGTGAGGCTGAAGTCCTAAGTCTAATAGTTTGGTATTTTTGGCATTAAAGTAATGCTCTTCTAATTCAATCCGAGGATTCTCTAGATTTTCAATGGCGACCTGTAAGCCCAGGGCAGTTCCTGCTTTCTTAACCATTGCGGCCAGATCCCCTACACTGAAGAGTTCGGTAAATTGGTTGAATACGCGGAATTGTCCTGCCTCAGCGGGATTGGCGATCGCCAGTTCAACACAGCGAACAGTATCCCGAATATCAAGAAATCCTCTGGTTTGGCCGCCTTTTCCATAAACGGTGAGGGGATGGCCAATGGCGGCTTGAATGCAGAAACGATTTAAGGCCGTTCCAAAAACGCCATCGTAATCAAGACGATTAATGAGCAATTCATCCATCCCGGTTTCTTCGGTTAATACCCCATAAACCACTCCCTGATTGAGATCTGTTGCCCTTAATCCCCAAATTTTGCAAGCAAAATGAATATTGTGGCTATCGTGAACCTTACTTAGATGATAAAAACTGCCAGGTTGTTTAGGGTAGGGTAGAGTATCTTTGCGCCCATTGTGTTCAATCGTAATGTACCCTTCTTCGATGTCAATGTTGGGTGTACCATATTCCCCCATCGTGCCTAACTTAACCAAATGACTATTAGGGAAATCTTCCTTCATGGCGTAGAGCAGATTGAGATTGCCAATGACATTATTGGTTTGGGTTAACACCGCGTGTTCCCGATCAATCATGGAGAAAGGGGCTGATCGCTGTTCGCCAAAATGAACAATGGCATCGGGTTGAAATTGCTGCATCGACTGTCTTAAGAAGGCATAGTCCGTGATATCTCCCACAAAAAGCGGAATCGATTTACCGGTCAAATCTTGCCAACGTTGAAGGCGTTGCTGAATTGAAGCGATCGGAGTTAGAGTATCCGCCCCCAACTGGGCATCCCAAAAACGTCGAACTAAACTGTCCAGAATTCCGACTTCATATCCCTTGTTGGAAAGATGGAGTGCCGTTGCCCAACCACAGTAGCCATCTCCGCCAATAACCAAAACTCGCATACTAAACTCTATCAATTTTTGTTGCTGATATTACAACAATGTATCAGGTCTGGGGACAGTCAAGTTGACGGTTCTTGTATTTCTTCCAATACCCAGATCTCGTGATACAAAAGGACGTTTTTACCAGTCCATATCAAATTGAGGCATTAACTTTAATAGACCTAAACCCAAATCCTGGGGCTGAAAAAAGTTTGTCTCAAAAAAGGCCAACATATCCGGCAATTTAGGATTTCCTTTTGAACTTCCCGTAATTCCCATCGCAACTAAGATACCGCAATAGCCGCCTGTTTTTTTGCACCGACTATCCCATTTCTGACGTGCTTTTTGATGGGTCGCATCGTCCTGTAAAAACTCGCCAAAAAGATAGAGATTTTTAGCCCCTGTCAGTAAAATGCCTAGATCGTAACGGGTTTCTGTCCAAGAGTCTTCTCCCTGATTAAAACACAGACCCGCAATTCCGTCCTCTTCCCGAAGCGTTTGAATGAGTTTCTGGGCCTTCGGACGAGATGTTTGAATAACCAGCACGGGCATTCCTTCGCCATTGGCCTTTACGTCTCGACTTTGGTAGTAAGTCTTAGGATTGAGTTTCAACCTTTCTATCAGATCCCAGGGAATTACGCCGAGGCTAAGATAGGCATTTTCAGGGACTAAATCATCCCGTAGCGACAGATCATCATCATCGTCGTCATCGTCGTCATCATCATCGTCTATCATCTCCAGTAATTCCTGGGCTAGGTCTGGCAGGGTATAAACCGAAACAGCTATTTTTTCTTTAGAAGACTGAGACTCTAAAGAGGGCAGACGATAGCGTTGACGGACTTCTCCAATCGGATCTTGAGAAAGTTGGGATTCATGGTCACGGAAAAAGCGCAGAAACCCTTGAAGAACGTAGGAAAGAGTTTTTGCTTCAATTTCATCTAAAAAAGGGCGAATCCCTTCTAGGGGATGAATACTACCAAAGATTGCATTAATGTCATCTGCATCTAATTCACTGAGATCAGCATCCTCATCAGCAGCTTCGTAGTTTAAAAACCAGCAATCCTGGGCTAAAAAGGCTTTTTCTAGCTGTTCAGTCGATTTTTCTGCTAGGGCCGCTTGACGGAATTGATTGACGGAATCAAGGGAACGGTAGAGAATTAGTCCGTACTCTTGGCCCAGCATTCCCATGATGCAGGCATAGACAGGCTTGAAATCCTCATTTTCTATTTCAATGGCAATGATGTCATGATCCGCCAGCAGTTCCCAGGGCGCGGCTTCCCAACATTCTTTGGCCAGATCTTGTAGAGGCTTTTCGTAAAAGGGGGGGAGAGAAGGCGGACGATTATTATTAACAGCTTCAAAACTACGGAAAAGTTCATCAATGAGGGGAAGCTCAGGAACGTAGTCGATCGCAATATCGAGACTCTGTAGGGCCCCCCGTAGAAAAAACTGAATTTCTCGATTGCGTACCACAATCTTTTGGGGACGAGCCGGTTTAGCGGGACTATGGGGTGTTTCCATTGCCCTGATAAGCGTCCGAACCACTGCTTCGAGTCCCATTTCTGGAGAGACAATATCCATTGAACGTACAAACCCTTCCGAACCATCTACCCAAAGAATGCAATCTCCGCGATTGGAGCCATCGGATTCTAAGGGAGATCCATCTCCTGATAGGGTACGGCGATCGCCTTCCCAAACGCTCGGAATTTGGGTCAGTTGTTTTAACCGATGTTGGGTCGAAGCAGGCAAAGAAGTCATAGAAAAGGAATAGACAAGTAAGCAGGTTAATCAAACCAAAAGTCGTTTGGACAAACTGTGGTATTAATCAGGAGAAGAAATCATAGCACAGTGTTTGCCATTCAAAGCGTGATGATCGCTATTCTAAACGCTTTCCTTAGATAACGCGATAACGAAAAATTAAAGTAGCCCAGGTTTGGGTATCTAAGCAATAAGCATCATTATTAAAATTGAGGTTAGCAGGTAAAGCTGCTGGCAACTGCTGAAGATCCTTGAGGAGGGATTGAATCACCGCCTGAAAATTATGGAGTTCCAGAATCTGTCCCCCGACAACTTTGGTAGGAGACGTTTTGAGAAGATTAAGGGCAAGCGTTTGCCAAGTCTCAGTAAAGGGTTGTAAGGAGGCAACGACATGAATGCAGGATAGTCCCCCAATGCGGGCTAAACGCCAAATGACAGAACCTTCCGTAGGAGGGATGAGTACGGTTTGTTGCGGTTCAATTCGTCCGCGATGCTCTCCTTCATACCAGGCGATCGCCTTACCATTGGTATCAATTCCTAATAAAAGGAAATAGAGCGGTTGGTCTCGATAGTTTTCTAAACGATATTGGAGATGACTAGGGGCGGAAACATCAACAAAAGCTCTGATTTCTAGATCCGCTAGGCTGGTGGTGTGGGGAAAAGATGAGCGGCGGGTCTGGTGTTGTAATAAAGGAAGATTGGTGGGAGTTTGTTGTACCTCAAGGGTAACTTTTAGACCCAGGGATGAGGTCTGTTCATTTTCCGTTAAACGGTAAATTTTGAGGGCACAAACTTGGGCTAACTTATCTCCCAATTCTGCGATCGCCGATTTAATCGTCACTTTTTCCCCCTCCCTAGTGCGCCAAAGTATGGTTCCTCCTTCAGAAAAGAGTCCATAGCCGCCTTCTGCAACTTTGCCAAACAAACAATCGGCTGCTTGTTCCCCTTGATTGATCACCTTAATCAGCAGAGGCATTGCCCCTACTCCATTTTCGGTCAGGGCAGAAATCGCACTAGTGGCATCCACTCGTTCAATCCGATCCAAGTGGCCATCCAGGGCAAGGGTCAAGGCCATTTGTTTGGGAATGAAGCGCAGAGCTTCCTGCAATCTTTGGCCAGGGCGAAGATTAGCCTGGGGCGTAAGAATAGTCCCTTTTGCTTGCAATCCAGAACGTTCGCTGATTTGAACTAAGATCCTCTCTGGAGCTTGAACAAGGGTATCACTTGGCAGAGAATCGGGAATAATCTGAAAGCAGGAATTGAGAGTGGCCCCTTCTAAGACATTTCTGGCTATTCCCGTCAATTTTAATGTCACCGTTGTCGGATCTACAATTTGGGTAATCACGGCTTCGGCCCCAATCAAGGGATCGGGAAGGGAACTATAGACAAATAAGGTCGTATTTTTTCCCAATGCTCCCTGGGGCTGTTGTTGATCCTCTACTAAAGCAGCGATCGCCTCTGTGGCTTGACGAAGGGCAACATTAATCCGACTAGGAGTTGAAGCTTGCCAAAGGGATTGGGTCAAAGCATAGGTAAAAAGACCGGCACTCCATCCCTGACCCTGACATTCGACAGCCACTTGGTGAGGGTGAGCGGCCAGTAAAACAACTCCAGGGAAAACGGGAGCTTGAGATGAGACCAAAAGCGGATTCTCAGAACTAGAGGCGATCGGCAAATGGTCATAGGCCCGCACTCGTAAATTGCCAAGAAACTTCTGCCCCAAACTGCGAGGACTGACATCCAATACCAGCGTGACTTTATCGGTGGCGAGGGAGTTAGCCCAGAATAATAAGGTTGATTGTCGTAAATTGAGAGACGATTCTGCCGGTAAAGCATCGGTTGGTAAGAGTGAAATTTCAACCTTATTCGAGGTAGTGGATGTTTCCCCGATCACCAGGGGCTGACCATAGCCACTAAAGTGAAAGATCACCACGTCTCCTGCCTGGGCCTGTTTGACCAGATGTTCTAGAAAAGCAGCTTCAATATTGGCTCTAGTTGCCTGACCATCGGTCAGGGTGACAATATCTTCCGGTTGAAAACCGTAACGATTAATTAATAGATCCCGTTGCAGTTCCACATCCGTCACACAACCCGCTAAATTTCCCCAAAAATACTCAGGAGCATTACGGACGGTTTGATACTGATTCACCCCCACCAATAGGGCCAATTTTCGCGAAACAGTAGCCGCGATCGCTGTCTGATGATATTGTTGCCAAGCCAACCGAGAGGGTAAAGCCGCCCACCCTATCTGTCCTAAACCTAGGCTCAATAGACTTTTTAACACTGTTCGTCGGTCAACGCTCATAACGGCGATCGCCTTTCCGCTTCATCGATATTAGGCATTATCCTTCATAGCTCGAATCAATTCAGCAGCCACTTCTGGACGAGAAAATTCCGGCGGTGGTAATTTACCTTCACGCAACAAAGCTCGCACCTTAGTGCCGGATAGATGAATGCGATCCTTTGGCTCACTAGGACTCGTCTTGGTTGTCGCCATCTGCTGAGTCCGAGTGCAATAGAAAGCATGTTCAAACTTCATGGGAACAATCCCCAACTCTTCCGGCTTAAACTCATCAAAAATGTACTGAGCATCGTAGGTTCCATAATAATCTCCCACACCAGCATGATCTCGACCCACAATAAAGTGAGTACAACCATAATTTTTCCGAATCAGGGCATGGAAAATCGCTTCCCTAGGGCCGGCATAGCGCATAGCCGAAGGATTAATCCCTAAAATCACTCGGTCTTGGGGAAAATAATGCTCCAGCATGATTTCATAGCAGCGCATTCGCACGTCAGCCGGAATGTCATCTTCCTTCGTTGCCCCGACCAGCGGATGAAGGAAAAGGCCATCGACAATTTCCAGAGCGCATTTTTGAATGTATTCGTGGGCACGGTGAATGGGATTCCGGGTTTGAAAGCCCACAATGGTTTTCCAACCTTTTTCTTGAAAGGATTGACGGGACTGAGCCGGATCAATCTGATAGGCTGGAAAAAGGGGATGGGGATCTCGCTGTAACAGCCAGATTGGCCCTGCCAAGTTAATGGGGCCTTGCTCATAAACGACCTTGACCCCTGGGTGATTATGATCATCAGTCCGATAAACATTGGCCGCTTCATGGGCCTTAACGTAGCGATATTTCTGGGTTAATTCCAAAATGCCAATAAAACGACCTTGAGGGTCATCCAAGCGAACCCAACTCCCCTCTTGTAACGGTTCTGCCACTTCCTCACTTACTGAAAGTGTAATAGGAATAGCCCAGGGCAGACCATTGGTTAAACGCATGTCTTCCACCACAAGTTCATAATCCGCCTGCTCCATGAACCCTTTTAAGGGACTGAAACCACCGATCGCGATCATCACCAGATCAGAAGTTGCCCGTTCGTCCAGTTGAACACGAGGTAATTGATCGGCCTTGTCCAAAAATTCTTGCCGTTCCACCGCCGTCGCAATACGGTTAATCAGTTGTCCGCCGTGGGGCGCAATGCCGTCAATAGTTGTACTCATAAAGCTAGGTCAATAATAATCCTTATCCCAGCAAGTAAAAACTTTACGAGGGATAGGTAAAGATATCAAGGCTTATTTTATCAGTCAAAGTTCCTCACTCCATACCATATTAACTAACTAGTTCAAAGGGACTTGCGACGACGGCAGCGTTCCGAACAATATTTCACCTCATCCCAACAATTAGCCCATTTTTTACGCCAGCTAAAGGGGCGTTGACAAATCAGACAGATTTTTGTGGGGAGATGGGATTTCGCTATCCGTTTTTTCATGGTTAAAACAGCCAAAGCTACTAAGAATAAATACTCATAATCATGGTATTTGTTACGCAATTGTGAAGTCTCTTAAAGACCCTGGAACATCTTAGAAAGACAACAGACTTAAAAAATATAGCGTCCTTTAAAAGACTAAATTCTATTATTCCTTGTAAGCTGGCCTACCCCCCTATCTGTTGAGTGTATTGCCCATGTTGACCTCTGGCTGCTGGCGACCATCCGTTTCTACCTTATCTCTCTTACTTTCTATGGCTTCAGCGTTACTCTTCCCTTCACTGGCTCAAGCTATCCCTAAACCAGTCTTGCTAGTGTCGCCTCCTAAGGTAGAAATCCTAACAGCGGCTACTTTGCATCCAACCTTGCCTCAAGTCTCTGAGCCTTTAACGACAGAGAATCCTCAAGCAGATGAAGCTAATGAAGATCCGCTCAATAGTCCCTATCCTGTGCCCTGGAATTGGGTGATAAAAACTCAAAATGAATATGGCAGGAGCAATAGTTCCGGTTTACGATATTATCGTAGTCCTGCTCTAATTTCACCCGATGGACAATATGCAGCCTATAGTCGTATTGAAATGCGAGCCGAGCCAGAATTATATAACTCGAAGGTTGTCAGTGTTGTCTTTTTAGAAAACTTAAAGACTGGAGAATTACAAGTTATTCGAGCAGAATCCCCTATTGCAACCTATTTAGAAAAAGCGGGTCAAGAGAGTGAGGAAATGGCCGGCGTGATCTCAATTTTGATGCCTGTTTCCTGGTCTGCGGACGGCGATCGCTTATTGGCAAGACAATTAGAAGGAGCATTTAGTTCTTCGGATGTTTCTGACTATGGTGTGGTCTGGAATCGACAAACTCATCAGGTCAAAACCTTAAGTGCCAGTCCCAACGGCAACGAGGATATTAGCACTATTTTGCTGGGCTGGAATCAGAATGCCCCCGATCAAGTTCTCTTTCGCGCCAGTAATCTAGGAGATGAAACGGAACAATTAGTGAGTGTTAACCTTAATGGCAAGGCAAGTTTAGCCAATACGGAAGAAGCAATTACCTATGGACAAATGGTCAATCGTAGTTGGACCGGAGCGCAGGCAATTCGCTAATCTCAAATCACTCAATATCCAAGCTCCAATTATCACTATAGCCTCCTTTTTCGGGGGCTTGTTGTCTTTTTGGGGGATTTTGAATAATGTGCTTGAGAGAAAGAGAGCGATCACCGTCACCTATTTGCCCTGTCCCAGATCCCAAAAACATTAAGGAATTTTCAGAACTGATCGCCCGATCGCCGCTAAAATAATCCACGGCAGTAATCACCCCAAAATAGGGGAGTGGTCGAGTTTAACCGATTAGGCTGTTTGTTTCTTAATACGCATTATATCCAAGGCTATGGCAAAAATTCTTGTTTCCGATCCGATTGATCAAGTTGGTATTGATATTCTTAAGCAGGTTGCCCAGGTTGATATCAAAACGGGACTTCCCCAGGAAGAAATTATTAAAATCATCCCTGAATACGATGCCTTGATGCTGCGTTCTGGCACAAAAGTGACCAAAGCCATTATTGAAGCTGGCACCCAACTCAAAATTATTGGCCGGGCTGGTGTGGGAGTGGACAACATTGATGTTCCCGCCGCAACACGTCAAGGCATTGTCGTCGTTAACTCCCCTGAAGGGAATACCATCGCTGCTGCCGAACATGCTTTGGCCATGATGATGGCCCTTGCCCGTCATATTCCCGATGCCAACCAGTCTGTCAAAGATAAACAATGGGATAGAAAACGTTTTGTCGGCATAGAAGTCTATAAAAAAACCTTAGGTGTGGTTGGCTTAGGCAAAATTGGTTCCCATGTAGCCACTGTGGCCAAATCAATGGGCATGAAACTCTTAGCCTACGATCCCTTTATTTCTAAAGAGCGGGCCGAGCAGTTAGGCTGTACCCTGGTGGATCTAGATTTGTTATTCTCGGAATCTGATTTTATTACCTTCCATATTCCCAAAACCCCTGAAACGGCCAATTTAATTAATGCCGAGACCATCGCCAAGATGAAACCCACCGTACGGTTAATTAACTGTTCGCGAGGCGGTATTATCGATGAAAATGCTCTGGTAGAGGCATTAGAACAAAAACGCATTGGGGGAGCGGCTCTGGATGTATTTAGTGAAGAACCCCTCGGAGAATCCAGACTACGGGAGTTTAGCAATGTTATTTTAACCCCCCACTTGGGAGCTTCTACCACGGAAGCCCAGGTAAACGTCTCTATTGATGTGGCTGAACAAATTCGGGATGTTTTACTGGGTTTACCCGCTCGTTCTGCGGTCAATATTCCTGGTCTAACCCCCGATGTCATGGAAAAATTACGCCCCTATCTGCGATTAGCCGAAACCCTCGGTACCCTGGTAGGCCAATTGGCAGGGGGACGGATTGAACAGTTAACGGTGCAGTTACAGGGGGATTTGGCCAGCAATGCTACTCAACCCATTGTCATCGCCGCCATTAAGGGGTTATTGTCCCAGGCATTACGGGAGCGGGTTAACTACGTCAATGCAGCTATTGAAGCTAAGGAACGGGGTATTCGGATCATTGAAACTCGTGATGCTTCGGTGCGGGACTATTCGGGTTCTCTCCACCTCAAGGCGATCGGTTCGATGGGAGAACATTCGGCCACGGGTGCTTTGTTAAGTAACGGTGAAATTCGCATTACCGATGTGGATGAATTTCCCATCAATGTTCCCCCCAGTAACTATATGGTCTTCACGCTTCACCGCGATATGCCGGGGATTATTGGTCGTATTGGCTCTTTATTGGGTAGTTTTAATGTCAATATTGCCAGTATGCAGGTGGGACGCAAAATTGTACGGGGTGATGCGGTGATGGCCCTGAGTTTAGATGATCCGCTACCGGAAGGATTATTAACGGAAATTACTAAGGTAGATGGCATTCGGGACGCATACACCGTTAAGCTATAGAAATACAAAAACTAGGAAAAAAGGAGACTATACTCCTCACAGTCATAATTTACGATTTTTAGTTTAGCCCCCCTAGCCCCCCAACTTTGGGGGGAACCCTTCTCTATTTATGGGTTTCAAAGTCCCCCAGTATTGGGGGATTTAGGGGGCAAAAATCACAATTCATGACCGTGCTAAGTATATCTAAGGTTGCTTGTCTCTTTTCCTAGCTTGCGGTTTTAACCCTGGAGTCTATGGCAAGTAGTTGGTGGGAAATTAAAATTCTTTGTCATCCCAATTTAGAGGAGTCTATTTTTTGGCGACTAGATAAGTTTGGCTGTTCAGGAACGGCGACGGAACCCAAGGGGCAGTCTCTATTAATCAAAGCCTATACTCCCCAGATTAAAATCCAATTACTAGACTTAGCGGCCCTTGCTCTTTGGCTTCATCAGGATTCTTTGCTGGCAAGTTTACCTCAACCCTTAATGCGCTGGAAATTAATCGATGAAGAGGACTGGTCTAGTAGTTGGAAACAGTATTGGCAACCGACGGAAGTCGGCGATCGCTTTTTAATTTATCCCGCCTGGTTAACGCCTCCAGAAGACTCGGAGCGACTCATTTTAAGACTTGATCCGGGGGTTGCCTTTGGCACAGGAACCCATCAAACAACCCAACTTTGTTTAGAATCCTTGGAAATGCGCCTATCTATTTCGGCGAGTGACATTGTTTTAGCAGATGTGGGTTGCGGTTCCGGGATTCTGGCGATTGGTGCTGTGCTCTTGGGCGCAACCAAGGTCTATGCTGTTGATACTGATCTTTTAGCGGTAGAATCAGCCCGATCAAATCGCCATCTCAATCAAATTCATCCCGATAATTTAACCATTAATCAAGGGAGTGTGGCGGAATTATTAGAGCTTTTGCCAGAGGGTGTGGATGGTATTGTTTGTAATATTCTGGCCGATGTGATTATGGATTTAATGCCCCAGTTGAGTCAACTGATTAAACCCAATGGTTGGGCCATTCTCAGTGGCATTTTACTGGATCAGACCCAGGCGATCGCCGATACCTTAGAACAGAACGGTTGGGTGGTCGCGGCTCTCTGGAAACGACAGGAATGGTGTTGCTTTCAAATCCGTCGTGCTTAATAATCTTTCTACACCCCATTTAACTCAAAACGCTGAACCCGAAACCCCATGCTGACCGAACAATCTTCCATTATGGCCGTTGTCTTAGCTGGGGGCTTAGGAACTCGTATTAAGGCTCTTTTGCCCAATGTGCCCAAGCCGATGGCCGAGGTGGCAGGAAAACCTTTTCTCGGTTGGATTTTAGCCTATCTCCAAGGTCAGGGAATCCAGCAAGCTTTCTTGTCAACGGGCTACTTAGCAGACGTGATTGCAGCCTATGCCCAGCAAGAACCGATCGCCGGATTAAAGCTCAGTTCTTATGCCGAACCCTTTCCTTTAGGAACAGCCGGAGGTTTTGTTCATGCAGTGCAGCAAGCTCAAATGAATCCTTTGGCCTGGTTGGTCTTGAATGGCGATTCCCTGATCGTGACCAATTTAGAACCGATGTTTAATTATTTACAAGATGAAGCCGTCGAGGGTGTCATTTTGGGAGTAGAAGTGGCAGAAGCAGATCGCTATGGCTCTTTGGTTTATGATGAACAAGGAACGCTCTTACAATTTGCTGAAAAGCAAGCGGGAGCAGGGGTCATTAATGGCGGAGTTTATCTTTTCCGCGATCGCCTCTTAAAGCAATTTCCGCAAAAAAAGCCCCTTAGTTTTGAATACGACGTTTTTCCTGAACTGCTCCAACAATCCGTTTGTTTAAAAGTTCATCCCGTCCAAGCTCCCTTTTTAGATATCGGCACTCCGGCATCTTTAAGTCAGGCAGAGGCTTTTGTTCAGCAATATTTTCAGCCATTTTAGTTAATTCATGCTGATTTCACGTGCACCCGTTAGGATTAGTTTTTTTGGCGGGGGAACCGATTACCCCGAATACTTTTTGCAGCATGGTGGTTCGGTTTTAGCCACAGCGATCGATAAATTTTCCTACGTAACAGCCAGTCCTTTTTTAAGTCATTTATTTGACTATTCTGTTCGCATCTCCTACCGTAAAGTTGAATTAGTTAAACATCCTAGTGAAATTGAACATCGAGTTTTTAAGGAATGTTTAAAATTTTGTGGTCTGGAAAAAGATATCGAGTTACATAATGTGGCCGACTTACCCGCTTTTACTGGCTTAGGTTCCTCTTCTGCTTTTACCGTTTCCCTACTTCAGGCTCTCCATTCCTTTAAGGGAGAATTTGTCCGTCCTCTAGATCTAGCCTACGAAGCCATCTATGTAGAGAGACATTTAGTGCAGGATAAAGTTGGTTGTCAAGACCAATTAATGGCTGCCATGGGAGGCTTTAATCTGGTGGAATTTAGAACTGAAGAGGATATTATTGTCCATCGTCTGCCGATTGCTCCCCAACGTTTAGCCGAATTTGAACAACATTTATTTATTGTTTTTACCGGCATTAAACGCAAGGCTGCCAATGTGGTGGAAAAGCAACTCAAAAAAGTGGGAGATAATACCCAAACCCTCAAAGATATGCGTTTAATGGTGGACAAGGGCTGGGATATTTTAAACAGTGCTCAATCCCTAGCTGCTTTTGGAGAATTATTACATCAAGCTTGGTTGGCCAAACGCAGTTTAGATGCAGTTATTTCTAATCCTGAGATTGATCAACTCTACCATTTGGGTTTGGAAGCGGGAGCCTGGGGCGGAAAATTACTAGGAGCCGGAGCAGGTGGTTTTATGCTTTTTTTCGCACCCCCTGAGAACCATCCCCAATTACAAAAGGTTTTTACAAATCACCAGATTTTAGCGGTCAAAATTAACGCGCCAGGGTCACAAATTATTTTTTCCTAAAACACTAGGGGACAATAATGGCTTGTAAACCAGCACTTTGCAGACTTTGATAGGCTTGTTGAGCGTTTTCTCGATTGCTAAAACGACCAATCTGTAAAACTCGTCGCCCCTGGTAGGTGGTATGAAAAGCTTCGGGATAAAGCGATCGCGCCTGTTCTAACTGCATTGGATTATTGGCCGCCGCCAGCACACGATAGGATTGCCCCGATTGCCCTAGGGAAGATGGAACAGTTGATAGGGTGGGAGAAAGGGGAGCAGTAACGCTACGAGTCGGAAAAATGCTAGGAGAGTTCGACAGGGTTGAGGGGCTTGGCATTTCATTCCTGGGAGCAACGGGAGCCACAGCAGAATTAGGCATTCCCCAGCCAGAGGTGGGAACAGGTTTAGGAGCCAGGGGCGGCGGCGGTAACAAATTACCGTTATTGGCCGTTAAGGTTGTAGAAAAACGGGTCTGGTTTGCACTCAAGGGAGGAGGAACTGGCGTAGTTAAGCGGGGAGCAACCAAGGTGGAAGAAGCGAGAGGCGGGGGATTGACGGGGTTGAAATTGCGGCTCTGAGGTTGGGATTGAACGTTTCTAGGAGTCGGAGAATTCGGCGGGGCGGGAATACTCTCAGGAGCAGTAAAGGTAAATTCTTTCAGAGGAGGTTGGGGAGACTCAATGGCAGGAGGATTCAGCATTGTGGAACTAGGACTAGGGGGATTAGCAATATTAGGCGGTATGGGAGTATTTATTTCTGGACGAACTTCTGGTGGTGTTGACCTGGCCGCTGGCACAACCATTAGACTGCGATCGCCCGTTAAGTAAACATGAGAAAGCACTCTATTACCGTAGGTGCGTTTTGTAAACCGCCAACCCGGATCAAGTTGGATTTTCATAAAGCCCCGTTTAAGTCCACGGGTACGCCCCACCACCACTTCTGGCATAGAGGGATCACGCCGGTTGGTTCCAACTAAAACGAGTTCGCTATTGCGTTCTATCACTCTGAGTAGATAATCTAAGCCCAAATCCTGACCATCAATACGCAGTGAATAACCGTTACTATCGGTACTTCGTTCACAGATGTCGGTAAAGTCGAAATTCAGAAGTAAGGGATTGACCATAATGGGGGTTCCACCTTCTTCCTGCCAACATTGCCGTTGGCCTGGGAGTTGCTGCAAAATCAGCAAATCGTACTTATTGTCGCCGTAGGGACGGGCAATCGCAATAAAGTCCTTTTGGTTGACTTCCTGTTGAGAAAAGGTGGCGGCTTGTAGGGATAGAGGGATGATCTCCGCCGAGAGGGCGATCGCGGTAATAGAAAGCCATCGGAAAAGAGGAGTGCATTTCATAGCAGGTATTGGTTTCTGGAAATCAATCAATTAAGATTTGGAAATCTATGTGGTTGCATGACTGCGAACATTATGCCTAGAAAAAAATCGCTTAACAGACGATTAACCGCTAGTTAAGAAACATCGAAAAAAAGAAAAACCTAATTTTAACCTGATCTTAACGATTTCTTTTGCTTGATTTATTCTTGATCTCCTCTCTTGTATAGTGCCCCAAAAATGATTAAGGATTAGGATGTTTTGAATATTTGAGAAAACGCTCTTTGTTTGTGGGTGAGAGGTCTAACATGAATCTGCTGTCTAATGCGTTCCCTAAAACTATAGTATTATCTACGGCGACGGTGGCTCTTGCTTTCGGAGCAAATTCCCAAGCTCAAGCCGGATCTTTAAGTGGGGCTGGGGCGACTTTTCCGGCTCCTCTCTATCAACGTTACTTCGCAGATTACCAAAAGGCAACAGGAAACCAGGTTAGTTATAATTCCGTTGGCAGTGGTGCTGGCATTAGACAATTTATCGGTGAAACCGTTGATTTTGGCGCGAGTGATGTTCCTCCTTCCGCCTCTGAAAAAAGCCAAATGAAACGCGGTGTGATTTTAGTTCCGACTGCCGGTGGTGCTGTGGCGGTGGTTTACAATCTTCCAGGAGCACCCCAGGGCTTAAAAATTTCTCGTCAAGTTCTTCCCAAAATTTTTAGTGGTCAAATCACGACCTGGAATCAAGTTGATCCCAAATTACCTAACAAACCGATTCGAGTTGTCGTCCGGGCTGATGGTAGCGGAACCACTGAAATCTTTACCAGTGCCTTAAGTGCCATGAGCAGTGATTTCAAAAGTAAGGTGGGAGCCAGCAAGGAACCAAACTGGGGTTTCCAAGTGTTGAAAGGCCCGAAAAATGATGGTGTTGCCGCTATGGTTAAACAAACCGAAGGGTCAATTGGCTATGTTCAGGATACCTTTGCTCGTAAGAATGAAGGCCCGAAAATGAGAACCGCGAAAATTCAAAATAAAGCCGGTCAATATGTGGATCCTAGTTTAGCAGAAGCGACTAAGGCGATCGCCAACGTTAAATTTAATCCTGACTTTACGGCCAACGTCGATAATCCTGCCAGCGGCTATCCCATTGTCGGTATCACCTGGTTATTGGTTTATCAAAATTACCCTGATGCCGCTAAGGGCAAAGATGTTAAGGCTTTAGTGAAATGGATTTTAACGTCGGGCCAAAGCATCAACCCTCAGCTTGAATATACCAGCATTCCTCCCGCCGTTGCCAAAAAAGCGATCGCGGCTGTGGAAAAAGTCAAATAATCTCTTTGGACTATATTTTGGGGTATTTTACCGTACCCCCTTTTTCTTTTTTTAGAAACTTTATGGTAGATGTAATTTCCCCATCTGATCGCTATCCTCAAGAAGTAGACATTACTGTTTCAGAAAATGCGTCTCAATGGTTAGACCCCCTATTTAAGGCGATCGTTTGGTTTTGTGCCTTTTTGATGGTCGGTACACTTTTCTGGATTGCCTTAATTGTTTTTAAGGATGCCGAACCGGCTATTAAAGCTTTTGGGTTAAATTTCTTTTTTAGCCAGGAATGGCACGTTTCTGAAAATAAATTTGGGGGACTGCCCTATATTTATGGTTCCATTATTAGTTCCCTTATTGCTCTTATTTTTGTCATTCCCTTGGGGTTAGCCGTCGCCATTTTAACCAGTGAAAATTTAGTTCCTCAGGTGATCAAAACACCGATTGGTTTCTTGGTAGAATTAATTGCTTCCATTCCCAGTGTGATTATTGGTCTATGGGGGATTTTTGTTTTTATTCCCTTAGTGCTGCCCTTACAAAAATTCTTATTTGCAACGTTTCCTTGGTTTCCACTTTTCAACTCTGAACCCTTTGGCCCCAGTATGTTGGTTGCCGGTTTAGTTTTAGCGATTATGATTTTACCGACGATCGCAGCCATTAGCCGAGATGTTTTATTGGCCCTTCCCCCGCAATTGCGAACTGCTTCTATGGGCTTAGGGGCAACTCGTTGGGAAACCATTACTCGTGTTTTATTACCGGCTGCCAGTTCAGGAATTGTGGGCGCGATTATTTTGGGATTGGGTCGCGCTTTAGGAGAAACCATGGCCGTCACGATGGTGATTGGCAACTCCACCATTATCAGTGCATCTCTGTTAGCACCGGGCTATACCATTCCCGCCGTTCTGGCCAATCAATTTGCTGAAGCGGTGGAGGAATTACACATTGGGGCTTTGATGTATTTAGCCCTGATTTTGTTTGTCATTACCCTGGTTGTCAATGGTATTGCTATTTTGTTAGTGCAGTTTATTAATCGCAAAAGCAAAGCTCCTTAGGCTTTAACCCTTTTTTAAAGACTTGTTTAAACACTCAATATTAAGGGACGAATTAACCCCCCAATTAGTCTATCTAGTCCTCTATGACCAATCCTAATTCTCTCGATCAAGAACTTTCTGAACCGTCACCTTTTAGGCGAAATGGCTTTACGATTTTAATGACGGTTTTGGCGTTTGGATTAACGATTATTGCACTTCTCCCTTTATTTGCGATCGCCTGGTCAATTATCAGTCAGGGAATTACCCATTTAAACTGGGAAGTTTTTGTCTCCCTACCCGCCCCGATTGGAGCCGAAAATGAACCCAATGGTTTTGCCAATGCAATTGTGGGAACCTTAACAATGGTGGGGATTGGAGCCATGCTCAGTATTCCCATTGGTATTATGACGGGTATTTTTCTTTCGGAATTTGCGGCTGGTTCGGCGATCGCTAATGGTATTCGCTTTGTCATTGTTATTTTAAGCAGTGTTCCTTCGGTCATTATTGGTGTATTTGCCTATGGCGTATTGGTCATTACCACAAAACAATTTTCGGCGATCGCGGGGGGATTTGCCTTAGGGGTAATTATGTTACCAATTATCGCTTTAACGACCGAAGAAGCTTTAAAATTAATACCAGTTTCCTATCGTTTAGGCTCGTCTGCGTTGGGCGGAGGCGTTTTTCAAACTACCTTTAAAATTGTTGTTCCGGCGGCGATTCCAGGCATTACCACCGGCGTATTGTTGGCCGTTGCTAGGGCGGCGGGGGAAACCGCTCCTTTAATGTTTACGGCTTTATTTAGTCAGTTTTGGCAAGAAGGATTAATGAGTCCGACCCCTTCGCTTCCCGTTTTAATTTATAACTATGCCAGTTCCCCTTTCCCAGAACAAAATGCGATCGCCTGGACAGCCTCTTTGGTGCTTTTATTCTTAGTTTTAGTGATTAGTTTGCTCTCTCGTCTCTTAACGAAGAATCGTTTGCAGGAGCGTTAATACTCGTTTTTGCTATTTAAAGCTCAGGAAAATATTACCGATTTTAATTGAATGCTTAGATTTCTATGACCTACTCTTCCACCTTTAATCCGACCACCATGAGCAATTACCTTACCTCTTCTTCTGATTCCAAGGCAGCTATCCATGTCGAAGGTCTTGGTTTTTACTACGGAACCAAGAAAGTCTTAGAAGGAGTTTCTATGGATATTCCAGAGAACCAAGTTACTGCCATGATTGGCCCTTCCGGCTGTGGTAAATCAACTTTTTTGAAAGCCCTGAATCGCATTGGGGAACTAGAGGGAACCGTTAAAATTACCGGACTGGTTGAATTTTTTGGGCAAAATATTTACGGAAAAAATGTGAATCTCAATACCCTGCGTCGTCAGATTGGCATGGTCTTTCAGCGTCCGAACCCTTTTCCCGCCAGTATTTACGATAATGTCACCTATGGGATCAAAATTTGCCAACGGAAAAACCGAGGAGAATTGGACGAAATTGTCGAAAAATCCTTAATTGGGGCTTCTTTGTGGAGTGAAGTCAAAGATAGCTTACAAAAATCGGCTTTAGGTTTATCAGGAGGACAACAACAACGGCTTTGTATTGCGCGTGCCTTAGCCGTTAAGCCCAAGGTGTTATTGATGGACGAACCCTGTTCTGCCCTTGATCCCATTTCCACCCTTAAAATCGAGGAATTAATTAAAACCCTGAAAGAGCAAGTGACGATCGCCATTGTCACCCATAATATGCAGCAGGCCTCTAGGGTTTCTGACTATACGGCCTTTTTTAACACCGATGAAAGTCGCATTGGTCAACTGGTGGAATTTGATACAACCGAACGAATCTTTACCGATCCCGCCGATGTCAAAACCCGTGATTATGTAGCTGGAAGGTTTGGTTAAATCAAAAGCCTTGCCTATTCCGACAGGTTAACTGTCATAGAGGAGAAAAGCTGGGGGGATCCAGGGGCTAAGATGAAGGAACTTGTCCAAAACCGGATAGTCAACCAAATTGTCTGTTGGGTTTTACTACAGCTACTTAATCGCTTTCCAAAAATGTTTAAACCTATCTTTGTTGGGGGATGCCTTGCCATCTCGTTGTTCTTAATTCCCGCGATCGCCTATGGTCAAGCCTCTTCGCTAACACCAGCCGCACCGTCTGAAATGGCGACAGGCGATCAGATTACACCATTGGAAGTACAGCAATTTGTCCAAGTTCTCAAAAGATGGAAAGATATTGATCAAGAGAGTCAGAAAAAGATTCTAACGGAAATCAAAGCTGAAAGATTAAATCCCCAACTATTTTTAGAAATTGCCAAGGCTCAAAACACCAAGACCGAAGGTAGTCCCGAATTTTCCGCCAATGATCTCGAAAAGTTTAAAAAAGTGATAGCCAAGATTCAAGCAATGGAGCCAGAAATCCAAAGCAAAAAAGAACACGCCATTACTTCTCAGGGGTTAACAGTTGCACGTTTTAATCAAATTGGTTATACCTCAGAACAAAATCCGGCTCTGAAACAGAAAATTAAACAAATGCTAGGGGAATAGGTTGCAGAAGCTATGTTGAGTCAAAATGAATTGTCTCCTAAAGCTTAAGTTTTCTTTTTTTCTGCTACAGTGGAAGTCAGATCCAAACCAAGCATTTAGGAAAATAAGCGATGGTAGAACGATTGAAACGTTGGGAGTCTCCCCGTCGTCAGGGCCGAAATGATAAGGGCAAGGGTGGCTCTGCCAGACAACGACAACTTCAAAAACGACAACAGATGTTACGGCAAAAACTGCAAAACCAAGCCCAAAAAGGTGATGGTCATCAGCGAGGAGGAGATCTTAATCAAGGTCTCTTTCTTTTTCTGAGCTACCTTTTTTTAATTACATTAAGATGCGATCGCCGTTGGTTCAATCAGCTTTAATCGGATAGATCAATTTAATTTGAGCTAGAGCGAATCGCTTTTAAAAAGTCCTTAATCGCTTGAGGCTGTTCCTGGGGAATCATATATTTTGCTAATAATTGCCAATCTAAATCAGGAAAGAATTGACTTCTAGAACTTTTTTGGTAGCCCGTTTCTCTGAGTTGATACAGGGTTAATTGCTGATCTTGCCAAATAACCACTTCTAAAACCCCTAAGCCTTGATAAACCGCTAATTTATCTAAACCACCGCTACTCAGATTAATTTCAATCGCTAAATCGGGAATATGTTTTAAAGTTCCCACACAATAGCATTCATCCGGTTCTAAGCCTCTGCCTTGAGCTTGCTCTCGAAAAGTTGTAGAGCCGTAACCATGTAAAGCAATATCCATGACTTCTGCATAGCGTTCTAACAAACGAGAAAGTATTTTTTTGTACATTTCATGTTCGGCAGAGGGCATAAAAATTTCTAAGTTTCCCTGTAAATAGATTAAACGTAAGCCAGGATAATCCCCTAGGGTCATGAGCATATTTTCATACTGACTCCAACTTAAGCCGGATAAAATAACTCGTTGTTCTTGAATCTTTTGCAGTGAAGTAGGAGTTATTAGCATGACTTATTGAAGGCTGAAATTGATGCTTAAATTTGAATAAACAGAAATCTTTTAGCTTAAATTTTGGGCTTAAATTTTAATCATTGTCTGCCATTGCTCTAAATCGGCCAGGGCGCGATCGCGGTATTGACCGTAGCGTTCTTGCTTATTACGAATACGCTGGGACAGTTCCGGTAAAATCCCAAAATTAGGAGGCATGGGTTGGAAATGTTTAGTATCAGCAGAACTAATAAAATTAAACAATGACCCCATCATAGTTGTTGCCGGCAAAGTCAGCAGTGGTAGGCCTAAACTTAAACGGGCTGCATTGGTTCCAGCTAACCAGCCCCCTGCGGCTGCGGCTCCATAACCTTCTGTTCCAATTAACTGACCGGCGGCGAATAAATGGGAACGAATTTTAAATTGTAACGTTGCCTTCAATAACTGTGGCGAATTAATAAAAGTATTGCGGTGCATCACTCCCATGCGAACAAATTCCGCCTTTTCTAGCCCTGGAATCATCGTGAAAATCCGTTTTTGCTCTCCCCATTTTAAGTTAGTTTGAAAGCCCACCATATTCCACAATTGACCAGCCCGATCTTCTTGTCGCAACTGCACCACTGCGTAGGGTCGTTTACCCTTATTTTCCGGATCACGGAAATCGCCTAGACGACTATCAAATAGGCCAATCGGCTTTAAGGGGCCATAGCGCATGGTTTCTTCCCCCCGTTGGGCTAATTCTTCAATGGGCAAACAACCTTCAAAAAATTTGGCCGTTTCCCGTTCAAAATCTTTTAATTCCGCCTGTTCACCTTGACAAAGAGCTTGCCAAAACTGTAGATATTCTTCCCGATTCAGGGGGCAGTTTAAATAGGCGGCTTCCCCCTTATCGTAGCGAGAGGCAAAAAAGGCAATATCTTGGTTAATGGATTCCCCGACCACAATCGGACTGGCAGCATCAAAAAAACTAAGGTAGTCCATCCCTGTCAGACATTGTAAATCCTCGGTTAAGGCGGGACTGGTTAAAGGCCCCGTGGCTAAAACCACAATTCTATCTTGAGGAATGGCTGTGACTTCTTCTCGTCGAAAGTCAATCAGGGGATGATTCTCTAGACGTTGAGTGAGAGCTTGGCTAAAAACACCGCGATCCACAGCCAAGGCCCCACCCGCCGGAACCGCATATTGATCCGCCGTTTGAATGATAATAGAATTGAGTTGCCGTAATTCGGTTTGTAATAATCCCGCCGCGCGATCGCTGTTTTTGGCCCCAAAGGAATTACTACAGACCAATTCTGCCAATTCACGACTATGGTGAGCAGGACTCAAACGAATCGGGCGCATTTCTGAAAAAATGACGGGGACTCCGGCTTGAGCAATTTGCCAGGCAGCTTCAGTTCCGGCCAAACCCCCACCAATAACCTGTACAAGAGGTTGAGAAAAAGTCATGGGCAAAATATAAATTTTTGTTAAATAATGGGAGAAGTCAACAAAACTTTGTCATTATTCTGAATAATAGCATCAAACTTAAATGCTTGCCATTTCAATTTCATCATTGTTTAGGTATTTCTAAGTTAATTTTCATCAATAATTGTTATTTTAATTATCTTTTAATATTTTATATTTAATCCTTGTTTACCACAAAGTTTACCACAAAAAAATAATATCAACTAAAGAACAGAATATAAAAAATAGCTTTAGTTAGCCTTAATGAGTTGGCCTTAATGGTAGCAAGTTCTCAACGGACAAAAATCATGGACGCAAAAAATAGTGTCAGCATTTTATTAGTAGATGATATTCCTGATAATTTACTATTGCTTGAAAGAATGTTATCTTCTTCAGAATATCGTCTTGTTAAGGCCTATTCAGGCCGAGAAGCGATCGCTTTGGCAAAGGAAGAGGATTTTGCCCTTATCTTGCTTGATGTCAATATGCCTCGTCTGGATGGTTTTGCCACAGCCGAATGTCTCCGTCTTGAGGCTCGTTCTAGTACTACTCCGATTATTTTTCTAACCGCGACCGAAAGTAGTGATATGCAGCTATTTAACGGCTATGAATCGGGGGCTGTTGATTATCTGGTCAAACCGCTAAATGTTAAAATCTTGCTCAATAAAATCAGTGTTTTTGTCCGTTTATTTCAACAGCAAGAAGAATTAAAACAAAAAAATCTCACCCTCCAGAAAACTAATCAGCAATTACAGCGGCAATTCCAAGAATGTCAACTGATAGAATCTCAATTGCAGTCCTTAACCATTCACCTAGAAGAGTTGGTTGAGCAAAGAACTCAAGAACTTAAAGAATCAGAATTGCTCTATCGTGTCGTGCTTTCCAGTATTGCCGATGCTATTTTTATTACGGATGATCAAGGTGATTTTACCTTTGTCTGTCCTAGTGTGGATGCCATTTTTGGATATCATTGTGATGAAATCAAGCAGATGGGGAATATCCGGACCTTATTGGGAAATCCTCTCCAGAATGACAAGCAATGGGAGCAACAAAGTGATATTATTAATCTAGAGCAGGATATTGTCGATAAAGCGGGACAAATCCATAGTCTTTTAATCAATATTAAAAAAGTTTCCATTCAAAATGGCTCTAGACTTTACTGCTGTCGGGATATTACCGAGCGTAAGCAAATGATGGAGAAAATCGAGCAGAGTGAAAAACAATACCGTCATCTTTTAGAACATATTCAAAGTGGTGTTGTCGTCCATGCACCCAACACTCAGATCACCTATGCAAATCCAGCAGCTACCACTTTTCTCGGCCTAATTGAACAGGAACTTCAAGGCAAATTAGCTGATTCTCCTGATTGGCATTTTTATCATGGGGATGCCTCTTTAATGTTACTCTCAGACTTTCCAGTGAATAAAGTGATTCGAGAGGGCAAGCCCTTACTGAACTACGAAGTTGGAGTTTATCGAACTGAATTTAAAGATGTTTCCTGGGCCTGGGTAAATGCCTATCCTGAATTTAATAATGATGGTACTTTGTTACAAGTGATTGTGACATTTATCGACATTACTGAGCGAAAAAAGACTGAATTCGCGCTCCATAACCTCAATGAAGAACTAGAAAGAATGGTGGAAGAAAGAACAAAAGAGCTTGAGGCAACCAATACCCATCTGCTCAGAGAAATGATTGAACGAGAACAGGTGGATCTGGCTCTTCAGGAAGAGGAGGCTAAATATCGTGCCTTGATGAAGGATGCCAGTGATGCGATTTTTGTCTTGGATATCCAACGTCGGGTTCTAGAAGTGAATCAAAAAGCAGAATTATTGACAGGTTATAGTCGAGATGAATTGGTTGCTCTTCCTCAAGGATCGCTGATCCCGACCCATACCTATGAAAACGCTAAAAATCTGTGGCAAAGCATTTTGGAGAACCGTTTAGGATTTTGGTCTGATGCAACCATCTTGCAAAAAAATAAAACCTCTGTTCCGGTTGATATAACAGGTAGTGTGATTGAATACGAAGGCAAGAAAATTGTTCAACTGATTGTACGAGATATTACTGATCGAAAGCGATCGGAAGCGGCTTTACAAAAAAGTGAAGCTCAATTTCGGGCTATCTTTGAAAAAGCAGCCATTGGCATTGCTTTAGTGAATCCTTTAGGTTATCCCTACCAGGCCAATCTGGCCCTGACCAAAATTCTGGGCTATACGGAATCGGAACTGAGCCAAAATCGTTTTATTGAGCTAACTTATCCTGAAGATAGAGAGCAAGACCGGCGGTTATTTCAGTGTTTAATTAAGGGAGAACAGGATACCTATCAACTGGAAAATCGCTATCTCCGTTCCGATGGAACTTTGGTTTGGACTTATATGACAGCTTCTTTGGTACGAAATGCCAAGGGACAACCTCAGTTTGCGGTGCGAATGGTTGAGGATATTTCTGAACGGAAACAGGCCGAACAATCTCTGCAACAAAATCAGATCTTTCTTCGCAATATTATTGATACAAATCCTAATTGGATTTTTGTTAAAAATCAGCAAGGGTTTTATACTTTAGTTAATCAGGCGATCGCCACCGCCTACGGCAAAACCATCGAAGAAGTGATTGGGAAAACAGATCGTGAATTATTAATTAATCCAGAAGAGGCTGCCCAATTTGGCAATGATGATCAACAGGTGATTAATTTAGTTGAACCCCTCTGGATACCGGAAGAATCAATTACGTTGCCCAGTGGAGAACAGAAAACCCTGCAAACCCATAAAATTCCCATTGCTGCACCCGATGGCAATAGTTACGAAGTCTTAGGGGTAGCGACGGATATTACGGATCGAAAACGGGCTGAAGAAGAAATTCAAAAAGCCCTACAAAAAGAAAAAGAGCTTAGGGAGATGAAAGGTCAATTTGTGGATATTGTCTCCCATGAATTTCGGACTCCTTTGACCTCTATTTTAGGGTTTGCAGAATTATTAAATAGACATTACTGTAAGTTATCGAAGGAGAAACAACTTCACTATATTCGTAATATTCAACAAGCTGGCATCCGTCTCAAGGATTTAATTGATGATGTTCTTTGTATTAGTCGGGCTGAGTCGGGACGATTAGCAGTCATGCCCACAGAGCTTAATCTCAATCTTTTTTGCCAAAGCCTCTTGGAAGAATTTCGCTTTGGTTTAGGCAAAGATCATCATTTCCATTTTCAGGTTCAAGGCCTATCCCAGGAAAATGTCCGCCTCGATGAACGACTCTTACGTCATATTTTGACCAATTTATTGGCAAATGCGATCAAATACTCTACTCTCGGCAGTGTGATTGAGTTAGAATTAACTTGGTTAGCCGCGGCCGTCCAATTCCAGATCCGCGATCGCGGTATTGGTATTCCCCTCGAAGATCAGCCCCATCTTTTTGAATCCTTCCATCGAGCCAGTAATGTGGGAGATATTCCAGGGACAGGATTAGGCTTAAGTATTGTCAAACGCTATATTGAACTCCAGGCAGGAAGTTTGGAATTTACCAGTGTGGTCAATGAAGGAACGACCTTTAGGGTGATGTTACCATTTGCTCCCAGACCCTAGCCTATTGCCTTAATTCAGATAGAATATTATTCCAACTACTATTATTTGACCTTCTGTCTGCCTGTACGATGCCAAGTCTAACTTTCTAGAAATTGGGTGTTCTGGACTTAACAACTGCAACCTTGAATCTTGCAGAGAATAAAGTGTGATTTCCACAAGTTCCCTTCTTGCACCGTAACAACTAAGCAAAATTCCTAATTCCTATGACGACAATTTTAGTCATTGAAGATGAATTACCGATTCGAGAACTGATTGCAGAAATGTTAATACTCGAAGATTTTGAAGTCCTACAAGCAGGAAATGGTCGAGAGGGCATAGAAATTGCTCAAAGTCAATGCCCAAATCTGATTATTTGTGATGTCATGATGCCTGTTTTGGATGGTTATGGGGTTTTAACGGCTCTACAGCAGGATACCAGCACCGCCTCTATCCCCTTTATCTTTTTGACTGCCAGAGGTACCAAGCAAGATATACGTCATGGCATGAATTTAGGCGCAGATGATTATCTGATTAAACCCTTTACCCAAGATGAATTATTAGATGCTATTAATATTCGTCTGAAAAAACAAGCGAACTCCCTACAACAATACCGCAGTGAATTAGAGTCCAAAGAAGAGCAACTGAACTACCTGCTCTATCATGATCCCCTGACCCAATTACCGAATCAGCTTTCTCTACAAGATAAATTTCAACAAATCGTTGTTTCTGCTGCTCCGACAATCCCATCAACCCCGGACGAAGTTACCTTTCCCTTAATTCTCATCAGTTTAGATCGTCTCCATTTGATTAATCAGTTGCTTGGCTATGAAGGAGGGAATGAATTACTTTGTGCTTTGGTCAAAGAAATTAAATCTTTTCTTCAGCCCCAGGATATTATCACCTATTTAAACAGCAATGAATTTGTGATCTTGCTAGTAGCAGAACGACAGACTTTGAATCTGGAAACTGCTCACGCTAAAACCACTCACTTTATCCAATCTTTACTTCAAAAACTATCAACGCCCTTATTAATTCGTCACCAGGAAGTTGTCTTACATTTGTTATTTGGGATTGCTTTTTATCCCCAGAATGGTCGTACCTTAGCGCAATTATTACAAAAAGCAACTATTGCTAAAGAATCCGCGAAATCTCAACTCAGTGCTTCTTTTCAGTTTTATCGTCCCGAATTAACCGCAGTAACTGATCCCCTGCAATTAGAATCTGATCTCAGAGGTGCATTAGCAAAAGAACAATTTGTTGTTTATTATCAACCTCAAATTAACACTCAATCCCACCGTATTATTGGAGCCGAAGCCTTGATTCGCTGGATACATCCCCAAAGAGGACTAGTTTCGCCAGGTTTATTTATTCCTTTGGCAGAGGAAACAGGTTTAATTCAGGAGATTGGGGAATGGGTTTTGGAGCATGTTTGTCAACAAATCAAGCAGTGGCTTGACCTAGATTTATCACCGGTTCGGATTGCAGTCAATTTATCGGCTCGTCAGTTTCACCAACCCAATTTAGCAATTTGGTTAGCTAGTTTGTTACAAAAATGGAAAACGGACTCTTCTTATCTAGAAGTGGAGTTAACCGAAAGTATGCTCGTTAGAGATGTACCAGCTTCCATTGAACAATTACAGGCGATTAAATCTTTGGGGATTCGGGTTGCGATGGATGATTTTGGGACTGGATATTCTTCCTTAAGTTATCTGCAACAATTTCCTTTTGATATTCTCAAGATTGATCAATGTTTTATTCGTAAGATTGATCAAAATCCTAAAAATGCAGCGATCGCCCAGGCGATTATTATGATGGCCCACCAACTGAATCTGCGAGTGATTGCGGAAGGCGTGGAAACACCAGCAGAATTGGCCTTTCTTCAAGAAAATGGTTGTGATGATCTCCAGGGTTATCTCTTCAGCCCCCCAGTTAATGCGGAGAGCTTCACTCAAATATTGCAACAAAAACAATCACTTTTTCCCATTTCCCCAAGGCCTTGAGGGGGGTTAAGATGGGCTGACTTTTTTGATGACGGTCATAAAAAACCCCTGTTGAGTTCAGGGGGTTAGAGGTTTTCAGCTTTTAAAACTCACTCTGGCAAGTTAAACGAGATCAACTCAGAAAAGGATTAGGATTGACTCGCTCGTCGGGCTGCGGCTGCTTCTTCAGGGTGAATACCCAAACGGGTCAGGTTTAGACGACCTTTGCTGTCGATCTCCCGTACCTTAACGACCACTTCATCACCAACGGCCACTTCATCTTCAACTCGACCGACTCGGCCTTCCGCTAGTTGGGAAATATGAATCATTCCCTCTTTACCCGGTAAGACTTCGACAAAAGCTCCAATTTGGATGATGCGAGTCACACGACCAGCATAAACTTCTCCCTCATTGAGTTTGCGGGTCATGTTGTAGATGATTTGGCGTGCCCGTTCAGCCCGTTCTCCTTCGCTAGAGGCGATCGTCACCGTTCCATCATCAGCAATATCGATTTTGCACCCCGTTTGTTCCGTAATCCCTTTAATGGTTTTACCACCGGGCCCAATGACCAAACCAATCATTTCAGGATCAATTTTAACGGTCAATAAGCGAGGAGCATAAGGAGATAATTCGGGACGGGGACGGGGAATTGTCGCCAACATTTTTTCGAGAATATGAAGTCGGGCCGGACGAGCCTGTTGAATGGCTTTGGCCACTACGTCCATGCTTAATCCCGTGATTTTCATATCCATTTGCAGGGCGGTAATGCCGGTGTCAGTGCCAGCCACTTTGAAGTCCATATCACCCAGAAAGTCTTCAATGCCCTGAATATCGGTGAGGATACGCACTTCACTATCTTCCTTGATCAGCCCCATTGCCGCACCACTGACGGGTTTGGTAATCGGAACCCCCGCATCCATTAGGGCTAAAGTAGAACCACAGACTGATCCCATGGAGGTCGAGCCATTGGAAGATAGGACTTCAGAAACGACCCGAATCACATAGGGGAATTTTTCTTGAGAGGGTAAAACTGGCAGAATAGCTCGTTCCGCTAAGGCTCCATGACCAATTTCCCGTCGTCCAGGCGATCGCATCGGTCGAGTTTCGCCTACCGAAAAGGGCGGAAAGTTATAGTGATGGAGATAACGTTTTTCGTCCTCAGGGTGAAGATCATCCCCTAAATCCTGGGCATCTCCTGGAGAACCCAAGGTGGCCAGCGAAAGAACCTGGGTCAAGCCCCGATTAAACAAACCACTGCCATGTACACGGGGTGGTAAGACACCAACATAACAACTAATGGGACGGACTTCATCTAATTTACGGCCATCCACCCGTACCCCATCTTCAATAATCTGACGGCGCATCAGTTTTTTGGTCAGGGATTTGTAGAGGTTAGAAACCACTTTAGGCTCTTCTGCCACCGAGATTTTAACGGGATCCTCTTCGGGTAATTCGGCGATCGCGGCCTCCACTGAATTCGCTTTAATCTCATCTAGAGCTTTATCGCGACCTTCTTTGCCTAACTCAAATTGAGCTAAAACCTGGGTAATGGAAGTCGATGCCTTTTCTTCAATAAACTGAGACACTAGCTCATTGACAGTTGGTGGTTCAGAAGTGGCAATGGTGAGTCCTAAATCCTTCATTAATTCCCGTTGAGCAGAAATCAAATCCCGAACCGCTTCATAACCAAAATCGATCGCCTCAATGACATCCTGTTCTGGTAACTGATTTGCTGCTGCTTCAACCATTACCACCCCATCGGGTGTCCCCGCCACAACGAGGTCTAAGTCTCCAGAATTAATCTCACGGTAAGTCGGATTGATAATAAAATCATCACCAATTAAACCCACTCGCACCGCCGCCATTGGGCCAAAAAAGGGAATTTGGGCCAAAATGACAGCGACAGAAGCCCCTGTCACCGCCAAAACATCCGGTGGAACTTCCTCGTCCATAGACAGGGTAGTGGCGACAACCTGTAGGTCATCGCGCAACCAATTGGGAAACAGGGGGCGTAGGGGACGGTCAATCAGACGACTAATTAAAATCGCCTTTTCGGGGGGGCGGCCTTCCCGACGTAAAAACCCACCTGGAATGCGACCAGCAGCATAGAGCCGTTCTTCGTAATCAACTGTCAGTGGTAGAAAATCAATTCCTTCCCTTCCGGTTGCTCTCGTTGCTGTCACTAAAACTGCCGTATCTCCGGACTGAATGAGGACGGCTCCCCCAGCTTGGGGCGCAAGCCTCCCGATCTTGAGTCGAATATCCCTTCCGTCGAAAGATATTGACTTTTCAAACTCTTGCATGTAGCGTTTGTTCCTTATCTATCACGTTTCTTCTTCTCAGGCAATCCTAACACTTTTGATCCGCTCTGCGCTGAAGATCATATTGAAAGTCCACAAAGTTATTCCCTCTGCGATCAGTAAATTTTGTTTAGCGATTCAAGATTTCAGACAGGCCGCCAAAGCCTCTATTAAGCGTTGATTTTCTGATTCTGTACGAACTGCGACCCGAAAAAAGCGATCGCCGAGTTCTGGAAAACTGAGACAATCTCTAATTAAAATTTGATGATTCATTAATAGAGATTTTTGGAGTTGAGATGCAGGAACTTCAGTTTTAACTAAAAGAAAATTGGCCGCACTGGACAGGGGATTCAAGCCAGGGAGTTGGTCTAAAGACTGTTTTAGCTGCTGTCTAGCAGAGGTTAACCAATTCCAGGTTTGTTGTTGAAAGCTCTGATCCTGTAAAGCCGTGATCGCCGCCGCTTCCGCTAAAACATTTACTGGCCAAGGATCACGCCAGGCTTGCCACTGTTGCAAAATCTCAGGATGGCCGAGGGCATAGCCAAAACGCAGTCCAGGTAAGGAATAAAATTTAGTCAGCGATCGCAAAATAATTAAATTAGGATGATTCGCCAAATCCGACACTAAACTGTGTTGATTCCCTGGTGGCAAAAAATCCATAAAGGCTTCATCTACGAGCACCAGTTTGAACCGAGAAAGTAGAGGTAAAATGTCTGATTTGGGCAGTAAATAACCAGTAGGATTATGAGGGTTATTTAATAACAAACCGGCTTCTTTTAACGGTAAAGTTTGTAGCTGAAGCAGAGGAAAGGCTTGCTCGACGGGCCAGGGAATCGGCCAAATTGGGCCATCAAAGGCCGCCAAACTACGGTAGTAGTCTCCAAAAGCCGGCGTAATTATCACTGTTGACGATAACTGGGCAAGCGATCGCCCTGCCAGGGTCAATAACTCTGCTGAACCATTACCAGGCAAAATCCATTCTGGTGCAACTTGATGGTAGCGAGATAACTGTAATCGAAGCTGAGAATAGGTGGGATCAGGATAGTGACAAAGCTGAAGAAAGGCCCCTTGGATAGCAGCCATCACACTTTGGGGGGGGCCAAGCGGATTAATACTGGCCGAAAAATCTAGCAAAGCAGAAGCTGGACAGCCTGCAATGGTTGCTGCCCAAGCTACATTTCCGCCGTGAGGGGGAGGATTCACTGATACGGAAAACTTTCTGGCTAGGGAGCAACTTTTTCTTTAAACATTTTGCCCGCCGAGAAAGCCGGAACTTTAGTAGCAGGGATAATCATTTTTTCATTGGTTTTGGGATTACGACCCTCCCGTTCTTTCCGTTCCCTTGCCTCAAAGGAGCCGAAGCCCACGAGCGTGACTTTGTCGCCTTCAGCAACTGCTTCCATAATGGCATCGATCGCCGCCGTAATGACTGCATCGGCTTGTTTTTTCGTGACGGAAGCTTTTTCCGCTACAGCGTGGACTAGTTCGCCTTTATTCATTGGATGATCTCCTTTTGTCGTCTGATTTTGATGTTTTTTGGGCATTGATCCGAGGGCGGAGTCCCTGGAGGTGGTAACTAACGAATCAATCAGGAGGCATTTTGCCGATGTTAATTGCTGAAATCCCTATAGACTCGCTGTTTCACTGCCTTATTCTAAGCTGTATTTGTCTAATATGGATCGATTAAATGTTGAATTTAGACAGTTTTTTTCAGTTTTTTTATATTTTGTTACTTAATATTCAATAACGACAGGCCATGTTACCTAGTTATCCCCCCCCTGCTAGGGAGACAAGAAGGGTTAAAAGTCTTGTGTGGCAAAGACTACAGCAAAAAGAAAAAAGACAAGATACTCTGTAAAACAGTACAATGCTCCTCAAAAAGAACATGATAACAAAAGAATAT